>NZ_JBEXGR010000032.1:0-62430 GCF_040607415.1 Micromonospora sp. NPDC005291
GCCGGCACATCGACACCGCAAACCCTGACGCTCCCCGCTCATTCACCAGCTGGCTTGGCAGCTCTGACCGGAGATCAATCCGATTCCCAAGCTGAGCGTGCACACCTGCGACGATCGCAGCATGACCAGTCACGATGGTGAGCCCTGTCCCGAGTGCGGGCACGCGCCCCAGGTGCACCCGAGGCCGGACGGTCGGGACCTTTCTATCTGCGCGACCTGCATCTACGAGGAGGACGAGGGGCTACGCGATGTCGAGGCCATGTGTACGAGGCTCTTCCCGGCTATGCGGGTGGGTGACTAACCGGGTGACGACGGGCGCGGGCAACGGTGGACAACCACGGACGGTGGCGGACCGCTCGGCCAGCTCAACCAAGTAGCCAGCGCAGCTCACGAGCCGGTGGTTGTTCCTTCGGGACGAAGGAGTAGACCGCGCGGTCACCTGACCTGCGAGGGGTCTTCCGATAGTGCCCCTCACCTATGGAAACACCCTTCGCGTTCTTCCAGCGTCTTTCAAAGTCGCTCGTTCTGCTCGGTGCCGAAGTTGTTCCCGCTGATCCTGAACCCGTGGTGCACTCTCCGGGTTGGGCGGTAGGCGTGACCTCTGGTCGCTTCGGCACCTTCGCTCCTGGCACTCGCAGGTACCACGCGATGATGAGTGAAGGTGCGGGCGTTCGTGCACCTGGGCAACGGTCGGACGGTGTTCGCCCGTCGACGAGGCATCGGGATGGCGAAGGAATAGCGAACGGCCCGCCAGGATCGCGTCTGGCGGGCCCGTCTCTGTGCTGGGTGTACCGTCCGAAGTGGCAGGCTCGCCGGTTGTAGCGGTCGGCGGACCGCCCCAGACCGCTACCTGGGAGCCCTGATGACGAACCCGACCACCGGTGACAACCTCGCCCGACTTCGCCGAGCCGCGAAGCTGACCCAAGAGCAGCTGGCCGAGCGCGCCACGTTGAGCGTGGAGACGGTCCGCAAGCTGGAGCAGAACAAGCCCGGGTCGGCCCGTCTGGATACCCTGCACGCGTTCGCCCGCGCGCTCGGCGTGCCCACCACCACGCTGATCGGCGACGCGTCCGAAGCCGCCGCGCGGGACGAGCCAGGCCACCGGCCGCTGTCCCTGGCCGAGATCCGCCGGGCGGTCGCCCCCGTGCACGGGCTGACCGGTGCGGCGCTGGCCGTGCCCGTCGGCGATCCACCACCCGCGGAAACGCTCCGGGCCAAACTGCGCGCCGTCGACCGTGCTTACCAGGCCAACGACTACGCCACCGCGCTGACCGGCATACCGCCGCTGCTGCTCGACGTGCGCGCTGCTGTCGACCTGTCGGACGGTGACGATGAGGCCGCCGCGTACGCGCTGCTGGCCCGCACCCTCCACCTGACCGGAAACCTCCTCATCCAGCTACGCGCGGGCGACCTGGCGCAGACCGCGCTCACGGACGCGCTCACCGCCGCACGCCGCTCCGGCAATCAGGTGGTCTCGGCCACCGTCATTCAAGGGTTGTGCTGGCTGCTGATGCGGCAGGGCCGGCTCGCCGAGGCCGCGCAGCTAGGCGTGTCCACCGCCGACCAGGTGGAACCCCGCTTCTCCCGCGCCACCCCCGGTGAGCTCGCGGCGTGGGGGTGGCTGCTGATGGGCGCCGCCGCGGCGCACGCTCGGGACAACCGACCCAACGAGGCTGCCGAGCTGGTCGACGCAGCCGCTGCGGCGGCGGTCCGGATCGGTGAGCGCGACCCGGGCGGCGAGCACCTGATGATGGTCGGCGGATTCAACGCGGGTCGGGTGCAGATGGCACGGGTGGAGGCGGCGGCGGTGGCCGGCGACCCGGGGCGGGTGCTCACCCTGGCTGAGGCGGTGCCGCCAGGGCCGACGCCGGTCGGATCCAGCTGGCAGCGTCACCGCCTAGACGTCGCGTGGGCGTACGCCGCCCGCCGCCAGTTCGTGGAGTCGGAGGCAATCCTGACCGGACTGGGTAGCCTCGCGCCGTCGTGGCTGCGGCATCAGCGTTACGCCCGGGACATCGTGCGGACGATCGATCTGGGTCGCCGCCGGGCTATGACGGACGACCTGGCTGCGCTGGCTGACCTGGTCGGATACACGAACTAGTACGCTCCGTGCCACCTGCATCATTGATCGTCGACTGTCGTACGGTCTATGCCTTGAACACCGTGGCCGCACCCGCGAACCTCCAAGTGAGGGCCCGGTCACCGGCTGTTTCCCCTGTGACGTCCGGTGTCGGGCCCTCACCCAGGTAGGGCAGGGGCGTCCGTGCCGGAAATGACCGGGCGCCTCAGCCCCTGAGGCGAGGGGTCACCGATGATGCTGCCGAGCCCAACCACCGTCCGGGCGGCTGTGGCCGCTGAGCAGGACAGAGGCCGACAGGCCGCCGCGGCGCTCGACCGGCGGCTCGACGGTCAGCACACGCCGCGCCGGCCGCAGTGGGACTGCGGGGCGTGCGAGCAAGAGTGGCCGTGCAACCCGGCGCGGGTCCGCCTCGCGGAGGCGTACGGGCGGGACCGGGTCGGCCTGGCCATGTACCTCGGCGCGGTGTACATCGCGGCCATCGCCGAACTGCCCGCCAGTGGGCAGCTCGGCGATACGTGGGCCCGGTTTGTGAGCTGGGTGCGCTGACCGCCGGCGGGCAGCATCCACCGCGGCGACGAGAAGCTCCACCACTCCGATTGGTCGCACCGGTGGTCCGGCGGCCCGGCCGACGACGCCGGGCAGGCAGCGCTCAAGGCGCACATGGAAGACCACCGCCGGGGCGAGGACATGCGCCGACCCGAGACGAGCACCTCGACCCGCTGAACGACGAAGCGTCCCCGACCTGATCCGGTCGGGGGCGCTGCTGTGTCTGGTCACAGCAGGATCCCGGTGATGGCCCGGTGGTCGAAGTCGACGGTCTGCCCGTAGACGCTGCGGTAGCGCAGTTTGAACGTGGTCGGCCCCGGGTCACCGCGGGCCCGGCGACGGCATAACCGTAGCGAGCTCCGCTTTTACGTAGACCGCTCCGAAGTAAGATCCGATCTAGCTTCGGAAGGGCCGATGTGACCGGCGACCTAGCTTCGACGCTGAACCGGCACAAATCGGTGCGGATCGACGGTGACGAACTCGGCGTCCAGTAGATCGTTTGCTTCCTCGACGGTGGTCGCGAAAGTGCCCGGCAGGATCCGGACAGCGAAGATCTTTCCCAGGTCCTCCGGGGAGGGATGGCTTGCCCGCCAGAACGAAAAGACGATCACCAACTCGTGTTGATCTAGGTAGGCGTACGTGGACACGTTGTCGACGATCTCGCCCCAGCGCAGGAACCAGAACTGCTCCCGGAGCTCCGTCTCGTCCGCGTGCAGCAGGCGGAATATCTCCTCCGGAGCGCGGCCCGGGAATGGGCAGGGCCTGACGTCACGTCGGCGCACCTGCGCGGCGCTCGAACGCATCGCGTGCGAAAGCGATGGGACAAAGGCCGAGTTGTCATCGATGGTCAGCCGTTTGCCGGCCACCCACAGATCGATGGTGCAGAGGGGAAGCGCCTGGATCTCGCCGACCTCCACGGCGAAGGTGGCCCGGTCACCGAAGCAATGTCTCATCAGCCGGGAGATTAGCGCCCCAGCTTGGCGCCGGGAGTGGCGGCGCCGCCGTGATTACTTAATGGTGAGTAGCTCTCCGGGCCTGTTTGAACTACTCACCATCAAGTGATCAACGGAGCGCGGTCAGAGGTTGGTGATCAGGAGGCCGCACACGACCAGCGGAAGCACTGCGGACAGTGTGCCCACCAGGGCCGATGAGTGGATCCGGGTTCGAGTGATGAGCACCGCGAGCGTCAGTAGGCTGACCAGCAGCGCGAGGAACATCGCCGGCATGGCCACGTAGAGCCCGAACATCAGCATGTCCGATCGTTCGGAGTCGCACACCTCGCCGCAGTCCGCCGGGACCGAGTCGGAGAGCGTGCTGAGGAACAGGCCGAACGACACGACGACTGCTACGTACCAGCCGATCAGCACCAGGAACGAGGAGCGCGCGTCGGCGAGATTTGTGCGTGACGGTGCCAGGGTCATGAGCGGAGTATCCGCCCTTGCACGAGCGGGGTCAGCCCCCGAGGGCGTCGGCGCGGGAGCCGTGGCCGGCGGGGTGGCGGGACCAGCACTGCGGGCGCTGCCGCACGGCGAGCTCCAGTGCCTGATGGTCGGACTCGATCATTTCCCGGGCTATTCGACGCGCCATTTCCAGACGGTCGGCGTGCATGTCAAGATCGGTCGGGCCGGCGCCAGCCATATCGAACTCCTCGTCAGCGTTCGAACTAGTCGCATCATGCGACACGCCGGGGAATCGTCGCCATTCTCCGATCGGTGGAGAGCGCCCGCCGTACGGCTCGGTGTCGTGTACCCCGGTTGCGCCGATGGTAGCGGCCACCGCGCCATCCCGCGTGGATCTGCGGGACCCCGCCTTGCTGGAGGTTTGTACATTGCACGGTGCGCGGATCGGGGGCGCGACATGTCCGGTGAGGGATCTTCGCTACGGGAGGACCGCCGTGCAGCATTCGAGCAGGATCGATCCGTTGTTCGTCGCCGTCGAATCCGATTCGATCACCCGTGCGGATGTCGCCGGGCTCGTCGCCGGGCGGCTGGCCGCCCTCCGTGTGCCGGGGCTGCTGTCCGCGGCCCGCTGCCACGCGATCACCGCCGCGCTCGCCAACGCACCCATGGACCGCTACGACGAGCGTCGGGTGTTTCCCACCGTCGCCAAGTTCGGCCCGGCCATCAACGACCACCGGGATGCCGGTGAACTCCGGGACGACTACTGGGACGCGGCCCGCGCGGCCGAAAAGAGCTGGTCCACGCTTGGCCTGACGGACACGCCACGGGAGCTGTGCCTGGCCGCGTTCCGGGCCGCCTGGCCGGACGTCGCACCCGGGCGGCGGCAGCGCCGGGAGATGCACGTCGGCATCGTCCGCGAGATCAACGCCGGCCTCCAGGTGCACTTCGACGACGCGGTCCGGGAGTACGCGGGCCAGCTGCTCGACGGTGATGTGGTGGCGCAGTTGGCCTTCAACATCTACATCCGGGTGCCGCCGGCCGGTGGTGAGACCGTCCTGTGGCGGCGGCGCTGGCAGCCAGACGACGAAGACCGGCGGATCCCCGGCGGGTACGGCTTCCACGAGTCGGTGGCCGCCGACGTGCAGTCGTTGACACTGCGGCCCACGCTCGGGGAGGGCTTTCTGTTTGATCCACGGCACTATCACACGGTGCGTCCCGCGACCGATGGCCGACGGATCTCCATAGGATGTTTTGTCGGGCTCACCGACGACGGTCGACTGGCCCTCTGGTCGTAGTGAAGGGCGTTTCCCCATGGTGGACAGAAGCGACGTCGAGGCGGCTGCGGCACTGGTCGAGGGGCGGGTCCGGGAAACCCCGGTCATCGCCGTCGATGGTGCCGACCTGGGTGTTCCCGGGCAGCTCAGTCTCAAGCTGGAGCTGCACCAGCACACCGGCTCGTTCAAGCCGCGGGGCGCGTTCAATCGAATGCTCCAGGGGGCGCTGCCGTCGGCCGGGGTGATCGCTGCTTCGGGCGGCAACCATGGCCTCGCGGTCGCGTACGCGGCCCGGTCGCTGGGCGTTCCGGCGGAGGTCTTCGTGCCGGTCACCGCCTCACCGGTGAAGGTGCAGCGGCTGGCCGGACTGGGCGCCCAGGTGCGCCAGGTCGGTCAGCACTACGCCGAGGCGCTGGCGGCGAGCAGCCAGCGGGCCGGGGAGACCGGCGCGTTGGTCGTGCACGCGTACGACCAACCGGAGGTGGTGGCCGGTCAGGGCACCGTCGGCCGGGAGTTGGAGCGGCAGGTGGACGGCATCGACACCGTGCTGGTGGCGGTCGGCGGCGGCGGGTTGGTGTCCGGCATCGCCAGCTGGTTCGACGGGTCGGTTCGCGTCGTCGCCGTCGAGCCCGAGCAGATCCCCACCCTGCACTCGGCCCTCAAGGCCGGCCGGCCGGTGGACATCGAGGTGGGCGGCATCGCCACGGATTCGCTCGGCGCCCGTCGGATCGGCGAGATCGCCTTCGACACCGCCCGGCGGACCGGGGTGGTCTCCGTGCTGGTTCGTGACGAGGACCTGGTGCGGGCGCGCCGCCTGCTCTGGTCGGAGCTGCGGGTCGCCGCCGAGTTGGGTGGTGCCGCCGCGCTGGCCGCGCTGGTCGGCGGCGCGTACGTGCCACAGCCGGGGGAGCGGGTGGCCGTGATCATCTGTGGTGGCAACACCGACCCGAGTGACCTGGGCCCGGCCGCGCCGCACTGATCCCGCCGTTGCCAGGCGCAGCCGGTGGTCAGTCGCCGTTGCGCAGACGGCGCAGTGCGTGCTCCACCTGGAGGGTGTCCAGGTGGGTGTCCCCGAGTAGTCGCCGGCGATCGGCCAACAGTTGCTCGTACGCCTCGATCGCCGGGTCGAGCCGCCCGTCGAGCAGGAGCACCGCCGCCAGGGTGGCCCGGATGGCGAGCACCTCGCCGCGGTCGGCGTGCCGGGGCTCCACGGTGGCCAGGGTGGCCCGCAGCTCAGCCTCCGCCTCGGCGAGTCGGCCCTGCGCCTGCATGCAGCGGGCCAATGTGTGCCTGGCCTGCCAGGTCTCCGGTTGGTTGAGCGGCCAGGTCCGGTACCGGACCTCCAGGATGGCGTGCAGCATCTCCTCGGCTTCGGGTGCACGTTGTTGAGCGAGCACGGCCAGCGCCAGGCTGTGCCGCACGATCATGGTGTCCCAGTGCTCCGGGCCGCGGACCTGATCCTCGGCGGCGACGATCTGCCGCAGCTCCAACTCGGCCTCCGGCCACTGGCGCTGCGCCATGATCGCCTTGGTGAGCTTGTGGCGGCTGGCGAGGGTGTCGGCGTCGTCGCTGCCCAGCACCCTGGTGCGGTCCGCGATCACGTCGCGGAGCACCCGGTCGGCCATCTCCGGCTGGTTGCGTTCCAGCCAGGTGCGGCCCAGCTCGTGGCGTAGCGCCAGCACCTGCGGCCGGTCCAGGTCGTGGTCGTACGCGGCGCAGCCCCGCACGATCGGGTCCAGGATGTCGAAGGCCGAGCCGGGTAGGCCGACCGCGATGAGGTAGCGGGCGGTGAGTCGGGCCAGCTCCAGCGCCCGGCGTACCGTCTCGGGGTCGTGCTTGTGTTTCTGCGGTACGAGGTATTCCCGCACCGCCTCGACCAGGTGCGGCACCAGCACGTCCCAGTTGGCCCAGGCCGCCGAGTCGTCCGGGCTCTGCCCCTCGGTGGCGGCGAGCAGCAGCTTCATGACCAGCCCGTGGTATTCGGCGATCTGCTCGCGGACCTCGTCACGGTCGCGGAACATCGCGTGCACCAGCGGGTGCAGCGACAGCACGTGCGCGAACGCCGGGTCGGTGCCGTCCTCCCGGACGTCGAAGTCGACCAGGGCTAGGTCGCCGATGCCCTCCAACACCTTCAGCCGCTGCTGGCCGGTGAGCCCCTTGAAGAGCGGCGAGACGGCCAGGATGGCCGGCTTGAGCACCACCTCGTAGGGCACCGGGGAGACGCTCAGGCAGGCCAGCACGTTGAGCAGCGGCCGGCTCTGCTGAAGCTTGCGGCGGGTCAGCAGGTCCAGTGAGATGTCGTCGACCTCACGGACGATCTCCAGGCCGAGCGACTCGTCGAGGTCGACGTCGGTGGCGTCGCGCGGTGAGCGGAACCGACGCTCCACAGCGGCCCGGTAGTCGGCGAAGGTGGTGATGGTGGATGAGCCGCGCCAGACCGGGCTTGCGTTGACCGACCGCAGGTAGTTGCCGGCGGCGCGCAGAGCGAGTGGCAACCCGCCCAACTCCCGGGCCAACTCCCGGGCGTTGGCCAGGTCACCGGCCTGCTCGCCGGCCCGGTCGATCAGCACGTGCGCGCCGGCGTCGGCGTCGAGCGGGCGCACCTGGTGCAGCGTCGACCAGGTGCCCCAGGTGGCCCGGTTGCCGTCCCGGGTGGTCACGATGACCACGCCGTCGTCGGCGTCCGGGCGGCGCAGCCAACCGGTGCCGTCGGCGAGCACCCCGTCGGTGGGGCCCAGCGTGGCGGGCTCGTCCGCGCTGTCGAAGATCAGCAACCAGGGCTGCGCGGCCTGGTTGAGATAGCGCCAGACCAGATCGGTCGCGCTGATCATCCCGGCCCAGGCCTGGTCGACCTGGGTCTCGGAGGCACCGAGTTGGCTGACCACCTCACGCATTCCGGAGTTGAGCCGCCCTGCCTGCACCCACCAGACCGTCCGACCTTCCGCCCGGGCGCGGCGGGCGATCTCCAGGGCGACATGGCTCTTGCCGGAGCCGCCCATGCCGCACAGGATGTGCACGGACTCCCCGGAGCCTTTCCCTGGTTGCACGATCTCGTCGATCAGTTTGTCGCGCCCGTGCAGCGGGCTGTCCAGTCGGCCGAGCGGTGGGTCGACGGAGACGCGACTCGGCCGGTCGTACGCAGGCCGGGGCACGCCGGCATCCTCGGGTGGAACGTCCGCAGTCAATGCGGTCCCCCTTCGGTGGCGAAATTGCAGTGGGCCGACGGTGGAAGATCCTGCCCACTTTGTGGACAGCCGGAGGGATCGTCGCCCGCACCACCTCAACCGCAAGGGTATCCATCCCCGTACTGGGTTGCACACTCTCCGTTTAGGCCGCCTGAGCGACCGGAATCGGTGCCGCTATTTCCATTTCGCCGTTGATTCGGGCCGATCCGCCGGGCTCGTGACTCGCGCGGTGCCTCCACGATGGACGTATGAACTGGATGCCGTACCAGGATCTGGTCGACTGGGGTTCGGTGCCGGACTGGTTCGGCGCGGTCGGCTCCATCGCCAGCGTGCTCTTCGTCTACCTCGGGCTGCGGCGGGAGATCCGCGCCCGCCGCTCCGACGATCTGCGGGTCCGGGCCACGCAGGCCCGGCTGGTGTCGGCGGTGGCCGAGATCCGGGGCGCCTCGGTGCTGCGGGTCACCGTGGCCAACGAGAGTGACGCCCCGGTGCTGGACGTGGCGGTGCTGGCTCGGCTCGTCCCGCCTGACGATCCGGACGGCCCACCCGCCGAGCTGGCCGCCGCGAAACAGGTCCGGCGCATACCCGGCCGCGACGTTCACGACCTCTTCGTCACCGTCACGGCGGAGCACCGGTTACGCCCGGCCGACACCGTTCTGGTCGAGCTCACCTTCACCGATCACGACGGAAATCGCTGGCATCGTATCGGCGCCGGCCAACCCGAACCGGGGGGTTGACCGATTGACGTCAGACGAATCCGATTGATCGTTACGAAAGCCGGTGGTCCGGCGGATGAATCGCTCCGCCGGACCACCGTGCTCTCCGTCAGATGGGATAGGTGCGGGCAACCGCCAGCATTTCGGAGCTGTGCGACCCGACGACGCCGACAGCCGGCGGCCGGGGGCGGAAGCCGGGCAGCGCGTCCAGCCCGTCACTGGCGTCCATCGCCCGCAGCGACACCTGCCCGGCGGACGGCCGCAGGGTCAACGTGACCTCGATCCCCTCCGTCGGCGGGGCGTGGAAGACCAGCCCGAAGCCCCACTTCCCCTCGCGGGGCTCCACCGGCACCGACCGTCCGGCCACCTCGGCCCGCAGCACGGTGGCGGTCGACGTGTCGACGTGCAGGGTGGCGAGCCGGGCCGCGCGCTGCGGGGTGAGCCGCAGCCGCAGCGTGCGTTCGCCGCCGGAACTGGCGTCGGCCAGCACCTCCAGCTTCGGCGCCGGCAGGTTCGCCGACTGTGCCGGCCCGGCGCGCAACTCACCGTCGCCGAGCCCGGGGAAGTCGTCGCCGACGTCGGTCACCCCGTCCACGTAGCCGTCCGTCCACGGCTGCGGGTCGCCCTCGTGGCTGAGCCAACGAGCCTGGCCGGTGCCGGCGTCCATGGCGTACATCAGGTGGGTGGGTGCGGGGTGGGCGGCGTCGAACCGGTCGACGGCCAGCCCGACCCCGGCGAGCACCACCGCCGCCACGGCGGCTGCCGCGGCCGGCAGCACGCCGAGCCGTCGGGCGCGTAGCGCCAGCAGGCCGCGCTGACCGCCGGCCTGTGGGTGCAGCAGGTCGACCACCGGCAGGGCGGTCAGGCCGAGCAGCACCGCGACCAGCGCGGCCACCCCGCCCATGCCCATCCCCAGTGCGGGGAAGAGCAGCACCACGGTGGGCAGCAGGATGATCACGCCGACCGCGGCGGCGGCGGTCACCGCGACCACCGGCCACGGCCCGGTCTGCCGGGTCCGCAGCGCGACCAGCCCGCCGAGGGCGCCGGCCAGAGCCGGCAGGGTCGTGAGGTACGCCCCGCCGGGCACCGCCACGGCGAGCAGCACCCCGAGCAGGGCCAGCCAGGCCAGCCCGCCGACAGCGAGCGCGGCCGGGCCGATCCGGCGGCGGGTCAGCGCGTACCAGGTGAACAGGATGGCGGCGGCGAGTGCCAGCACGGCCAACCGGAACCAGATCGGCCGGTACGGGTCGAGCAGTTCCGCGTACCCCGGTCGGATTGTGGTGATCGCCAGCCAGAGCAGCTGCGCGGCGACCGGCGCGACCACGATCGGCACCAGGGCCAGGCCGAAGCCTGCGGCCAGCCGGCCGGTGCTGGCCCGGCCCTGTCGGCGGGTCAGCCAGCCCAGCGCGGCCACCGCGGCCACCGCGAGCAGGGCCAGTGGCAGGGTGAGCCAGCCCGGATAGCGGACCAGCCCGCCGGGGACCGGGAAGTAGGTGGCGTCATGCCCGGAGCGCAGGTCGGTCAGATCGGTGCGGCCGAACTCCCGGGCCAGGCCCAGCGCGTTGTCGCCGTGCTGCTGGAGGCTGCCCCGGTCCATCGACGCCGGAGTGTCCAGCGGCGTGTGATAGATCGCGCCACCGTCGATGTACGCCGAGTTCAACCCGACGAACTTCTGGTCCAGGAACGCGGTGAAGTCGGTGTCGTTGGGCAGCGCGCGGTAGATCTCCACCGCGAACGAGGTGCCGACCGGGTGCGGAGCGGCCCGGCCGAAGACGTCCACCAGCTTCGCGTTGTTCCGGGACGTCTCGAACATGATCACCGGCCCGGTGGAGCCGCGGGCCTCCAGGTTGAGCACCACGCCGCCGTCGGCGGCCAGCGGATGGCTGGCGGCGAACGCGGACGCGCCGCAGAGGCACGCCTCCTCGGCGTCGGTCAGCACGAAGACGATGTCGTTGCGCGGCCGGGGGCCGGTGGTCAGCGCGCGGGCCACCTCCAGGATGGTCGAGGTGCCGGCCGCGTCGTCGTTGCCGCCCGGCCCGGTCTGCACCGAGTCGTAGTGGGCGACCAGGAAGACCCGACCGCTCGAGTCGGTGCCGGGCAGCCGGGCCACCACATTGCGGACGCGGGCCAGGGTCGCTCCGCCCGCCGCCCCGCTGAGCTGGCCGGCCTCCGGTGCCACGGTGTCCTGCACCTCGGTCTCCAGGCCCAGCCCGCGCAACTGCTGTTCGAGGTGCGCGCGGACCTGGTCGTTGGCCGGACTGCCGGCGACATGCGACCGGGTGGCGATCACCTTCACGTCCTCGTACGCCCGGCTGGCGCTGAACTCACCCGCCGGCGCGTCCACCGGCCTCGGCGCGGGTGTGCGCAAATCGAGCAGGCTGCCCGCGCCGACGGCGGCCAGCGCGACCAGGGCCGCAGCGGCGGCCATGAGCCGCCGACGAGGCCGGGTCAGCGCGCGGTTGGCAGGGGGTACGCCCGGAGTCGGACGGGCTGGCACGTCCGTCGTGGCCGGGGTGGTGGGTGCGCCCACAGAAACTCCTCGGGGGGTGGTGGGGCCTGGGGTGGCACCATCCTGCCCGGAGGCGGCCCTCGATGCGATGGCCGGTACGCCCGCATCGACCGCCCGCCCGGCTGGTCATTCGGCCGGCAGTGACGCGGCCCATCCCCGCCCGTGCCGTGGGCATCGTGTTGTGTGCGACCGTTGTCTAATACAGGATCAGCAGGGCACTCGGAAGGAGCCCGACATCACCAGCGAACTCCCGCGTCTCGCGGCGGTGACCCGGCCGCACCGGGGAGCCGGCTTGGCCGGTTCCCCAGTCGTGCCGTACCCGCACGGTGGCCTGGCGCGGCACGCCAACCTTCCGCCGGGCGAGCGGTTGCGGGTGCTGCTGGTGGAGGACGACGAGGGTGACGCCTTCCTGGTCAGTGAGCTGCTCGCCGAAACCAACTCGATGATCGAGCTGCTGATCGCCACCAGCCTCAGCGAGGCGCGGCAGCGGATCGCAGGCGTCGACTGCGTCCTGCTCGACCTGGGCCTTCCCGACGCGCAGGGGCTGGATGGGCTGCGCCAGGTGCTGGAGATGTCCAGCGGCGCCGCGGTCTGCGTGCTGACCGGCCGCTCGGATGAGCACCTGGGCATCGTGGCGGTCGCCGAGGGTGCACAGGACTACCTGGTCAAGGGTCAGGTCGACGGGGTGCTGCTGACCCGGGCGCTGCGCTACGCGGTAGAGCGCAAGCGCGCCGACGAGAACGCCCGCCGGCTGCGGGAGATCGAGCTGCGCCAGGCCGAGTCGGCTCGGCTCGAACGCGGCCTGCTGCCCCAGCCGTTGATGACGACCGACCAGGTGGCGGTGCACACCTTCTACCGTCCGGGCCGGCACGCCGCGCTGATCGGTGGGGACTTCTTCGACGTGGTGCAGACCCGTCCGGACCGTCTCGACCTGATCGTCGGCGACGTCTGCGGGCACGGGGTGGACGAGGCCGCGCTCGGTGTGGAGCTGCGGGTGGCCTGGCGGGCCCTGGTGCTCGCCGGAGTGCCCGACGACGAGGTGCTGCCCGCACTGGAGCAGGTGCTGATGAGTGAGCGCCGCCTCCAGGAGATCTTCGCGACCGTGGCCACCACCCGACTGGACCTGGACGCCAACCGAGCCACCGTCCGACTCGCCGGGCATCCGCCGCCGCTGCTGCTCACCGGCGGCCGGGTCGCCCCGGTGCCCGCGCCCGGCGGTCGGCTGCTGGGCGTGCGACCTCGCCGGCCAACCGCCTACGACCTGGAGTTCGACACCGATGACTGGTCCCTGCTGATGTACACCGATGGTCTGATCGAGGGGCGGGTGGGCGCCGGCAACGAACGGCTCGACGTGCCGGGCCTGAGCGGCCTGCTGGACGAGCCGGCGAACCGCGCGGTGTCGCTGCCCGAGCTGCCGGCCTGGCTGGTCGGCCGGGCCGAGCAGATCAACGGTGGTCCGCTCGCCGACGACGTGGCCATGCTGCTGGTCAGCCGGGGTGGTGGCCGGTGACGCCGGAGGTCGGCGGCTGGAGTCTGCGCCGTCGTGTCATCACGCTGCTCACCGTCGTGGGTGTGCTGTTGATCGGCCTGGCCAGCGCGGAAGCGGCGATGGCCGCCCGCAACCGCGCCCAGATCGACGCCATCCTGAACCAGACCGGCCCGCTGCGGGTGCAGTCACAGGAGTTGCTCAACGCGCTGCTCGACCAGGAGACAGGGATCCGCGGGTACGCGGTCAGCGGTGATCCCGCCGACCTGACCCCGTACCAGGAGGGGCTCGACCAGGAGAAGAGCGTCATCGCCGCGATGCGGGCGCTGCTCGACGACTACCCGCAGATCGGCCAGGAGATGCGGATCGTCGAGGAGCGCACGGCGCGGTGGCGGCAGTCGGTGGCGGAGCCGGTGATCACGACAACCGAGCAGAGCGGCACCAGCGCCGGTCAGGCGTTGGTCACCGAACAGGCCCGGCAGCAGTTCGACGAGGTGCGATCGGCGGTGAACGACCTCCAGGAGGAGATCCTGGCCGCCCGGGAAAAGGCCGCCGCCAACGTGCGCACCAGCAGCAACGTGCTGGTCGTCCTGTTGATCGTCGCCGCGCTGGTGGTCGTCGTCGCCGGTACGGTGCTGCTGCTTTCCCTGGACCGGATGGTCATCAGGCCCCTGATCGGGCTGGCCGACCAGGTCCGCGAGGTCGCCAAGGGTGACTACCAGCACGGCATCGCCACCACCGGTCCGCCGGAGTTCATCCGGCTCGGCGAGGACGTGGACGCGATGCGCCAGAAGATCGCCGCCGACCTGGCCGAGGTGCGGGCTGCCCGCGAGCGCATCGAGTGGGTCAACAGTCAGCTCCAGAAGCAGGCGGAGGAGCTGACCCGGTCCAACCGCGACCTGGAGCAGTTCGCGTACGTGGCCTCGCACGACCTGCAGGAGCCGCTGCGCAAGGTGGCCAGCTTCTGCCAACTGCTCCAGCGCCGCTATGCCGGGCAGCTCGACGAGCGGGCCGACCAGTACATCGCCTTCGCGGTGGACGGCGCGCAGCGGATGCAGCGTCTGATCAACGACCTGCTCGCGTTCTCCCGGATCGGCCGACTCACCACCGGCTTCGTCGAGGTCGATCTCAACAAGGTGATGGGCGACGTGGCCGGCCAGACCGAGGCCGCCCGGCAGTACGCCGATGCCGAGCTAACCTGGACCGAGCTCCCGGTGATCTCGGGTGAGGAACCGCTGCTCACCAACCTGCTGGCCAACCTGGTCAGCAACTCGATCAAGTTCCGTCGCCTGGACGTGCCGCCGAAGGTGCACATCTCGGCCCGGCTGGTGGGTGCCGAGTGGGAGATCAGCTGCCAGGACAACGGCATCGGGATCGAGCCGGAGTTCGCCGACAAGATCTTTGTGATCTTCCAGCGGCTGCACTCGAAGGACGCGTACCCGGGCACCGGCATCGGATTGGCCATCGTCAAGAAGATCGTCGAATATCACGGCGGCCGGGTCTGGGTGGACACCGACGTGCCGGAGGGCACTGCGATCCGGTTCACCCTACCGGCGCTTCCCGGTGACATCGAGGCCGCAGCTGCCGCGGCTGGCGACTCGCCGGAGCAGCCGCAGACTGTGGCAGAGGGCGACGTGACGCCCTCGAACGAGGCTCCGGCGGGGCTGGCGGAGCAGTCCGCCGGGCCGGACCGGCCGGACCGGGCAGACGAGTCGCCGGAAAGCGGTAGAACGGGTGACATGAGGGAGACGGTGGGATGACCGCGCCGGCGGATGGCAAGAGCCCGATCGAGGTCCTGCTCGTGGAGGACGATCCGGGTGATGTGTTGATGACCCAGGAGGCGTTCGAGGAGCACAAGCTGCGTAACCGGCTGAGCGTCGTCTCCGACGGCACCGAGGCGCTCGCCTACCTGCGGCAGGAGGGCCAGTACTCCGACGCCCTGACGCCCGACCTGATCCTGCTCGACCTCAACCTGCCCCGCCGAGACGGCCGGGAGGTGCTGGAAGAGATCAAGAAGGACGAGAACCTGCGTCGGATCCCGGTGGTGGTGCTCACCACCTCGCAGGCCGACGAGGACATCCTGCGCAGCTACCAGCTGCACGCCAACGCCTACGTGACCAAGCCGGTGGACTTCGAGCGCTTCATCTCGGTGGTCCGTCAGATCGACGAGTTCTTCGTCAGCGTGGTCAAGCTGCCGCCGCGTGGCTGACACCCTGCTCGACGACGTAGGCGACCTGCTCCGGGAGGTCGCCGATCAGGTCGTGCTGCCACTGTTCGGCAAGCTCGACGACGCCGACGTGTCGGAGAAGGCACCCGGCGAGGTGGTCACCATCGCTGACCGCCGGGCCGAGGAGCTGCTCTCGGCGGGGTTGCGCCGGCTGCGGCCGGGCTCGAAGGTCGTCGGCGAGGAGGGCGTCGCCGACGACCCGGGGTTGCTGCGGCACCTGCGCGATGCCGGGGACGTGTGGCTGGTCGACCCGGTCGACGGCACCGCCAACTTCGCCGCCGGTCGCCGGCCATTCGCCGTCATGGTGTCGCTGCTGACCGACGGGCGGCCAATCGCTGGCTGGATCCTCGACCCGCTCGCCGACACTCTCGCCGCCGCCTGGGCGGACGACGGCACCCTGCTCAACGGCCGGCCGGTGGACGGCAGCGCCTCGGTGCCGCCGCTCGGTGAGCTGCGCGGCGTGGCGATGACCAGGTTCCTGCCGCCGGAGACCCGGGACCGGGTCCGCGCTGGCGGCCGGCGGCTCGGTGAGCTGCTGCCCGGCCAGCACTGCGCAGGCCGGGAGTATCTGGACATCCTCACCGGCGAGCAGCAGTTCGCCCTCTTCTGGCGCACACTGCCGTGGGACCATGCCCCGGGCTCCCTGCTGGTTCGCGCGGCCGGTGGCGTCGCCCGCCGGTTCGACGGCGTCGACTACCACCCCGCTGACGACGGCCGCGGTCTGCTCGTCGCGGCCAACGAGCAGGTCTGGACCGAAGTGCGCGACGCCCTCATCGGCCCCTGATCCGCGCGCTACGCGACAGTGTTGGCACGCTCCGTCGACACCGTGTCAAGCCGGCGGCCAGGGGGCTGGTCACTGGCGCGCAGTCCGGTATCGTGACCGGCGGTCTCCGCCAGCAGGCCGCCGACCGGCGCCGGCGGGGACGCCGCCGCGCAGTGGTTCACCGGGGGCCGGCGGTCGACGGAAGGACGCTTTCGTGCCCAGGACCAGGCTCAGCCCGCGGCTCGGTCGCCGCGCCCTGTTCGCCGTGCTCGCCACCGCCGCGCTGGTGCTCGGCGGTGCGGCCGTGCCCGCGTACGCGGAGCCCGACGAGGGCGGCAGCAAGAAGCTGCAGGACGCGTTGGAGCTGACCGCCAAGGGCCACATCGATGCCAAGGCCAAACTGGACAACTCCAAGCGTCGCCAGACGGCGCTGACCGGTGAGCTGACGGCGGTCGAGGGTCGGTTGGCCGGGCTCACCGCCCAGGTCGGCGAGGTGGCCGCGCAGTCGTACCGCGTCGGCCGGCTCAGCCCGGCGTCGATGCTGCTCAACACCGCCACGCCGCAGGCGTTCCTGCAACGCGCGAGCGACCTCGACATGATGGCCCAGCGGGACAGCAAGCGGCTGCGTGATCTCGTCGAAGCCCGGGGGCAGGCGCAGCAGGCCAAGGTCGCCATCGACGCCGAGGTCCGCGAGCAGCAGAAGCAGCTCGCCGTGATGGCGAAGAAGAAGAAGGAGGCCGAGGCGGCGCTCGCCGAGGTCAGCTCGGGCGGCAGCAACGGTTTCAGCGGTGGCAGCTCCACCTCGGCGAAGCCGGCGCCGCGCAACTCCGACGGATCCTGGCCGTCGGAATCCTGCTCGGTGAAGGACCCGACCACCTCCGGTTGCATCACCCCACGCACCCTCAACGCGCTCAAGCAGACCCAGGCGGCCGGCTACAAGCGGCACGTCTCCTGCAAGCGCGAAGGTGGCGGCGGAGAGCACCCGAAGGGGCGGGCCTGCGACTTCGCGGCAGCCACCAACGGCTTCGAGGATCGCAACGCGACCGGCGGCGACAAGGCGTACGGAGACAGCCTGGCCGCCTGGCACGTGCGCAACGCCGACCGACTGGGCGTGCTCTACGTGATCTGGTACCGGCAGATCTGGCATCCCGGCACCGGATGGCGCTCGTACAGTGGCAGCGGCAGTCCCGCCGCGTCCCACACGAACCATGTTCATCTCTCGATGTACTGACCCGGAGCACCAGCTTCGCTGCGTACCATCGCGACGATGAACTCCCCACCATCCGACGTAGCGGCCCCACCGGCTTCCTCGGCCCCGTCCGTGCCGGTCACCGGCCGGGCGTTGCCAAACGGCCTGGCCGCCTTTCTGGTCTTCTTCTCCAGCGGCGCCGTGCTGGTGCTGGAGACCGTCGCGCTGCGCCTGGTCGGCCCGTACGTCGGGGTGACCCTCCAGGTGACCAGCTCGGTGATCGGCATCGCGCTGGCCGCGATCGCGTACGGGGCGTGGTCCGGTGGATGGCTGGCCGACCGACGTAATCCCCGTGGCCTGCTGGCACCGGCGTTGGTGCTGGCCGGCATAGCCACCGCGGTCACCCTGCCCGTGGTCCGGTACGCCGGTGAGGTGCTGCGCGGCGGTGCGGAGACCGCCATCCTGCTGCTGGTGGCGCTGGCCGTGTTCGTGCCGGCCGCTCTGCTGGCGGCGGTCACCCCGCTGGTCGTGAAGCTTCAGCTCGCCGACCTGCGCCGCACCGGTCAGGTGGTCGGTCGACTGTCCGGGATCGGCACGCTTGGCGGCATCACCGCCACCCTGCTCACCGGCTTCGTGCTGGTCGCCGCGCTGCGCAGCACGGTGATCCTGCTGGCACTGGCGATCGCGCTCGGGCTGGTCGGCATCGGCCTCGGCTGGTACTTGCGCCGGCAGGACCCCACCGAGCTGCCCGGTCCGGCCCGGACGCGGGCCGCGCTGGCCGTCCTCGGCCTGGTCGGGGCGGGACTGACCACCGTGGCACCGAACCCGTGCGACATCGAGACGGCGTACCACTGCGCCCGGGTGGCGTCCGACCCGAACCGGCCCACCGGGCGCACGCTGCTGCTCAACTCGGCCCAGCACTCGTACGTCGACCTGGCCGACCCGAAGCACCTGGAATACGCGTACACCAAGTGGATCGGCGCGGTCGCCGACGTCGCCGCGCCGGCCGGTCAGCGGTTGGACGCGCTGCACCTGGGCGGCGGCGGTTTCACCGTGCCGGGCTACCTGACCGCCACCCGGCCGGGCACCGACAACGTGGTGTTCGAGATCGACGGTGGGCTGGTCGAGCTGGGCGAGCGGGAGTTGGGCGTACGCCCGGGGCCGGACCTGCGGGCGGTGGTGGGCGACGCCCGGATGCTGGTCGTCGGTGAGCCGACGGACAGCCGCGACCTGGTGGTCGGTGATGCGTTCGGCCACCTGGTGGTGCCCTGGCACCTGGCCACCCGCGAAATGGCCGCCGAGGTCCGACGGGTGACCCGCCCCGGCGGCGTGTACGTGCAGAACGTCATCGACTATCCGCCGCTGCGGTTCATCCGCGCGGAGCTGGCCACGGTGGCCGCCGAGTTCGCGCACGTCGCGTTGATCGCGCCGCCGGAGGCGCTCGCCGAGGAGCGGGGGTCCAACTTCCTCATCGTCGGCTCCGATGCGCCGCTGCCACTGGAAGCCGTCCAAGCCCGGCTCGGCGAGGTCGACCCGAAGGTCAGCCTGCTGTCCGGCGCGGAGCTGACGGATTTCGTCGGCGGCGCCATGGTGTTGACCGACGACTACGCCCCGGTGGACCAACTGCTGGCCACCGCCTGAACGGGTGACAATGCTGACCGATTCCGATCCTTGAGGTGTAGGTCGGCTGCTCGTGGGCAACAACGGTCACCATGGGTGGTGGGGACCGAAACGGCGCGCAGCTGCTCGATGAGCGGTACCGGCTGATCGAGCAGCTCGGCGCTGGCGGCATGTCGGTGGTCTGGCGCGGCTACGACGAGGTGCTCGGCCGCCAGGTCGCGGTGAAGGTGCTGGCCTCCCGGCTGGCCACCGACCGGGCTTTCCGCCACCGGATCCGGATCGAGGCGCAGGCCGCCGCGCGGCTCTGCCACCCCAACATCACCAACGTGTACGACTACGGCGAGTCCGAGCAGGTCGGTCTGACCGTGCCGTACGTGGTGATGGAGCTGGTCGACGGCACGTCTCTGGCCAGCCGGCTGGGGCAGGAGAGCCGGCTGCCGTGGCGGGATGCGGTGACCATCGGCGCGGAGGTCAGCTCGGCGCTGGCCACCGCCCACGCCCGCGGTGTGGTGCACCGCGACGTCACCCCGGGCAACGTCATGCTCACGTCGACCGGCGTCAAGGTGGTCGACTTCGGCATCTCCGCGCTGGTCGGGGAGAGCGAGAAGGGGCCGGACGGCTCGCTGCTGGGCACGCCCGCGTACCTCGCGCCGGAACGGCTGGACAACGGCCAGGTCTCCCCGGCCACCGACGTGTACGCCGTCGGGCTGCTGCTCTACCGGATGCTCACCGGCCGGTTGCCCTGGCAGGCCAGCACGACCACCCAGATGTTGCGCGCGCACATGTACAACGAGCCGGCGCCGATGCCGACGGTCCCGGGCCTGCCCGACGAGGTGACCGCCCTGGTGGGGCGCTGCCTGGCCAAGCGGCCCGACGACCGGCCGGTCACCGCCGAGCTGACCCGGACCCTCGCCGACGCGGCCGGCATGCTGGCGGCGGTGCCGGTATCGCCGGCCGCCGGGCCCCTGGACCCGGCCATGCTGGGCAGTGCGCGTACCACGATCCTGCCCTGGTCGGCGGCGACGGACGCGCTGCCGCTGTCGCGTACCCGCGACCGGAACCGGCGGGCGCGTCAGCGGGTGACCAGGCGTCGGCGGGTGGAGGCCGGAGTGGCCGCCGTCGGGCTGATCGCCGTCACCGGGGCGATGTGGGGGTTCACCTCGCGCAGCCCGGCCAGTGGCGGGGACCAGCCGACGACCGTGGCCAAGATGGGTCTGCCGACGGCGGCGCCCTGCGAGGTGGCGTACGCGCTGCGGACGGACTCCGGCCGCGACTTCGCCGCCGAGCTGACCCTGACCAACACCGGCGACCGTGAGCTGCGGGACTGGACGATGAGCTTCACCTTTCCCGGGCAGCAGACGGTGACGAAGGCGGAGCCGGCACCCGTGCACCAGCAGGGGAGTACGGTGCTGATCCGGCCGACGGCCCAGCGCACCACGCTGGCTGCCGGTGCGGCCGAGAAGTTCACCCTCGCGGGGAAGTACAGCGGGGCGAACCCGCTGCCGGTGGAGTTCCGGCTCGGCGAGGCGACCTGCGGGGTCCGCGTGTCCGGGGTCGCCGGCACTACGCCGGCCACGGCCCCACCGAGCAAGGCGGCCCCGCCGAAGGCTCCGCCGAAGGCGACGACGGTACGTAGCGGCTCCGGCTCGGGTGGCGGCGCGACGAAGGCCAAGCCCGCGAAGCCCGCCAAGGGTCCCGCGAAACCGGGCAAGGGCCCGGGAAAAGGGCCAAAAAAGTGACGGTCAGCGCCGTCCCGCGAACCGCTGCACCTGGTCGATCCCACCCTCCACGATGAGCACCCCACCCTCGGGGAGTGCCGTGTCGTCCGAGGCGTACCGGAAGCGTTCGCCCGGCAGTTTGGCGCCGACCACCCGTATTCCGTAGCGCTCCTGCGGTCGCAGGTCGAGCAGGGTGCGCCCGACCAGGGACTCCGGCACCCGGACGGTGGCGATGGCGAAGTCGTCGTCGAACTCGATGAAGTCCAGCAGCCGGCTGACGATCAGGTGCGCCACCCGGTCCCCGGTCTCCGCCTCCGGGAAGATCACGTGGTGTGCGCCCACCGACGACAGGATCTTGGCGTGCTTCTGCGAGGTCGCCCGTGCCCAGATCTGTGGCAGGCCCAGCTCGACCAGTGCCAGCACGGTGAGCACACTCGCCTCCACCGAAGCCCCGATGGCCACCACCGCCCGCCCGAAACTGGCGATGCCGAGCTGCCGCAGCGCTCCCTCCTCGGTCGAGTCGGCCTGGACGACCCGGTCGAGTTGCGCCGACCAGCGCTGCACCTGGGCCGGATCGCGGTCGATGGCCAACACCTCGCGGTTCATCCGGGCCAGCGACCCGGCCAGGTGGCAACCGAACCGACCCAGCCCGATCACCACGATGCCGCCGCTGTCCGCTCGTCTAGCCGACACCTCGCCCCTCCTCGCTGCTAGCCGACAATGGGTTGTTCCTGGGGATAGCGGTAGAGCCGGTGTCGGGTGTTCAAAGCGATCGCCGACCCGAGGGTGAGCGGCCCGATCCGGCCGATGAACATCAGCACCGTCAGGGCCAGCTGACCACCGGCCGGCAGCTCGCCGGCCAGACCGGTGGTCAGACCGGTGGTGCTGAACGCGGACGTGATCTCGAACAGGGCCGCGACGAAGCGGACGCCCTCGGTGAGCAGCAGCAGCAGCATGGTCCCGCCCATTACCAGCGCGACGCTGAGCAGCGCCACGGTGATCGCCTGGCGCTGGCTGGCCGTGGCCACCCGGCGGTGCCCGACCGTCACGTCGGGTTCGCCACGCAGTTCGGCCCAGATGGTGAACGCCAGCAGGAAGAACGTGGAGACCTTGATGCCACCGGCCGTGCTGGCGCTGCCGCCACCGATGAACATCAGCACGATCAGCAGGGGGTAGCTCTCCTCCTGCAGAGCGGCGATGTTCAGAACGCTGAAGCCGCCGGTACGGCTCAGCGCGATCTGGGTGAACGACGCGAGCATCTTGCCCGGTACGTCGTACTGGCCGATCGTGCTCGCGTTGGTCCACTCGGCGGCGAGCAGACCGGCGAAGCCGACCAGCAGCAGCACCGCGCTGCCCCAGATGGTCAGCTTGGTCGCCACCGCCCAGTGCGCCGGCTGGCGCCACTCGCGGACCGCCTCGAACAGCGCGGGGAACCCGAGCCCGCCGATGATCGCGCCGACCGCCAGGGGCAGCGACACCCACGGGTCGCGGCTGAAGGCCAGCAGGCCGTCGGAGTAGAGCGCGAAGCCACCGTTGTTGAACGCCTGCACGGCGTGGAAGACACCCGACCAGAGGGCCTGCCCGGGTGAGTAGTCGTAGGTGAGCCAGAGTCGGCCGGCGACCAGTGCGGTCATCACCGCCTCGCAGGCGAAGACGGTCACCGCGATCCGACGCAGCAGCCGGCCGACGTCGCCGATGCCGAACTCCGCCGTCTCGGCCTGCACGAGCAGCCGGTTGCGCAGCCCGAGCTGGCGGGAGACCACCAGGATGACCAGCGCCGCGACGGTGAGGATGCCGAGGCCGCCGAGTTGGGTGAGCAGGGTGATCACCAGGAGTCCCCAGCCGGACCAGTAGTTCGGCGTGTCGGTGACCGCCATGCCGGTGACCGACACGGCCGAGGTGGCGGTGAAGAGCGCGGTGACCAGGGGCGGGCGCTGTTGGTCGGCCGTCGCCCAGCGCGCCATGAGCAACCCGGTACCGAGCAGGATCGGCACCAGGAACGCGAACGGCACCAGCCGCACGGGGTTGCGGAAGAACCGGCGCACCAGACAATCTTCCTGTTCCGGTCACCGTTCGGAGTGGGAACAGGCATTCCGGAGGTTCATCTGCCGGCCAGCATCGACTGACTCCCTTGCGGCTGACCGCCCGCGTGATATCGCCGATATGGGGGTGTCTAGCTCGACTGATGCCGCGAGTTCGCCGACATGGTGTCGATCATGCGGGATGGATGGCGCGAGACGACACAGGCGCCGGACGGTCCGTGGGGATCCACGCCATCGGGAGACCGGGCGTTCAGGGGGTAGCGCGGCCTGTTGTAACCCCCGGCCACCCCATTCCTGTTACTTGTGTGTTTCGGCCACATAGCCCGTGGGTGACGTCACTTCTAGCGTGAGCCGTCACGAAGAAGTTCTCTCCCTCCGAGTCCTCATGTGGAGTCGCAATGACGGTCCGGACGACGCGGCGGGTGTTCCTCTCCGCCGCCACGATGATGGCTGCGGCGCTGGCCGCCACGGCCTGTGGCAGCCCGCAGGACACCGCCACCGGCGGCGGCGACAGCGCCGCGCCGGTCAAGGTCGGCCTGGTGTACTCCCAGTCGGGAGCCCTGGCCAGCTATGGAAAGCAGTACATCGAGGGGTTCAGGGCGGGGCTCGACTTCGCCACCAAGGGCACCGGCAAGGTCGGTGACCGGACGATCGAGGTGACCGAGGTCGACGACGCGGGCGACCCGGCGAAGGCGGTCTCCGCCGCCAAGGACCTGATCGGCAAGGGCACCAAGATCATTGCCGGCTCCACCGCCTCCGGCGTGGCGCTCCAGGTCGCCCCGATCGCGGCGCAGAACAAGGTCCTCTTCATCTCCGGAGCGGCCGCGACGGACGCGGTCACCGGCGCCAACAAGTACACCTTCCGCTCCGGCCGCCAGTCCTACCAGGACGTGGTGACCGCCAAGTCGTTCATCGGCGACCCGGCCGGCAAGAAGGTCGTGGTCTTCGCCCAGGACGGCGCGTTCGGCGACGCGAACGAGGCTGCCGTCAAGGCCGTCATCGGCGGTGCCGGCGCGACCGTCAGCAGCGTCCGCGCCCCGGCAAGCGCCACCGAGTTCACCCCGTTCGCCAGCCAGATCAAGGCCGCAAAGCCGGACCTCCTCTTCGTCGCCTGGGCCGGCACCACCGCCCCGGCCATGTGGCAGAGCCTCGACCAGCAGGGCGTGCTCTCCTCCACCACGGTCGTCACCGGTCTGGACATCCGGGCCTCCTGGCCGACCTTCGGTGCTGCCGGCACCAAGATCTCCTTCCTGTCGCACTACTTCGACGGTGCCAGCGACACCGAGGCCAGCAAGGCGCTGAAGGCCAAGGTCAGCACCATCGACCTGTTCCACCCGGACGGCTTCGCCGCCGCCCAGATGGTGGTCCGTGCGGCGCAGGAGGGCGGGGACGACGTCGACAAGATGGTCACCGCTCTGGAGGGCTGGAGCTTCGACGGGGTCAAGGGCAAGATGACCATCCGGGCTGCGGACCACGCGCTGCTCCAGCCGATGTTCCAGGCCAAGCTGACCGGCAGCGGCACCGCGTTCACGGCAACCGCGCAGAAGAGCCTCACCGGTGACGAGACCGCGCCACCGGCCGTGGCCATGAAGGGCTGACCCATGCTCGCCACTCGCGGTCTGACCTGGCGGATCGGTGAGGTCGCCATCGTCGACAGCGTCTACCTCGATCTCGCGCCCGGGGAGTTCCTGGGCGTGATCGGGCCGAACGGCGCCGGCAAGACCTCACTGTTCAACCTGATCACCGGCCTGCGCCGGGCCACGGAGGGCCGGATCGTCCTGGACGGGCAGGACATCGGGGCGCTCCCGCCGCACCGACGGGCCCGCCTCGGGCTGGGCCGTACCTTCCAGGCGTCCTCGGTCTTCGGCTCGCTCAGCGTGCGGGAGAACGTCCGGCTCGCCGTGCAGGCACACCGCGGGGGCTCGATGGCACTGTGGCGGCGGGCGGCGGCCGACCGGGAGGTCGCCGCCGCCGCCGACGCGGCGCTCGACCGGGTCGGCCTCGCCCACCGGGGTACGGCGCTGGCCGGCACCCTGGCCCACGGCGAGAAGCGCAAGTTGGAGATCGCCCTGCTGCTCGCCGGTGAACCGCGGGTGATGCTGCTGGACGAGCCGATGGCCGGGGTCAGCGCCGAAGACGTGCCCGAGTTGGTGGCCGTCATCAAGTCGTTGACCGGCGACAGCGGCCGGGCGGTGCTGATGGTCGAGCACCACATGGACGTCATCCTCGAACTGGCCGACCGGATCGCCGTCATGCACCACGGCGCGCTGCTGGCCTGCGACACCCCGGAGACGGTGATGGCCAACCCCACGGTGCAAGAGGCCTACCTGGGGGAGTCGCTCTGATGGAACCGATCCTCAGTGTGGAGGGGTTGTCGGTCCGGATCTCCGGGCTGCACATCCTCCAGGGGGTGTCCTTCACGGTCGCCCCGACCGGCGTGACCGTCCTGCTCGGCCGCAACGGCGTCGGCAAGACCACCACGCTGCGCGCGATCGTCGGCCTCACCCCGCCCGCCGGGGAGGTCCGGGGCACCATCCGGATGGGCGCGCAGAGCCTGCTGGCCCGGCCCACTCACCGGCTGGTCCGCGGTGGGCTCGGCTACGTGCCCGAGGACCGGTGCGTGTTCGCCGGCCTCACCGTCGCCGAGAACCTGCGGCTCGCCGAGCGGCGCGGCACCAGCCCGGCGTACGACAAGGTCTTCGCGCTCTTCCCGGAGCTGGACCGGCGCGGACGGCAACGGGCCGGTTCGCTCTCCGGCGGGCAACAGCAGATGCTCGCGATCGGTCGGGTGCTGCTCAACGACAACCGGCTGCTGCTGGTCGACGAGCCAACCAAGGGGTTGGCTCCGAAGGTGGTGACCGAGGTGGCCGAGGTGCTGGAACGGGTCGCGGAGTCGGTGCCGGTGCTGCTCGTCGAGCAGAACCTGGCAGTGGTACGACGGCTGGCCCGCGATGCGGTCGTGCTGGCCGCCGGCAAGGTGGCCTGGACCGGCGACGCCCGCGAGCTGCTGCTGGAGACGGCGCTGACCAAGTCGCTGCTCGGTGTGGGCTCGGCGGAGGTGTCGCACTGATGGGGACCGTGATTCTGTTGGCGTTGACCGGGCTCGGCCTGGCGGCGCTGTACTTCCTGGTCGCCTCCGGGTTGTCCCTGGTCTTCGGCCTGGCCGACGTGCTCAACTTCGCGCACGGGCTGTTCCTCGGCGTGGGTGCCTACGGCACCTGGTGGGCGGCGGGCAACCTGCCGGGCGCCGGCGGTGACGGGTTCGGCTTCGTGCTGGCGGTCGCCTTCGGGGTGGCTGCCGGCACGCTGGTGGCGATCCTGGTCGAGCTGGTGCTGATCCGCCCGCTCTACTCCCGCACCATCGAGCAGGTGCTGGTCACCGTCGGTCTGTCACTGGCCGGGGTGGCGCTGCTCCAGGCCACCTGGGGTGCGGACGCCCGGCCGTTCCCGCGTCCGGACTGGACCCGGCAGGTGACCGGGATCCTCGGCGCGCAGGTGCCCAACGGGGGCCTGTTGCTGATCATCGCGGCGGTGCTGGTGCTCGGTGCGATCCTGGCGTTCCTGCGTTGGACCCGGTACGGCCTGGTGATCCGGGCCGGGGTGGAGAACCGGGAGATGGTGACCGCGCTGGGCATCGACGTCCGTAAGGCGTTCACCCTCGTCTTCGCGATCGGTGGGGCGGCTGCCGCGCTCGCCGGTGCGCTCGGCGGGGTCTACTTCGGCACGGTCTCGCCCGGGCAGGGCGGCTCGCTGCTGATCTTCGCGTTCATCGTGGTGGTGATCGGCGGGATGGGCTCGGTGGTCGGCTCCGCGTACGCGGCGGTCGTCGTCGGGCTGGTGCAGCAGTTCGTCAACTACTACGGAACGTCCGGGCTGGGCGACATCTGCGTGGTCGGGCTGCTGGCCGTGGTGCTGCTGCTGCGCCCGCAGGGCATCGCCGGAAAGGTGGCAACGGCATGACGAACTCCACCCTCGACGCGCCTCCCGCGCAGGTACCCGCCGAGTTGACCCCGGAGCGGGGGCGGTGGCAGCGGGTCCGCCCGTTCCTGCCGCTGGTCGCGCTGGTCGTCCTGGTGATCCTGCCGTACTCGACGATCTCCCTGCCGGGGATCTTCGAAGGGCCGATCAACTCACCGGGCACCCTGCAAATCCTCGCCATCTGTCTGATCTTCGGTGGGCTGGCAGCCGGGTACGACCTGCTCTTCGGCCGGACCGGGATGCTCTCCTTCGGGCACGCGCTCTATTTCGCCGCCGGCGTGTACGGCACCGACATCCTCGTCACCCGGGGCGGCCTGCCGCTCTGGCAGGCGGCGCTGCTGACCATCACCGGCGGCACCATCCTCGCCGCGCTGCTCGGCGCGGTGGCGCTGCGGACCGTGGGCATCGCGTTCGCCATGGTCACGTTGGCCTTCGCCCAGGTCGGGGCGATCCTGGTGGCGCGGGACTTCGGTGGGCTCACCGGTGGCGAGGAGGGTCTGCCGCTGGACGTGTCCGGGCTGCCCGCCGGGCTGGTGGGGGTGACGAACACCGTCAACCTGTACTGGCTCGCGTTGGCGTACCTGACGCTCGTGGTGTTCGTGGTGCACCGGGTGAGCGGCTCGCCAACCGGGCGGGTGCTCGCCGGGCTGCGCGACGACGAGCGGCGGATCGGCGTGCTCGGGTTGGACCCGTACCGCTACAAGTTGGTGGCGTTCACCCTGGCCGGCGGGCTGGCGTCGGCGGGCGGGGTGGTCTACGTCCTGATCGTCGGCGGCGCGTCGCCGCACATCACCTCCTCGGAGCTGACCCTGTCGCTGCTGGTCATGGTGGTGCTCGGTGGGCCGGGCACCCGGTGGGGGCCGGTGCTCGGCGGTGTCCTCTACATGTATCTGGACCACCGACTCACCGCCTTCGGCACCTCCGACGCGGTCGACAACCTGCCGGCGGTCCTGAGCCGCCCGCTGAGCCAGCCGCTGTTCGTCCTGGGCACGGTCTTCATCCTGGCGGTCTACTTCTTCCCAGGCGGCCTGACCAGCCTGGCCCCCCGCCTGACCCACCTGACCCGCTCCCTCCGCCCCCGCCGTTGACCCCCCGACGACGGGAGGGCGGCGGCCCCCCGTGTGGCCGCCGCCCTCCTGCGTCGTGGGTCAGCCGTTCAACATCTCGTACGCCATCTTTGGTGCCTTCGTCGTGGCGGTGCCGGTCGGCACGCTGATCTTCGGGGCGCTGCCGTAGTCGGCGTACGTGACGACGTAGTCGTACGCCTTCGCCTTGCCGGCGGCCGGGATCTTCAGCGTCAGCGAGGACAGGTGCTTGTCCGCACCGACGACGGCGGTGAACGGCACCGTCTTGGCGGCCTCGCCGAGCGCCGCCGCCTCGCCCTCCTCCAGCGCCTCCGCCGCGTTGCCGGCGCTCACGTCGATGACACCGGCATACTGCCCGGGGCTCTGCTCCTTGACGGAGGTGGCCGCCTCGATGAGCGGACCGGCGTTGCCCTGGTCCGCGCCGTCGTAGGCCGGGATGGCTTCGCCGTCGGCCAGCTTCGTACGGTCCAGCTTCATCCACTTGTCCGGGAACTTCGGCAGGCCCGGCTGGCCGCTGAACTTCGCCTTCATCCAGACCTCTTCACCGATCAGCAGGAACGACATCTTCGTGGTGATGCCGTCGGCGCCCGGCGCAACGGTCGTGTTGATCTCAAACGCCTTCGAGTCCGGGTCGATCCGTCCGCTGAGCGTGCTGGACGAGTCCTTGCCGCTGAACCGGAACGTCCCCTCGGTGCCGTCCGGAACGGCGTCGAGGAGTGCCTGCTTCGGGTCGGCGGTCGGGCTGGCGGTCGGGCTGCTCTGCGGTGCTGCGGCCGGTTCGCTGTTGGACCCGCAACCCGTGAGCAGGGTGGTCGTGGCCAGCACGGCGGCGACCGTGCCGACCGTCCGTCGGATGGTGCCGGCGGTGCCCGTTGCCTGTGTCATCACATTTCTCTTTCTCGCTGCATGGCTTCTGCCGACGACGATGTTGCCGGCAGGCGCGGCGGTTTGGCTGCCGATATGCTGCCGTCCGGCTGCCGGGCACTGCCGTCTGGTGCTGTCGGGGGTGTCAGGAGCGGAAATTCCCATGTCAGGAACGCTGCGTTTCGAGATCCTCGGGCCTCAGCGGGCCTGGTACGCCGAGCGGGAGATCGACCTCGGTCCCGGCAAGCAGCGTGCCGTGCTGGCCGTGCTGCTGCTCTCCGCGGGTCGTCCGGTGTCCACGGGGCAGATCGTCGAGGCGGTCTGGCCGGAGGATCCGCCCGCGAACGGCCCCAACGTGGTGCAGAAGTACGTCGCCGGGCTGCGCCGGGTGCTGGAGCCGGACCGGTCGCCGCGTACGCCGGGGCAGGTGTTGGGCCTGACCGACGCCGGCTACCTGCTCCGGGTCGATCCGGACGTGCTTGACGCGGTCCGCTTTGAGCGGGGGATCCACCGCGCCCGGCAGCGACGCGCCGAGGGCCGTGCCGCCGAGGCGTTGACCGAGCTGGCCACTGCCCTGGCCCTCTGGCAGGGGGAACCGTTCACCGGGTTCACCGGGCCGGTCTTCGAGGCGGCCCGGCAACGGCTGGTGGAGCTGCGGGCCGTGGCGTTGGAGACCCGGGCCGAGCTGACGCTGGACCTCGGGCGGCACCGCGAGATGGTCGGGGAGTTGGTGGAGCTGGTGGCCGAGTTCCCGGTCCGGGAGCGGCTGCGGCACCAGCTCATGCTCGCGCTGTATCGCAGTGGGCGGCAGGCCGAGGCGCTCGCCGCCTATCGGGAGTTCGGCGACCTGCTCCGGGAGGAGTACGGCATCGAGCCGGGCGAGGCGCTCCAGGAACTGCACCGGCGCATCCTCCGCTCCGACCCGACGCTGACGGCGGCGGCGAAGCCCTCGAACGAGCCGGAGCCACCCCGGCCCGTGGCCTCCCAGCCCGTCGAACCGGTCATGCCCATCGGGGCGAGCCAGCGTCCGAGCGGCGTGGGATACCCGCCGTCACTCCTGTCGCCCCCGCTCCACACACCGCCACCATCGGCCGCCACGAAGCGCGCGAGGCGGCAGACACCGCGCTGGGTGAGCAGGACCGTCACGGTCCTCGGGACGGCGCTCGTCCTGCTCTCCTTCGGTTGCCTGACCTGGCTGGTGATCCTGGCCTACGCGTTCTGGCGGCGTAGTTGGCGCCTCGCGCTCGCCGGCGTCGGCTATCTGGTCCTGGTCACCGTCGAGGTGAATGTCCTCGACGTCGAGAACGCGGACGAGGTTTCCGACAATCAGGCGTTGGCCTTCGTCGGCCTGGCCGCCGTCACCTGGCTGGTCGGAGCGGTGCATGTGGTGCTGCTCAGCCGGGGGCTCTGGGCGGCGATCACCGGGAGCCTGGTCAGCGGGAGGGACCGCGCTGACGATGAGCGGCGGATCCGTCGAGAGCACGCTCGCTACCTGCTCTACCACTACCCCGCGGCCCGGGCCGAGTTGCGACTCGGCCGGCCCGACCTGCCCGGCACCTTCGATGACGGTGGCCTGATCGACATCAACGCCGTTCCGGAGCAGGTGCTCACGGGCCTGCCCGGCCTGACGCCCGAGCAGGGTCGGCAGATCGTCGTGGATCGGTGGCTGCGTGGCCCGTACACCTCGATGGAAGAGCTCGCCGCGCGCTGCCTGCTGCCTCCGAACGCCACCGAGCCCCTCCGCGATCTGCTGATCTTCCTGCCCTCGGCCGTCCTGCCCGACGAGGCGCAAACGCCCGGATCGTGACCGGAACCTCTCGCGCGAACCGAGGTCCTGACGCACGGCGCTGGTAGAAATGCCGGATGGGTGACGAGCGGGCAGCGGTACGGGAGCGGGCCGAGGCGGTGCTGCGCCGGCTGGCCGGTGACCACGCCCGGCTGCGCGAGGATCAGTGGCGGGCCATCGAGGCGTTAGTCGTCGACCGGCGGCGGGTGCTCTGCGTGCAGCGAACCGGTTGGGGCAAGTCGGCCGTGTACTTCGTCGCCACCGCCCTGCTGCGTGACACCACCCGGGCCGAGCAGGCCGGCCCAACCGTCATCGTGTCGCCGTTGCTGGCGCTGATGCGCAACCAGGTCGAGGCGGCGGCGCGGGCCGGCATCCGGGCCCGCACGATCAACTCGGCGAACCTCGACGAGTGGGACGAGATCACCGCCGAGATCCAGACCGGTGCGGTGGACGTGCTGCTGATCAGCCCGGAACGGCTCAACAACCCGGACTTCCGCGACGGTGTGCTGCCGAAACTGGCCGCGACCACCGGGCTGCTGGTGGTCGACGAGGCGCACTGCGTCTCCGACTGGGGGCACGACTTCCGACCGGACTACCGGCGGCTGCGGACGTTCCTCGCCGAGTTGCCGGAGCGCACCCCGGTGTTGGCCACCACCGCCACCGCCAACACCCGCGTCACCCAGGACGTGGCCGAGCAGTTGGGCGACGCTCTCGTGCTGCGCGGCACACTGGACCGCGAGTCGCTGCGCCTCGGCGTCCTCGATCTGCCCAGCCCGGCGTACCGACTGGCCTGGCTCGCCGACCACCTGGACCAGCTGCCCGGCTCCGGCATCGTCTACACGCTGACCGTCGCGGCAGCGGGGGAGACGACCGAGTTCCTGCGCTCCCGGGGCTACCCGGTGGCCTCGTACACCGGGCAGGCCGAGGACGCCGACCGGCGGGCCGCCGAGCAGGACCTGCTGGACAACAAGATCAAGGCGTTGGTCGCCACGAGCGCGCTGGGCATGGGCTTCGACAAGCCCGACCTGGGCTTCGTGGTCCACCTCGGCGCGCCGCCCTCCCCGATCGCGTACTACCAGCAGGTCGGCCGCGCCGGCCGCGCCGTCGAGCACGCCGAGGTGCTGCTGCTGCCCGGTGTCGAGGACGCCGCGATCTGGCGCTATTTCGCCTCCCTGGCGTTCCCACCGGAGCAGCAGGTCCGGGCCGTGCTGGCCGCCCTGCACACCGACCGCCCGCTCTCCACCCAGGCCCTCGAACCCCTGGTCGACCTGCGCCGCGCCCGGCTGGAGCTGATGCTCAAGGTGCTCGACGTGGACGGCGCGGTCCGCCGGGTGCGCGGTGGTTGGCTCGCCACCGGCGAGCCCTGGGTCTACGACGAGGCCCGGTTGCGCCGCGTCGCCGAGGCACGCACCGTCGAGCAACAGGCCATGCGGGAGTACGCGACCACGTCCGACTGCCGGATGCGGTATCTACGGGAATGTCTGGACGACACCGGGGCGGCCGACTGCGGCCGGTGCGACCGGTGCGCCGATCCGCTCTTCTCCGCGGACGTGTCGACGGCGGCGCACGCCGCCGCGCAGACCTTCCTTGGGCGACCCGGGGTGGAGATCGCCCCGAAGAAGCTCTGGCCGACCGGGCTCGACGCCGTGGGCGTACCCCTCAAGGGCCGGATCGCCCCCGCGGAGCAGACGCTGCCGGGCCGTGCCGTCGGGCGTCTCTCCGACCTGGGCTGGGGTGGCCGGCTGCGTGATCTGGTCGGCCCGGAGGCGCCCGACGCGCCGGTGCCCGACGACGTCGCCGGCGCGGTGGTGGAGGTGCTGAAGGCGTGGGCACACGGTGACGACCCTTGGCCCCGCCGGCCGGCGGCGGTGGTCGCGGTCGGTTCCCGGCGACGGCCTCGGCTGGTCGGGTCGCTCGCCGAACGGATCGCCGCCGTGGGCCGGCTGCCGCTGCTCGGCGAGGTCACCTCGACCGGTCCGGGCGGCCCGGCCGGGCCGCGCGGCAACAGCGCCCAGCGGGTACGCGCGCTGCACGACACCTTCACCGTGCCGGCCGACCTGGCCGACGCCCTGGCTGGCCTCGACGGCCCGGTGCTGCTCGTCGATGACCTGGTCGACTCGGGCTGGACGATGACGCTGGTGTCCCGCGCACTGCGCCGGGCCGGCGCACCCGACGTGCTCCCGTTGGCCCTCGCCGTGGCCGGCTGACCCGCTGCGGCTCGCGCCGGTTCGACGCCGGTCCCCGTGTTGCGCGCACCCGTGTCCGGTTGTCGTGCTGCGCGCACCCGTGCCCGGTTGCCGTGCTGCGCGCACCCGCGGTGCTGTCCGCACCCGGTCGGGCGGGAAAGTTCCCGGGCACCGCCGAATGCGACCGGCGCCACGCCGCCCGGGCATCGGCCGGCAGCAGCCCGGCGCGGCGGTACCGTGGGCGGCATGACCGACCAGCAGCCCGTCACCCGCGCGCCGGATCGGAGCACGCTCCGGCTGGCGCTGGTGGTCGGCGGGCTGGTGCTGGCGGTGCTGCTCGGCTTCGGCCTCGGCCGGCTGAACGCCGATGGCGCCACCACGGGCAGCCCGTCGCTGGCAGCCGATCACACCGATCCGCCGGGCATCGGGCCCCACAGCCACGGCACCACCACGGGCACCGATCAGGGTGCGGCCACCGAGCCGGGTGGTCTGTCGGTCAGCTCGGCCGGGCTCACCCTGGCCCCCCTGGCCCCCCTGGCCACCGAGTTCGCGGCCGGTCGCCCCGGTCAGCTCCGCTTCCAGGTGCGCGACGTGCAGCGTCAGCCGGTCACCCGCTTCGCCGTGGTGCACGACAAGCCGATGCACCTCATCGTCGTCCGCCGGGACCTGACCGGCTACCAGCACCTGCACCCGACCATGGCGGCAGACGGCACCTGGTCGGTGCCGTTGACCCTCGCGCAGCCGGGCGTCTGGCGCGCGTACGCCGACTTCACCGTGGTCGCCGGCAACGGCGCGCAGACCGCGGTGACCCTCGGCACGGACCTGGTCGCGCCCGGCGGCTACCAGCCCCGTCCGCTGCCGGGCCCAGCCACCTCGACGACCGTGGACGGGTTCACCGTCGGCTATCAGGGCACCCCGCAGGGCGGAGCGACCGTGCCGCTGACCTTCCGGGTCGACGGTGCTGGCGGTGCGGCCCCGCTGGAGCGTTACCTCGGTGCGTACGGGCACCTGGTGGCGTTGCGTGAGGGCGACCTCGGCTACCTGCACGTGCACCCGGAGCCGGAGCTGGTGGACGGCCAGGTCAAGTTCTGGCTGACCACCCCGGGCCCAGGCCGCTACCGCCTCTTTCTCGACTTCCAGGTAGGGACCGACGTCCACACCGCCGAATTCACCCTCGACGTCCCCTGAGCCGGCACGCTCAGCCGGCGCGGCGGATGGGGCGGCGGGCCAGGTAGCGGAGCAGGTCGCGGATGTGGTGCTTCTCCTCGGCGGGGACCGTGGGGTCGGCCAGCCGATCCAGGATGGCCCGGACGTCGGCCTCGACGGGGCCGTCGTCGTTGCGGCGGCGGGGAGCAGGGCCCGCATCGGGTAGCCCGAGCGCCCGGAACGCGGCCGCCACCGGCAGATCCAGTGCCGCGCAGAAGCCCCGAACTTTGGCCAACTCGGGATAGTCCTGCCAGTCCCCGGCCAACCAACGGAACACCGTCGAGCGGCCCACGCCCGTGTGTGAGGCAAGGTCGGTTACGGTCCACCCACGTTCGTCACGAGCGTCGTCGATGGCGCGCCGAACGAAGCGGGCGAAGGCCATCTGCGGTGAAACCTCTGCGGAACCCATCCCTGCGGGTTATCCCTCCCGGCCGGAGCACTGGGACGATGCGCCTTCCGAGGGTAGTACGCCCCGGGCCGGAAACAATTGACTGACCGCACAATCTGTCCCGTGGACGAGACCTCTTCACAGGCGCCATCCAGGACTCACGGGGAAAGCTGGCACGGGCGCGATCACCACCACGCTGGTGGCCGTCGTGCTGGGTGCCCGGATGGCGTCGCAGCACAACGCCGCCATCCGGCACACCGATCCGACAGCTAGGCGGCGGGAGCCTCGCCGATGGCCAGCAGGGTCTCCAGTCGTGGCGTGACCTGCCACTGGTCGACCAGTTCGCGGTATTCCGCGCGCTGCGGCTCAGTGGGCCCGCTGCCGGTCCGGCGGGCACGGATCAGCAGGTTGCGCGGCGTGTGCTGGGAGTCCACGAACTCCACCACCTCGGCCCGGTAGCCGTGCACCCGCAGCAACCCGGCGCGGAGCGCGTCGGTGAGCACGTCGGCGAAGCGCTCGCGCAGGATGCCCTGCCGGGTCAGCAGCTCGTACGGGGCCGGGGCGGGGTGGGCGCGGAGCTGCTTCGCCAGGTCGTGGTGGCAGCACGGCGCGGCCAGCACCCAGCGGGCCTCCCAGCGCACCGCGCGGGCCAGCGCCTCGTCGGTGGCGGTGTCGCAGGCGTGCAGCGCCAGCACCAGGTCGGGGGCGGGGTCGACGACAGCGTCGGCGATCGTGCCGGCCACGAAGCTGACCTGGTCGGCCCAGCCCAGCCGCTGCGCCAGCTCGGTGTTGCGCCGCCGCTGGTCCTCCCGGACGTCCACACCGACCAGCTGGACGTCGAGCCCTCGACTCGTCAGATAGCGGTACGCGGCGAACGTCAGGTAGGCGTTGCCGCAACCCAGGTCGACCACCCGCAGCGGACCGGTCAGCTCATCGGGCAGGGTCGCGGCCAGGGCACGCAGGAACGCGTCCACCTGGCGGCGTTTGGCCGCCGAGCCGCCGATCTCGGCAAAGATCTCATCGCCCGGGTCCAGCAGGTACTCCTTGGCCCGGTCATTTCCGCCCGGCGTCGCCGCCGGACGGGCCGTCGCGGCCCGGTGAACCTGCGCCTCGCCGGACTTGGTCACCCTCAGCTGGAGCGTCGCGTCAGTTGTCTCCACGTGCCAGTTGCCGAACGGCTCGGCCAGCAGTTCGTCGACCGCCACGGCGGCCTCCGGACCGGGGGCGACGTTGCGGGTGTACGGGCGAGCGCCGTCGGAGGTGGCGATCTGAAGTCGGGGCCCGGCCTTGAGCGTCACCGGCCGCAGCTCGGCCCGAACCACGGTGGGGCGGGGCCCGCGGCGGCGTCCGGCGGCGACCGCCCGGGTCAGCGCGGGGTCGAGCAGGAGGGCCCGAACCTCGGTCAGGGCGGCGTCCAGTGGTTCCGGCATCGTTCCATCTTCGGCAGGTGGGGTGGGAAGGGAACATCCCCCGTACCGCGCGAGGCGGTGCGGGGGATGTCAGGTGTGGCTGGTGGTCAGTCCGCGGTCGCCTCGGCCGGCGTACCCGCACCGGAACCGCCACCACGGCGGCGACGGCGGCGGCGGGGCTTCGACGGCTCGCCGTCGGACGCCTCGGCCGGCTCGGTGGGGCCGTCGTCGGCGGAGATCACCGCGGTTGGCTCGCCCGCGACCACGTCGCCGGCCCGGCGGCGACGCCGGCGGCGCGGGGTACGGGTGCCTTCCTCGGCGGCCTCGCCAACAGGTGCATCGACGGCGGTCGGCGTGCCCACGGGTGCGTCGGCGGCGGCCGGCGTGCCGGCGTCGGAGCGGTCGCGACGGCTGTCGCCCCGACCACGGCGCTCGCCTCGGCCCTCACCGCGGCCCTCACCGCGACCGTCGCCCCGGCTGTCACCGCGGCGGGGGCCCCGAGCACCGCTGTCGCCCCGGCGGGAGCGCGTCGTCCCACCGAGGTCCTCTTCGATCTCGGCGGACAGCCCGGCCCGGGTGCGCTCGGCGGTGGGCAGCGTGCCGCTGACCTCGGTGGAGATGTGCAGGTCGGTGTAGAGGTGCGGCGACGTGTGGTACGTCTCCGGCGGCTCCGGCATCTCCAGACCGAGGGTCTTGTCGATGATCCGCCAGCGCGGCATGTCGTCCCAGTCGACGAAGGTCACCGCGACACCTGTCGCGCCGGCCCGGCCGGTGCGACCGATCCGGTGGGTGTAGGTGTCCTGGTCTTCCGGGCAGTCGTAGTTGATCACGTGGGTGACGCCGGTGACGTCCAGCCCTCGGGCCGCCACGTCGGTGGCCACCAGAATGTCGATCTTGCCGGCCCGGAAGGCCCGCAGCGCCCGTTCGCGGGCACCCTGACCCAGGTCACCGTGCACCGCGGCGACCGCGAACCCGCGGAAGTCGAGGTCCTCGGCGACCCGGTCGGCGGCCCGCTTGGTACGGGTGAAGATCATGGTCAACCCACGCCCCTCCGCCTGGAGGATGCGCGCCACCACCTCGACCTTGTTCATCGAGTGGGTGCGGTAGACCAGCTGCTGGGTCTGCGGCGACGGGCCGGTCTCGGCGGTGTGCCCGGCGTGGATCGTCATCGGCTGGCGCAGGAAGCGCCGGGACAGGGTGACGATCGGGTCCGGCATGGTGGCCGAGAAGAGCATCGTCTGCCGGTCTTCCGGAAGCATCGCGAGGATCTTCTCGACGTCGTCGAGGAAGCCCAGGTCGAGCATCCGGTCGGCCTCGTCGAGGACGAGTGCGTGCACCCGGTCCAGTCGGAGGTGCTTCTGCTTCTGCAGGTCCATCAACCGGCCGGGGGTGCCGACCAGGATCTCGACGCCCTTGCGGAGCGCGTCGATCTGCGGCTCGTACGCCACGCCGCCGTAGATCGGCAGCACCCGGACGCCCCGCGTCCGGCCTGCGGCGGCCAGATCCTTGGCGACCTGGATGCCCAGCTCGCGAGTGGGGACGACGACCAGCGCCTGGGGGACGCCGTCGCTGCCCTCACCCGGTGCGAAGACCCGGTCCAACAGTGGAATGCCGAAGCCGAGCGTCTTGCCGGTGCCGGTAGGTGCCTGACCGATCAGGTCGACGCCGCGCAGCGCGATGGGGATCGCGTACTCCTGAATGGCGAACGCGCGTGTGATGCCGGCCGCGGCCAGCGCCTCGACGGTCTCGGCGCGGGCGCCGAGTGCGGCGAACGTGGGTGCCTCCGGTCGAACCGGGGCGGTGGGGGCCAGTTCCTGGCCGTCCATCAGATCTTGAGTCAGCTCGCTCATGTGGATGTGGGGGTGCCCTCTCGTGGGTGCGCCCCGTCTTTTCCTCAGGGCGCGTTCGGTATGACGCGGGCCACACGGTCGGCGGCAGATTGCCGAGCCGGACCGGGCCGCACGCGCGCCGCGGGCTGAGCTTCGATCAGATCGGCGCCCACGGCAACTGCTCCATGCTACCTGAACAGGCATGCCCCCGTCCCGATTCCCACCCGGCCAGGCGCCACGCGGGGGCGATGAATGTGACTTGTGTCACGACACGGACGGAGCCGGGGACGTACCCCGCGCGGGTCACACACGCGCGGCTGGGCGCGGTAGCGTGCGCTCGTGTCCGCGCCGACCACCCCCGGTCCCGCCGTCGCCGACCTGCTGGGCCTGGTCGCCTTCGGTGAGCTGCTCGCCTTCGAACGGATGGCCGGCGACGCCCGGCTCGCCCCTGACCTGCGCCGCCGGGCCGCGCTGAACGAGATGGCCGCGGCCGAGATAGCCAACTACCGGCGCCTCGCCGACCGGCTCACCGCGCTGGGCGTGCCGCCGGAGGATGCGATGGCGCCCTACCTGGAGCCGTTGCAGGCGTACCACGACTCGACCGAGCCACGGGACTGGGCGGAAGTGGTCACCAAGGCGTACGTCGGCGACGCGATCACCGACGACTTCATCCGAGAGATCGCCGATGCGCTGGCTGAACCGGACCGGGCGTTGGTGCTGGACGTCCTGCACGACTCCCGGTATGCGGACTTCGCCGCTGCGGAGATCCGCACAGCCGTCGCCAACGAGCCCCGGGTGGCTGGCCGGCTCTCGATGTGGGCGCGGCGGCTGGTCGGCGAGGCGCTGTCCCAGGCCGGCCGCGTCGCCGCCGAGCGGGCCGCACTCACCGAGTTGATCGCCCAGGGCGACCGTGTCGACGTGCCGGGGCTGTTCGGGAGGCTCACCGCCGCGCACACCGCGCGGATGGCCGCCGCCGGGCTGAACAACTGACCGTCTGGCGCGTCGGGCCCGGTGCCGGCCTGCGGCAGGTGGGCCGAACGCCGACCTGCCGCGATGGCCGGACCGGTCAGCGGACGGTGAAACCGACCGACCGGGGAGACGCCTCGGCGATCTCGACGTAGGCGACCTTCTCGACCGGAACGATGACCCGTCGGCCCTTCTCGTCGGTCAGGGAGAGCGTGCCGCCGTTGCCGGCGAAGGCGTCGGTCACGATCTGCTCGATCTCGGCCGGCGACTGCGCGCTGTCCACTACCAGTTCGCGCGGCGCGTACTGCACGCCGATCTTGACCTCCACTGTGCCTCCTCAACTGGGGCGAAAGAACCGCCCTGCGAAGGCTATCCGATCACGGGGTCGACGGTCAGGCTGACTCACCTTGCAGCGGGAAGCTCGCGATGCCCCGCCACGACAGCGCGGCCACCAATGCCTCGGCCTCGGCCTTTGGCACCTGCCGGCCACCGGCCAGCCAGAACTGTGCGGCCGTCTCCGCCGCGCCGACCAGCCCGGAGGCGAGTAACTCGGCGTGCGCCCGGCTCACCCCGGTGTCGGAGATGATGGTGTCGGTGATCGCCGCGATACAGCCCTGCTCGACCCGTTCCACCCGCTGCCGCACCGCCGGGTCGTTTCGCAGATCCGACTCGAAGACGAGGCGGAACGCCTCGCTCTCGTGATCGACGAAGTCGAAGTACGCCTGCACCGAGGCGCCGACCCGTTCCTTGTTGTCGTTGGTGCCGCGCATCGCGTCGCGCACCTTGGCGACGATCGCGTCACAGTGCGTGTCGAGCAGCGCCAGATAGAGATCCATCTTGCCGGGAAAGTGTTGATAGAGCACCGGCTTCGAGACCCCGGCCCGCTCGGCGATGTCGTCCATCGCGGCGGCGTGGTAGCCCTGCGCGACGAACACCTCCTGCGCCGCAGCAAGAAGCTGCTTACGGCGCGCGGAGCGGGGCAGCCGGGTGGGCCGGCCAGCGGTCTGTGCACCGTTCCCCGCAGCGGTCATGGGATCCTCCGAGTTCTCCGTACGAGCCGGCATTTTCCCCCCAGACCGGGCGAAGCCCATGGGCCCCGTCGTGGAAATGGCCCGCCGCTGTAACTTATCGCCACTCTCGGCACACGGTAGCCTCAGCGGGGGCGACCAAGGAGCGCGCGGTGAGTGAAACAGGGCAACCCGGAGCCGCCACCCCGGGAGAGCACGGTGACGGAGCGGGTCAGCACGACGACCCGGGCCGTTCCGTCAGCGGGTGGGCGCCCCCGGCGGGTGGGTGGCCCCGAGCCGCCGATGGCGAGGACGTCCGGGACCCGGCGCCGCGGTGGCAGCCCGACTCGGCGTCCGGCTGGCGCACCTCCTCCACGCGACACGGCGACCTGCCGTCGCCCCTGGTCGGGCTGCCGGCCGACCTTGAGCCGCCGGCCCGGGCCAACGGCCACCACGCCAACGGCGTGCACCACCCGGACGAAGCCAATGGCGTCCGTCATCCGGGTCTCGAACCACCCGCGGGGCACCCCGCGCCCGTGAGCGCGCCGCCCGGGCTGCCCGTCGAGGGCCGGTCCGAGGCGGCCAGCGGCCGGCTGGTGGTGCCCGCCCAACGTCCCGTACCGCCGATGGAGCAGGGGGCCGGCGAGCCCGACACGGGCCCCGCCCCGCACTCCTCCGTCGATCCGGCCGCCGCCCACCGCGCCCGCTGGGCCGAGCCGGGGCTGCCCACCTCGGCGCCGCCGGCCGTCCAGGTGCCGCCCGTCGGCACCGCCGCGTCGGGCTTCGAGGTGCCGCCCGGCTTCCACGCGCCCACCGTCGAGCGGCTGGCCGCCGACGAACCACCGGCCGCGCCGCGTGACTGGCGGGACCCGCTCTCACCGGAGCACGCGGCAGCGCAGGGACGCACCTCGGCGCCAGCCGGGCGCGCCGACGCGACCGAGCCGGGTCGCGCCGCCGATAGCTCCCGGCCGGGAGAAACACATCGTGCCGGTGAAGCGCACCGTGCCGGGGACGCGCACCGTGCCGGGGAGTCGCCGGAGATCGAGCCGGACTGGTCGGGACCGAGTTGGAACCGCCCGAGCTGGGGCGGTGGGTGGGCACCGCCCTGGTCCCGCCAGGACGACGAACCGGCTGGCCCGACTGCCCGGGACGAGTCTGCCCCGGCCCGGGACGAGTCCGCGCCGGGCTGGGTCGCCGAGCCCAACCAGCCCTACGAGCCGGTGCGCGCCGAGCCGCCCCGCCCGTACGAACCGGCCCGCGCCGATCCGCCCCGCGGGTACGACCCCGCCCGGGGCGAGCCCGTGTCCGAGGCTGCGCCGGAGCGGGCCGCCGAACCAACCAGCGTGCCGCCGACCGACCGCCCGTCCTGGGCACCCCCGGTCGCGGCACCGACCGCCGACCGCTCGCTCCCGGCTGCCGACTCGGACCCGTCCCCGACCAGTGGCCCGCCGGTGTCGTCGCCACGCACGCCACCCGTCGTCGAGCGCCCCGCCTGGGCCGGCCCGACGCCGACCAGCGGCCCGCCGGCCGACCGGCCATCCTGGACCGGATCCGGGGCGACCAGTGCACCCCGGATCGACCGCCCGTCCTGGGCTGGCGGGGCCGGCCCCGAGCCCACCAGCGCGCCGCCGGTGCGGCCGTCCTGGGCAGGCGGCTCCGATCCGGTGCCGACCAGCGTCCCGCCGGTACGCCCGTCCTGGGCTGGTGGGTCCGATCCGGTGCCGACCAGTGCTCCGTCGGCGCGCCCGTCCTGGGCTGGGGGGTCCGATCCGGCGCCAACCAGTTCCCCGCCGACGCGCCCCACCTGGGCCGCCAGCCCGGTACCGGCCGACGCGCCACCTCCGGCGCCGGCCGGGCCACCTCCCACGCTGGCCGACGCGCCACCGGCTCCGGCGGGCCCGCCCCTGGTGGCGGAGCGCCCGTCCTGGGCCGGCGGTTCGCCGACCACCCCGGCGAGCGCGCCCCGGGCGGAGCGGCCGGATTGGTCCGAGGGCCGCATCCCCGCCGCCCCTGCCGAGCGTCCGTCCTGGGCCGCAAGCCAGTCGGCCAGCATGCCCGGCGGGGGTGACGCGGGCGAGACGGCCGGCCTGCAACGGCCCGAGACCCGGCCGGCTGCACCGTTCCGGCTCCGGCCCGAGACTCCCGAGTCGGCGGGTCGGCCTCCCGTCGAGCCACCCCGTGCAACCGTGCCGACGAACGACCCGTCGTCCGCCGAGGTCACGTCGTCCTCCACCGGAGCCGTCCCGCCTCCCGCCACGAGCGGGTCCGTGCGCCGTGACCGGCCCGCACCCGCGTCCGTCTCGCCCTACGCGGCTCGCCGATCCGCCCCCGACCCGGGGTCGCCGGCTGACGACGGTCGGCAACCGGACCCGACGGCGGTGGTGCTGCCGCAGCGCGTCCCCGCGGAACCGGACGTGCCCGTCGTGCCGGAGCCGCCAGCCGTGGAGCCACCCGCCGAAACCCCGGAACTCGCCCGTATCGCCACCCACCTCCGCCGCGATGACGAGCCAGCCCCGCTGCAGGAGCGCCCCGAAGGATTCGACGTCAACGCGATCCTGGACGCCGTTCGAGAGGTGGCCGGTGTCCGCGACGCGGCGTTGCGTCGTACCCCGGCGGGGGCGCACAGTCTGCGACTGGACCTCGCCGACGGCGCCGACCCGGCCGAGGTGAGCCGACAGGTGGCCCGGCTGCTCCAGGACCGGATGGGGTTGGCCGCCGCCCCGCAGAACGTGCCCGGTCTGCCCACCACGCCACCGCCGCCGGTTCGCCGTCGCGCGGCCGAGCCCCGACCCGCCGAGCGGCGTACCCCCGAGCCCCGGAGCGCAGAGCCCCGCGATGCCGGTGTGGACCCGCGCAACGGCGAGGTGCGGGCGGCCGAGTCGACGGCGGTCATTCGTCCGTCGGGTGGTCGGGTCGAGGCCACGCAGGCAGGCACGGAGCAGTGGCCTGGCACGGACACCTCGCGTCGACGCCGGCCGAACGCTCCACACCGGGGTCGCGCCACGGTCGAGGAGCCGGGATCGGTCTCGGCCGCGCCGGGTGGTGCCGCGACCGGCAGCCCGGCGACGGTCGGCACGTCGTACTCCGGTGGTCAGGTGACCACGACGGAGTCGGCGCCGTCCCGGCCGCTGGACACCGGCGGCACGCCAGGGCCGCGGGTGGTGATCGAGCACGTGCAGGTCAGCACCTTCGGCCTGGACGCCAACGTCGAGGTCCGGCTGCTGGCCGGGGGCGACAGCGCCTCCGGGTACGCCACCGGGCCGGCGGTGGACGGCTACGTGCTGCGGCTCTGCGCGGTGGCGGCGGCCGCCGCGGTGGACGAGCTGCTCCGCGGCGCGGAGAACGCCGAGCGGGGGCGCTGCTTCGTCGAGCACGCGGCGGTGGTGCCGTTCGGTAACTGCGAGGTGGCCACGGTGGTGGCGCTGCTCGTCTGTGAGGGCTGGGTCGAGCAGCTTGCCGGCTCGGCTCTGGTCGCCGGCGACCCGCGGCAGGCGGTCGTCCGGGCGACGCTGGCAGCGGTGAACCGTCGGCTGGAGGCGCTGCTGTCCTGAGTGGTCCGGGGCAGACTGGAACGATGAAACGTGCCACCCTCTGGCCGGACCACCTGCTTCCCGATGACCATGTTCCGCCGCCGTGGCCGGGCCGGGAGGTCCGCCTCGACGGCTTGGTCACGTACGTGCGGGACACCCCGGCCACCGCCGCTGGCGCGGAGCCGGCACTGTACGTGCACGGGCTGGGCGGCTCGTCGCAGAACTGGACGGACCTGGCCGGGCTGCTGGCCGACCGGCTGGACGGTCAGGCCATCGACCTGCCCGGCTTCGGCCGCAGCGAGCCGGGGCGTCGGTACACCATTCCGGCCTTCGCGGATCTGGTGGTCCGTTGGATCGAGCACTCCGGTCGGGGTCCGGTGCACCTGTTCGGCAACTCGCTGGGCGGCGCGGTCGCCGTCCAGGTGGCCGGGCTCCGGCCTGATCTGGTCCGCACCCTCACCCTGATCTCTCCGGCTCTGCCGTTCCTGGATTTCCGTCGCTCGTTGCAGGGGCGGATGCTGCCGGTGCTCGCCATTCCCCGGGGTGAACGGCTGGTCGCCCGGTGGCTCACCCAACTCGCCCCCGAGGTGATGGCCCAGCAGGTGTTGGAGGCGTGCGTGGCTGACCTGAGCCGGATCTGCGAGCAGCGCCGGGCCGAGGCGTTGGAGGAGATCCGGGTGCGCTACGAGGCAACGCACTACGCCGCCGCGTACGTCCGAACGTTTCGCGGGCTGGTCTCCAGTTTCCTGCGGGCGTATCTGCCGGGGCCGGGGTCACTGTGGCGGCTCGCCGGGGCGGTGCGGGCGCCAACCCTGGTGGTGGGCGGCCGACAGGATCGTCTGATCGACGTGCGGGTCGCGCCGCAGACCGCCCGGGTCATCCCGGACAGCCGGTTGATGATGCTCGACGGCGTCGGTCATGTGGCGCAGCTGGAAGTTCCCCGTCTGGTGGCCCGGGCGGTGGTGGGCCTGCTCGCCGAAACGGGGGACAGCGTCGGGCGGTCTGATCTGGCAGGCTGAGATGGATGCCCAGCTCCGCCCGCCGCCCCGTTCGTCGTCAGCGACGCTTCGCCCTGTTCGCCCAACTGGTGGCGGTGGTGGTGGCCGTCGGCGCGGTGGTGACCGTGATCGCCGAAGGGCCGGGTGGGCGCCCCGGCGCCGAACGGCTGGCCGCCGAGGAGGTCGCCGCGCCGCCGCTGGTGGCCGCGCCGCTGCCGCCGTCGGCCGACCCGTCGCCCTCCGACCCGGTCGCGCCCAGCCCGCCCACGGTGTTGCGGGTGTCCGGCGCGGTCCCGAGCGCCGGAACGGGCAGGTTCGGCTACGACGACAGCTCCGGCCCGGTGCTGGGCCGCGCGGGTGAGCTGCGGCGTTACCGGGTGGCGGTGGAGTCGGGCAGCAACGAGGACACCGCCGATTTCGCGCAGGCGGTCCAGACGGCGCTCGCCGGGCCGGGCAGTTGGGTCGACAGCGGTCGGCTGCGGTTGCAGCAGGTGCCGGGGGGTGCGCCCCGCGACTTCACCGTCTACCTGGCCACCGCCCGTACGGCGGGTCGGATGTGCGCCGACGGTGGGGTGGACATCCGGGTCGGCGGTCGGCCGTACACCTCCTGCCGGGCACCCGGTCAGGTGATCATCAATCTGGATCGGTGGCGGCTGTCCGTGCCGCACTTCGTCTCGGCCCGCGTGCCGCTGGCGGTCTACCGGACGTACGTGGTCAACCACGAGGTGGGTCACCAGCTCGGGCACCGGCACGAGCGGTGCCCGGGTGCGGGCCGGCCAGCGCCGGTGATGATGCAGCAGACGCTCTTCCTGAACGGGTGCCGGGTCAATCCGTGGCCGTACCTCGACGGGCGCCGCCACACCGGTCCTGCCCTCTGAGCGACCGGACGACGCGCCGACCTGCCACCCCCCACCAGGCGTCTTGCCTGAATAGCGGCAAAAACGGAGAAATGCCCGAATAATCTGGCAGGCTCGACGTTATGACGCCGTCGTCCCCTTACGGCCCGCCCCAGCCGCCCGACCCGTCGGGCCGGTCGGCGTACGGGGGAGTGCGTCCCACGCGCGTCCGGATGCACCGGCGACGTCGCCGCAGCCTCCTGCTCGGCCTGCTCGTGCTCGCTGCCGCCATCGGCGTGCTGCTGAGCAGGGGCGGCGAGCCACCAGTCGAGACTCCTGCCGCCAACACCCAGGGCGGAATGGGGCACGGCGGTGGGGTGGCGGCGCACCCGACGCCCACCAGCTACCCGTCGGTCGGAGCGGGACGGTTCGCCGCGGCTGACGGTGAGACACCCGTGCACGGTGCGGACGGGCCGCTACGTCGATACCGGGTCGCGGTCGAACGCGGCACCGGCCAGGACGCCGACGCGTTCGCCGCCAAAGTTGACGAGGTGCTGGCCGACCAGCGCAGTTGGATCGCCTCCGATGAGCTGCGGGTGCAACGGGTGGCCGACGCCGGGGCCGCCGACTTCACCATCTACCTGGCCACCCCGGTCACGTCCGAGCGGATGTGCGCCGAGGGTGGGCTGACCACCGAGCGCTACACCTCCTGCCGTCTGCCCGGCCAGGTCATCATCAACCTGGCCCGCTGGATGGAGGCGGTTCCCGACTACGGTGCTCCGCTGGACACCTACCGCACCTATGTGATCAACCACGAGGTGGGCCACGAGTTCGGCGAGGAGCACGAGGCGTGCCCCGGCCCGGGGGAGCCCGCCCCGGTGATGCAGCAGCAGACGTACGGCCTGCACGGCTGCGTCGCCAACGCCTGGCCCTACGTCGACGGGCGTCGCTACGCGGGTGACATCGTCCCCTGATGGACCGGGCCGTCGGTTATTCCCGCTCCCGCATCGCGGACCACGTGTCGTCCCTCATGGCCGAGGGGGGCTCCGGCGAGCAACAATGGCGCGGTTCACACCGCCGATCCCGGGGAGTCCACCGTGTCGTTGCCCCCGCTCGTCGAGCCCGCCGCCGAGCTGACCGTTGACGAGATCCGCCGCTACTCACGCCACTTGATCATCCCGGATGTCGGGGTGACCGGGCAGAAGCGGCTGAAGAACGCCCGGGTGCTCTGTGTCGGGGCCGGTGGCCTCGGATCGCCCGCCCTGCTGTATCTCGCCGCGGCCGGGGTCGGCACACTCGGCATCATCGATTTCGACACCGTCGACGAGTCCAACCTCCAGCGCCAGGTCATCCACGGCGTGTCCGACATCGGCCGGTCCAAGGCGGAGTCCGCCGCCGCGTCGATCCGCGAGATCAACCCCCTGGTCAACGTGGAGATCCACAACACCGCGCTGGACCGGGAGAACGTCCGGGAGATCTTCGCCCAGTACGACCTGATCGTCGACGGCACCGACAACTTCGCCACCCGTTACATGGTCAACGACGCGGCGGTGCTGCTCGGCAAGCCGTACGTCTGGGGCTCGATCTACCGCTTCGACGGCCAGGCGTCGGTGTTCTGGGCCGAGCACGGCCCCTGCTACCGCTGCCTCTACCCGGAGCCGCCGCCGCCCGGCATGGTTCCCTCCTGCGCCGAGGGCGGCGTGCTCGGGGTTCTGTGCGCGTCGATCGGCTCGATCCAGGTCAACGAGGCCATCAAGCTGCTCACCGGCATCGGTGAACCGCTGGTCGGCCGGCTGATGGTCTACGACGCCCTGGAGATGGAATACCGCAAGATCAAGGTTCGCAAGGACCCGAACTGCGCGCTCTGCGGCGAGAACCCGACGGTCACCGACCTGCTGGAAGACTACGAGGACTTCTGCGGCGCGGTCTCCGAGGAGGCCCAGGAGGCGACGCTCGACTCGACGATCACCGCATCGGAACTCAAGGACTGGCAGGACGCCGGCAAGGACATCTTCCTGGTCGACGTACGGGAGCCGGCCGAGTTCGAGATCGTCCGGATCCCCGGCTCCACCCTGATCCCCAAGGGCGACATCATCTCCGGGGATGCGCTCGCGAAGCTCCCGCAGGACCGGCAGATCGTGCTGCACTGCAAGTCCGGCGTCCGATCGGCGGAGGCGCTCGCCGCGCTCAAGGCGGCCGGTTTCCGTGACGCCGTGCACGTACAGGGCGGCGTGCTCTCCTGGATCAAGCAGATCGACCCGTCGCTGCCCGCGTACTGACGACTGTGCCGGGGCGGCTGACACCGCCGCCCCGGCAAATCGACGCAGCCGACGCCGAGCAGCCCTCCGGCCGGAGCGACGCAGCCATTTCGGGCTGGCCGATTCTCCGAGGCGGTATCGCGTCTGCGCAGGTAGCGTTCCCGCCGTGGTCGACTTGGAAGCCGCGATCGGGTTCGTCGTGGCGCATGGGGACGCGGTGGAACGCGCCCGCCTCTCCTGGCTTCGCAACGGCACCCCGGTGCCCACCGAGTTGCTGGAGACGGCGGAGATCGGCCAGTCATCCGACGGCGGCTGGCCGGCCACCTGGGGCGGCGAGATCGCCTCGATCGACGCCACCTGTTTCCGGCTCGCCGAGCTGGACGACCTGGGCGCGCTCGGCCGTCCCGCCGCTCGCCGGGCACTGGACTGGCTGGCGTCCCGGCAGCAGGCCGACGGCGGCTGGGACGAGGACGCGTCGCTGACCGAGTCGGCTCCGGAGTGGGCCCGGCCGGGCGACCCGGAGGCCGGGTTCCTCCTGTCGGCCAACGCCGGTTTCTGGCTCACCGTTGCCGGCCTGGACGCCCGCGCCTCAGGCCCGCTCGACCACCGGGTCGGTGGGGCGTACGCCGGGGTGGTGCAGGCGGCGGCCCACTCGCTCGCCGCACGGCTGCGCCCGGACGGCAGTTGGCCGTCGTTCCTCGCCGCCGGCTGGCTGAGTGCGGCGGTGCTGTACCGGCAGGACATGTTCCAGGAGTCGGCGCGGATCCAGGTGGTGCTCGCCGAGCGGATGCCGAAGATTTCCCCGGGGAACGTGGCGTGGCTGGCGGCGACGCTACGCCGTGCCGGCATCGACCCGCAGGACTGGATCATGGTGCGGGCCCTGCGCCGGCTGGCCGAGACCCAGCGCAGCGACGGCGGCTGGGAGAGCGACGACGGCCACCAGTTCGACGTGCACGCCACGCTGTCCGCGATCCGGGCCGCCCGGCCCGCGCGGCACCCGGCTGAGGCCGCCCGGCCCGCGACGCACGGCTGAGGCCGCCCTGCCGCCGGCTGAGCGGCGGTTCGCCCTAGCGCAGGTGCCCGTCCCCGGTGACGACGTACTTGGTGCTGGTCAGCTCGGGCAGGCCCATCGGGCCGCGGGCGTGCAGTTTCTGCGTGGAGATGCCGATCTCCGCGCCGAACCCGAACTCGCCTCCGTCGGTGAACCGGGTGGAGGCGTTCACCATCACCGCCGCCGCGTCCACCCGGGCCACGAAGTCGCGGGCCGCGCTCGCCGAGTCGGTAAGGATCGCCTCGGTGTGCCCCGTGCCGTACTGGCGGATGTGCGCGACCGCCGCGTCCAGCGAGTCGACCACCGTGACCGAGATGTCGGCGGACAGATATTCGGTGGCGTAGTCCTCCTCGGTGGCGGGGACCACCGCCGCGGAGTATGCGGCCACCTCGGGAGAGCCGTGCACGGTCACCCCGGCCTCGGCGAACGCGGCCAGCATCGCCGGCAGGAACGCGTCGGCGACGCCCGCGTGCACCAGCAGTGACTCGGCGGTGTTGCAGGTGGAGAGGCGCTGCGTCTTGGCGTTCAGCGTCACCGCGACGGCCTTCGCCACGTCGGCGGCGGCATCCACGTAGACGTGGCAGTTGCCCACCCCGGTCTCGATCACCGGCACGGTCGACTCCTCGACCACGGTGCGGATCAGCGACGCGCCACCGCGCGGGATGAGCACGTCGACGAGCCCTCGGGCGCGCATCAGCTCCTTGACCGACTCGCGGGAGCTGGCGTCGAGCAGCTGCACCGCGTCGGCCGGCAGCCCGGCGTCGGCGACCGCGTCGCGCAGCACCGCGACCAGCGCGGCGTTGGAGTGTGCGGCCGAGGACGACCCGCGCAGCAGCGCCGCGTTGCCGGACTTGAGGCAGATCCCGGCAGCGTCCACGGTCACGTTCGGCCGCGCCTCGTAGATGATGCCGACCACCCCGAACGGCACCCGGATCTGGCGCAGCTCCAGACCGTTGGGCAGGGTGGAGCCCCGGACCACCTCGCCGACCGGGTCGGGCAGCGCGGCCATCTGGCGCAGCGCGTCGGCGATGCCGGCCACCCGGCCCGCGTCGAGGGCGAGCCGGTCCAGCACGGCCGCGCTCAGCCCGGCCTCCCGGCCGGCCGCCAGGTCCGCCTCGTTCGCGGACAGGATCTCCGGGGTACGCGCCACCAGCGCGTCGGCCATCGCCACCAGCGTGGCGTCCTTGACCGTACGGGTGGCCACGGCCAACTCGGCAGCGGCGTCCCGCGCCCTTCGGGCCTGCTCGACGACGCTCATGCCGACACTCCGCTGCGCTCCGTGCCGCCCTGAGGCACCAACGCTCTGAGTCGATGACTCGCTCATTTTGCACTCCTCGGGTGTGAACATGGGGGTCCGTGCCTACAGCAGTACGAGGTCGTCGCGGTGGACGACCTCTCGTTCGTACGCGGGGCCGAGCGCCGCGGCGAGTTCGGAGGTGGAGCGGCCGAGCAGCCCGGGCAGCTCCACCGCGTCGTAGTTGACCAGCCCGCGAGCGACCGGCGCGCCGGCGGTGTCCACCAGGTCGACGGGATCGCCCGCGGTGAACGTGCCGTCCACGGCGGTGATGCCGGCGGGCAGCAGCGACTTGCGCCGCCCGACGACGGCGGACACCGCGCCCGGGTCGAGGTGCAGCCGCCCCCGGGGCGTGGTGGCGTGGGCCAGCCAGAACAGCCGGGCCGTCGGGCGTTGCCGCTGCGGGTGGAACAGTGTGCCGACCGGCTCGCCGGCCAGTGCCGGACCGGCCAGGTCGGCGGCGGTGAGCACCACCGGGATGCCGAAGCCGGTGGCGATCCGGGCGGCCTCGACCTTGGTCACCATGCCGCCGGTGCCGACGCCGGACCGGCCGGCCCCGCCGATGGTGATCCCGGCGAGGTCCGTGTCGTCGCGGACCTCCGCGATCCGGGTCGAGTGCGGTTTGGTGGGGTCGCCGGTCCAGAGAGCGTCCACGTCGGAGAGGAGCACGAGCAGGTCGGCGTGCACCAGGGCGGCCACCAGAGCGGCCAGCCGGTCGTTGTCGCCGAACCGGATCTCCTGGGTGGCCACCGTGTCGTTCTCGTTGACGATCGGCACCGCCCCCAGGTCGAGCAGCTTGCGCAGCGTTCGGTACGCGTTGCGGTAGTGCGCCCGCCGGGTCACGTCATCGACGGTGAGCAGCACCTGCCCGACGGTGCGGCCGTGCCGGGCGAAGCTGGCCGCGTACCGGCCGATCAGCAGGCCCTGCCCGACGCTGGCGGCGGCCTGCTGGGTGGCCAGGTCGCGCGGGCGTCGGGTCAGCCCGAGCGGGGCGAGGCCGGCGGCGATCGCGCCGGAGGACACCAGCACCACCTCGCGCCCTTCGGCGGCGAGTCGACCGAGGGTGTCGACGAGCGTGTCGACGCGCTCGTCGGCCAGCCCGCCGGTGGCGGTGGTCAACGAGGAGGATCCGATCTTGACGACGACCCGCCGGGCCGTCGTGACTGCGTCGCGCACCCGACCATTCTGCGTGGTCACGGCCGGACCGTCCGGCGGCCTTCCCATATGGTGGCGGGTTGTGACACCTGACGAGTACGTCGAGGCGGTGCTCGACCTGGTCGAGCGGATCCCGGAGGGCCGGGTGATGTCGTACGGCGGGGTCGCCGACGCGCTCGCCGAGCGCTCGGGTCGTGCCTCGGCGCGACTGGTGGGCAACATCATGGCCCGGCACGGTGGCTCGGTGCCCTGGCACCGCGTGGTGGCCGCATCCGGCCGGCTTCCGCCGGGGCACGAGCGGGAGGCGCGGGCCCGACTGCGGGCCGAGGGGGCGCCGCTGCGCGGCGAGGGCGTGGACATCGCGGCGGCCGGTTGGTCGCCGGATGAGGGGATGTGACCTTCGGCATAACGTGAGTAACATTCGGCCCCATGAAAACGCCGCCGGGCACTGGCTCGACAGCCGCCGGTTCGCTGCCCCGACCGGTGCATGCCGGCTACGCGCTCGGCTCGCTGGCGACCGGTGCGTTCGGCACCGTGCCCGGTCTGCTGCTGCTGCCGTACCTGACCGACACGCTGGGCGTGGCCGCCGGGCTGGCCGCCCTGTTGGTGCTGCTGCCCAAGGCATGGGACGTGCTGGTCAACCCGGTCGCCGGACGGATCTCCGACCGCACCCGATCGCGCTGGGGTGCCCGCCGGCCGTACCTGCTCATTGCCGGCCTCGCGCTCGCCGTCCTGTTCGCGTCCATCTTCGCCGCGCCGTTCGGTAACGGCCCGGCCGCCGTGGCGTACGTGGCGTTCGCCTTCCTGGCCACCGCCACCGCGTTCGCCTTCTTCCAGGTGCCGTACGTGGCGATGCCGGCGGAGTTGACCGACGACTACGCCGAGCGCACCCGCTTGATGACCTGGCGGATCGCGGTGCTGGCGCTGGCCATCCTGGCCTCCGGCGCGGTCGCCCCGCTGGTGGTGACCGCCGGCGGCGACGGCGTGGCCGGACACCGGTGGATGGGGCTGTTCGTGGCGGTGCTGATCGCCCTCGGTGCCGTCGGCGCGTTCCTCGGCACCCGGTCCGCGCCGACCGGCACGGTGGGCGGCAGCGAGCCGACCCTGCGCGCCCAACTCGCCGTGGCCGCCGCCAACCGGCCGTTCCGGGCGCTGCTGATCTGCTTCGTGGTGCAGTCCGCCGGGGTGGCGACGATCCTGGCCGGAGTCAACTACTTCGCGGGGCAGATCCTGCGCGACGACAAGAGCGGGCCGACCCTGCTCTTCGTCTGTTTCGTCGGGCCGGCGCTGCTGGTGATGCCGATCTGGACCCGGGTCGGTGCCCGGTTGGGCAAGCGGACCGCGCTGGTCGTCGCCTCGGTGATCCTCGCCGCCGGGGCTCTCGCCCTGGTCGCCGCGTCGGTGCTGCCGACGGTCGCGGTCTACCTGGTGGTCGCGGTGATCGGCGTCGGGTACGCCGGGCAGCAGGTCTTCGCGCTGGCGATGCTGCCGGACTGCATCGCGTACGACACGGCGCGCACCGGTCGACGGCAGGCGGGTGTCTTCACCGGCCTGTGGACCGCCGGGGAGACCTTCGGCCTGGCGCTCGGTCCGGGCATCTACGGACTGGTGCTCCAGATCTCCGGCTACGTGTCCTCCGACACCGGCTCGGCAGCCGCCCAGTCGGACACGGCCCGACTGGGTGTCCTCCTCGGCTTCACGATCATCCCGGCCCTGCTGATAGCCCCCCCGATCCTCCTCCTGCGCCAATACACCCTGACCCCCGCCGTCCTGGCCGCCGCCGCCACGCACGACCAGCGCGTCGATCATGGAGTTGTGGTGGGGGACGAAAGCCGCTGACCATTACAAGAAAGGCACCACGAGTCCATGATCGACGAGAACAGGGTGAGGGCTGGAGCGTTTTTCGCCGACGGGGTGGCCGCGGAGGCCGTTCTTGCCGAGGTTCGTGCGTTGCGCGGTGCCGACCGGCCTACGCACGGGGGGCGGCTGTTCGCGTACGTCTACGACCCGGCGGTGCCGGGGCTGGACGAGCTGGCCGCCGCCGCCCACCGGGAGAGCGCACACGTCAACGGGCTGGACCCGACCGCGTTCCCGTCCCTGCTGGCCATGGAGAACGCACTGGTCGGTACCGCTGGCCGAGTGCTCGGCGGCGGGCCGGGCACGACGGCACCGGACGTCGTCGGCAGCGTCACCAGCGGCGGCACCGAGTCGCTGATCCTCGCCGTCAAGACGGCCCGGGACGCCCACCCGGAGATCGCCGAGCCCCGGATCGTGGTGCCGTCGAGCGCGCACGCCGCGTTCGCCAAGGCGGCGCACTACCTACGGGTGGCGATGGACGTCGTGCCGGTCTCCCCGGACACTCTGCGCCCCGACCCGGCTGCGATGGCAGCCGCCATCCGCCCGGAGACGGTGCTGGTCGCCTGCTCCGCGCCGTCGTACGCGCACGGGGTGGTGGACCCGGTCGCGGAGATCGCGGCTGCGGCGGCCGACGCCGGGGTGCGCTGCCACGTGGACGCCTGCTTCGGCGGCTGGACCCTGCCGTACCTGCGTCGTCTCGGGGAGCCGGTGCCGGCGTTCGACTTCGCGGTGCCCGGGGTCACCTCCATCTCGGTGGACCTGCACAAGTACGCGTACGCGCCGAAGGGGGTGTCGGTGCTGCTGCACCGCGACGCCGCGTTGCGCGCCCCGCAGTACTTCGCGTACGCCGACTGGCCCGGCTACACGATGATCAACCCGGTGATCGCGTCCACCCGCTCGGGCGGGCCGATCGCCGCCGCGTACGCGACTCTGCGGCACCTCGGCGACGACGGCTATCTGCGGCTGGCCGAGGTCACCCGGGACGCGGTCGCTGGCCTGGCCGACGCGGTCCGCGCCGTCGACGGGCTGCGGCTGATGGCCGAACCGGAGTCCACCGTGGTCTGCTTCACGGGCACCGAGGGCGGCCCCGACCTGTTCGTCCTGGTCGACGAGCTGACCGCGCGTGGCTGGCACACCCAACCCCAGCTGTCGTACGCCGGTCTGCCCGCCAGCGTGCACCTCACGGTGACCGCCGCGGTCGCGCCCCGGGTCGCCGAGTTCGGCCCGGACCTGGCCGACGCGGTGGACGCCGCTCGGACGGCCGGGCCGGTCCGAATGCCCGCGGAGTTGGCCGCGCTGGCCGGGGCGCTCACCCCTGACGCGCTGACCCCAGAGCTGGTCGCGGGCCTGGCCGCCGGGCTGGGCCTGGGCGGCGAGCCCGATGGTGCGCCGCTGCCGGAGCGGATGGCGGTGGTGAACACCCTGCTCGACGCCGCCCCGCCCGCGCTGCGCGAGCGACTGCTTGTCGAGTTCGTGGGGCTGTTACAACGTCCCGCCTGGTGACCGGAAGCGCCGGCCGCGGTCCGGGCTCGGCTCCGCGACGTGTGTCTCCCGCTGCCGCAGCAGCCACGTCTGGGCGGTTCGCAGCCGTCGCCAGCGGTTGTGGCCGAGGTTCCAGGCGACCTTGCGTACCCAGGCCAGGGGGTCCTCGTATCCGGCGAGCCGGTCCCAGCGGGCGTACGCCCGGCAGAACGCCTCCTGGACCAGGTCTGGTGATCGCGGACGGTGTGTCCGCCAGCATCGGTCACACAACCGGACGCGCCAGCCGGTTGCGGATGTACCAGCGGGGTTGCCTGTCGGGTCCAGGACAACCGCTCCGGTGTGGCAGCCGCCGATGCCGAGGGCCCGGGACCGCAGTGGTCCCGGGCCCTCGGCGGGCGACGTGTTGGGATCAGCCGGCCGTCACGGTGAACGAGGCGGTGTTGTCGGCCGGGTCGGCGTCCGCCACCACGTTGCCGCCCCACTGGGTGTCGAGCTGGAAGGTCACGGCGCCGAGATCACCCGGGACGGTGCCGGGCTCGGCCCGGAGCAGCACGTCGAAGCTCCGCTCCTCGCCGGCCATGATGCGCCCGCCCGGGACGACGAAGTTGGTGAAGAAGCTCGGCAGGTCCTGCGGGTCGGTGCCCCAGATCTGCACGCCGGCCGGCAACGTGGTCGCTTCGACGAAGAGGAAATCGTGCGCGGCGTCACCGGCCCACCGGACGGTCACCGGCAGTCGGCCCTGGTAACTGCCGTCCTCCTGCCGCACCAGCGTGGCCGCGGCGGCCGTGTCGATCGACGCCAGCGCCTGGCTGTCCTGCACGTACGGCACCGGCTTGCGTAGTGAGCCCGAGGTGGAGCGGAAGCGCGCGGCGAAGCTCTCCGCGTCCCCGACCGCCGCGCTGCCGTCGCCGACGTTCACCTCGACCCGGCCTCCCCTCGCGATCATCGCCACGCCGCGTGGCGTGGTGAGCGCTCGGAAGGCGACAGTGAACGACCGCCGTTCGCCCGGCTTCAGGTCGGCACCGGGCACCGTGCAGTTGACGACCCGGCGGTTGTCCTGCAGGCCCTGGTACCCGCACGGGCTGTCCGGCGACAGGTTGCCGATGGAGCCGGCGACCGGCTCGACGATCGTGACGCTGAAGTAGGTGTCGGCTCGACCACGGTTCGTCACCGTGATCGGCAGGCTGCCCTGGTAACCGCGCTCGGTCGGGTTGAGCACCAGCTGGCCCACCGAGACGTCGGCGTCGAGGCCGCCGCCGGCAGGTGCGGCCGCGGCGGGTGTGGCGAACGCCAGCAGCGCCGCGGCCGGGCCGAGCAGAAGAGCGGCCAGCCGCCGTCCGGTACGTGTGGTCATGTCGAAGTCCTCCCGTGGATCCCCGTTGCTGGGCGGCGGCGTCTCCGTCGCCCGATGGTGTTCACACGTCCAATGTGGACGGTTGGTTGCGGCAGGGCCCGTCGCCAATCTGACACCGCGGCCCGGGTAGCCGCGCGGCTAGCCGGTTGTCTTCAGCTCGACCTCGTTGTCCCTCCACTTCAGGTCGCTCCACCACCGCTCCTGGGAGTCGTAGTGGATGACCCGCAGGTTCGGCGGACCGTCGATGCCCGGCGGCTCGTAGCGCAACGTGAAGGTGTACGTCTTCCGTTCCCCGGCCGGCAGGCCGTCCAGGACGCAGGCGTCCGGCCCGTCGGACCGCACCCCCCGGCATCGGGCCAGGTCCCCGCCGGCGGGCTCCCCAATGGTGTAGAAATTGCTGAACCCGAGCAGGGGCACGTCCACGGGTCCCTTGTTCGCCACCGTGACGGTCACCGTGGCGGCCCGCTTGCCCTTCGCGTCCGGTGCCCCGACGATCAGGTCACCGGCCGTCAGGGTGAGGTCGGTCAGCCGGGGGTCGACCCCGAACTTCGTCGGCCCGGCGGTCTGGTCGAACCGCTCGCCGGTCCAGGCGTACGTCCGCCACTGCCGCTGCGGCGCCCACTCCGGGGTGCTGCAGCAGGGCTGGATGTCCGCCACGTGCACCCGGATCTCTCCGTCGGCCCGCACGGCGAAGTCCGTGACGTCGTCCATCCCCTCCCGGGTGCCGACCACTCGGCCCATCGTGACCACGCGGCCGGCCCCGTCCCGGTCGAAGGCGATCACCTGCTTGGCCGAGGCCTCCCCCTGGCGGCAGGCGACCAGGGCGACCGTCTCAGTGGCACCGTCGCCGTCGAGGTCGGCGTAGCGGGGTTCACCCAGCAGCGTCGCCACCGAGTCCTGCTGCGGCCCGGACCGGAGCCGGACTTCGTCCATGACGCAGGTCGTCGGGGCGCCCTGCGGCCAGCGCGGCAGGTCGAGCCGGGCGGCGAGCAGCTGCGACCGGGTGATCCGGCCGTCCGGCGCGGCCGGGGTGGGGCTGGCCGTGCTCGGCGTCGGCGCGGGCGGGGTGGGCGAGGCGGTCGTCCCCGACGGGGTCGGAGTGCCGGTCTGCGCCGGTCCGGGATCGGGCGGCCGGTGCAGGGCTGCGTTCGCGCCCACCGGGATCGCCACGGCGAGCACCACGGCCGCCGCGGTGGCCACAGCGGTACGCCGGCGCCGGCGGCGGATTGTCTCCCGCACCGCGGCCGTCCCGGCCGGGCGCACCGCCGGGGCGTACGCCTCGCGGAACGCGGCGAACTCGCCGCTGACCAGCATGTCGTCGAGCTCATTCATGGTCGTTCACCTCGTTCGTGGTGGCCAGGCGGACCGCCAGGGCGGCCCGGCCTCGGTGCAGCCAGGACTTGACCGTGCCCTCCGGCACTCCCTCCTGCGTCGCGATCTGCACGACGCTGAGATCGGCCAGGTAGTGCAGCACCACGGCGCGGCGCTGGGTGGCCGGCAACTGGGCCAGGGCGGCGGTGAGCGCGACCCGGTCCGGCCCCGGCCCGGGCATGTGCTCCTCGCGCTGCCGGTGCAGCCACGACTGGGCCGTCCGCAGCCGCCGCCAGCGGCTGGTGGCCAGGTTCCAGGCGACCCGACGTACCCAGGCCACCGGATCGTCGTAGCGGGACACCTGCGACCAGCGGGCGAACGCCCGGCAGAACGCCTCCTGCACCAGATCCTGTGCCTGCGACAGGTCACCGCAGTAGGCGGCGAGCTGCAACGTCAGCGACCGGAAGTGCGCATGGTAGAGCCCGTCGAAGTCGATCACCTCACGCTCTTCCGGGCGCGCCGACCGCTCCGTGCTCCCCTCGGGTGGCGGCTCGTCGAGCCGTGGCTCCCTCGTCACCGTCATCTGGTCCTCCCCGTAACGTGCCGCCGACGCGGTCACGTCGGTCACACGCCCTGACGCGGGCATTGGTTGCGCGGGTTGCCGCCGTGGGGCCTGTGGTTGACTGTCAACTCGGAGACAGCTGAGGGAGGCCCGAGGTGCAGCTGCCGGGAGTGCTCGGTGAGCCGATCCGGTTCGTGCTGAACTGGGGCCGCCGCTACTCGCTCTGGGTCTTCAACTTCGGGCTGGCCTGCTGCGCGATCGAGTTCATCGCCACCAGCATGGGCCGGCACGACTTCATGCGACTCGGCGTGATCCCGTTCGCCCACGGCCCCCGACAGGCCGATCTGATGGTGGTCTCCGGCACGGTGACCGACAAGATGGCGCCGGCGATCAAGCGGCTCTACGACCAGATGCCCGAGCCGAAGTACGTCATCTCGTTCGGTGCCTGCTCCAACTGCGGCGGCCCCTACTGGGATTCGTACTCGGTGACCAAGGGCGTCGACCAGCTCATCCCGGTCGACGTGTACGTGCCCGGCTGCCCGCCCCGGCCGGAGGCGCTGCTGCACGGCATCCTGCGCCTCCAGGAGAAGATCGCCGCAGAGCAGTCCGGTGTGGGCGGCGTGCCCCGCCCGGACGTGCTCGCCGCGCCGTTGGACGCCCCGCCCCGCGAGGCCGCCGCCCCGCGCTCGGTCGACTCGCTCACCGCCCCGCCGGTACGCCCACCTTCCGCCAGCTGACGCGCCGAAACTGGCCGGGCAGGGCTAGCCTGCGCATCATGAGCAGCTCCACCGACCAGCGGTCCGCCCACATCGTCGACGTGCTCACCGAGGAGTTCGGTGCGTCGATGGCGATCGACCCAGCCGCCTTCCGCCGCAAGTTCCGCAAGATGGCGGCCTCGCCGTTCGCCTTCTACCGGGGCAGCGCCGCGCTGTTCTACGCCGACCAACTCGGCGAATTCGCCGACGACCGGTTCCTCGACGAGCAGACCAGCCGGGTGTGGATCCACGGTGACCTGCACGCGGAGAACTTCGGCACCTACATGAACGCCTCCGGGCAGCTGGTGTTCAACGTCAACGACTTCGACGAGGCGTACGTCGGGCCGTTCACCTGGGACCTGCGACGGCTCGCGGCCAGCGTGGCGCTGCTCGGCTACGGCAAGGCGCTCTCCGACACGGCGATCGGGGACCTGGTGGCCGGCTTCGCCCGGTCGTACCTGACCGAGCTGCGCGCGATAGCGGCCGGCGGTGACGACGCGATCGGCTCGATCACCCTGGACAACGCCGACGGGGTGCTGCGCCGGGTGCTCCAGCAGGCTCGGCTCAACACCCGCGTCGACCTGCTCGCCGCGCAGACCACCGTCGACAACTACGAGCGACGCTTCTCCATCGGTGACGGGGTCTTCGAGATCGACGACGCCACCCGGGACAAGGTTCGCGCCGCCTTCCAGGACTACCTGGGTACCCTGCCCGCCGCCTCGACGCAGCTCCGGCCGGTGGCGGCGCGGATCAAGGATGTGGTGCTGCGTAAGGGGGTGGGCATCGGCTCGGCCGGGTTGCCGTCGTACAACCTGCTGCTGGAGGGGCACACCCAGGCTCTGGAGAACGACGTCGTCATCTACATGAAGCAGGCGCAGGTGCCGGCCGTGGCCCGGTACGTCACAGACGAGTCGGTCCGCGGCTACTTCCAGCACCAGGGTCACCGGACCGCCGAGTCGCAGCGGGCGTTGCAGGCGCACGCCGACCCGTGGCTGGGCTTCACCGAGCTGGACGGGACCGGTCAGCTGGTCGCCGAGGTCTCCCCGTACGCCGCCGACCTGGACTGGTCGGACGTGAACGAGCCGGAGGAGCTGACCGGGGTGCTCGTCGACCTCGGTCGGGCGGTGGCTCGGATGCACTCGGTCGCCGACGACGAATCCAGCCACGATCTGGTGGACTACTCCACCGAGGAGGCGATCGTCGCGGCGGTGGATGCCGACGAGTCGGGCTTCGTCACCCACCTGGTGGACTTCGCGCACGTGTACGGGGTGCGCGCCCGGCAGGACCACCAGCTCTTCGTCGACCTGTTCCGCAACGGCCGGCTGCCAGGCATCTGATCGGGCGGGGCGTCGCTCAGGACGCGAACTCCAGCACCACCTTGATGTCGTCCGGCCCGGAGGTGTACGCGTCGGCGTACCTGTTCACCGGCACCCGACGGGTGATCAGCGACTCGAGCCAGACCTGGTCGGCTCGGGAGAGTGCCTGCGCGGCCATGTTCCAGTGCCGCCGGTTGGCGTTCACCGAGCCGAACACCACGTTGTTCTCCAGCACCAGCGCCCGGTTGAGCGCCCCGGCGTCGAAGTCGATGCTCCGACCGCCGCTGGACACCCCGGCCAGGCAGACGATCCCGGTCGGGGCCGCCTTGCACATGACGTCGAGGACAACCGTGGGTGCGCCGGTGCACTCGATGACCACGTCCGGCTCGAAGGGCAGGTCGTTGACCGGCACCGCGTGGTAGGTGGCGCCGAGTGCGGCGACCAGCTCCGGCTTCGGGCCATCGGTCGCCCGGTCCAACACGTGGACCGAGAGCCCGCGCTGGGCGGCGAGCAGTGCGGCCAGCAGCCCGATCGGCCCGGCGCCGGTCACCAGCACCGTCTGAGGCTGCCACTCGGCCCGGTGCCCGATCCGCTCGATGTGGTCCCATGCTTTTGCTACCACGCTGGTCGGCTCCAGCAGCACGCCGACCTGGGCCAGCGCCGGGTCGAGTCGGACCGCGAACTGGGGTTCGATCCGCCAACGGTCGCGCGCGAAACCGGGCAGCGCCTTGATGCCGTGCTCGGTGAACTGCCCGTTGCGGCACATGTCCCACTCGCCGACCGCGCAGTTCGAGCAGGGCACCGGGTCGGGATGCCGGACGATCCCGGCCACCAGGTCACCGGTTTGCAGGGTGCCGGTCGGGTCCTCGATCACCCGGCCGAGAGACTCGTGCCCGATGATCAGGCGGTCGGCGCCCGGCGGCGCCTCGCCGTACTCGCCGGCGATGATCTCGTGGTCGGTGCCGCAGATCCCCACCGCCAGCGCCTCGACCAGGACGGCGCCCTCCTCGGCAGCCGGCTCGGGCTGATCCTCGACGAGGCCCAGCGAGTTGGCGACCCCGGGTGTCACAGTCACAGCGCGCACACCCTCATCCTTCCCCGCCGAGCGCTGCGCCGCGACCAAAGCCGGCAGATCGCCGGGCATCGGCGACGGACGGGCGCGGTCCGGGCCGGCACTAGGATCAGCGGCATGACTCCCGAAGAGGTCGGCGCTCGGCTGGTCGCGCTGCTCGCGCCGGTTGAGGCGACCCCGTCGGTCTCCGGCGGGCAGCGGTTCGCCCGTGCCACCGTCGATGTGCCGCCGGCGAGCTGGCTGGTCGCTGTTCGCGCCGCCCGCGACGACACCGAGCTGGCCTGCGACTTCTTCGACTGGCTCTCCGCCGTGGACGAGTTGGCCGAGGGCTTCGACGTGGTGGCGCACCTCTGGTCGACGCGGCTGCGGCACGGTGTGCTGCTGCGTACCCGCCTGCCGCGCAGCGCGCCCACGGTCGCCTCGGTGGTCGACGTCTACCCGGGTGCCGCCTGGCACGAGCGGGAGACGCACGAGATGTTCGGCATCGACTTCGCCGGTCACGGGGAGCTGCGACCGCTGTTGCTGCCGCCGCAGTTCGAGGGCCACCCGCTGCGTAAGGAGTTCGTGCTCGCTTCCCGCGTGGCCAAGCCCTGGCCGGGTGCGAAGGAGCCGGGCGAGTCCGAGGCCGGCGGTGGGCGCCGACCGATCCGTCCGCCGGGCGTTCCCGCTCTGGGCGAGTGGGGGACCACGCCCACCCCGGCCGGCGCGGGTGGCGTGGGGGAGGGTCCGCGCGGCGGCACCCCGGCCAGGCCGGCCGGTGAGCGTCCGGCGCGGCCGGCCCCGGGGGCCCGTCCGACGCGTACTCCCCGGTCCACAGCGGCCGACGACGGCCCGGCCGCACCCGAGCAGCCCGCGCCCGGCCCGGTCGCGGACCCGCCGGCCCGCGCTGACCGCACCGACGACGACGGGGGTACGACCTGATGCCGCTCTGGGTGGAGCTGGTGCTGCGGGTGGGCGGCGTGTTGGTCGCGTTCCTCACCCTGCCGTTGCTGGTCGGCCAGACCGAGCACAAGGTGATGGCGCACATGCAGGGCCGGCTCGGCCCGATGTACGCGGGCGGCTTCCACGGCTGGGCCCAGTTGGTCGCGGACGGGGTCAAGTTCGTGCAGAAGGAGGACATCACCCCGCGCGAGGCGGACCGGGCCGTGTTCCGGCTGGCCCCGGCGGTGGCCCTGGTGCCCTACCTGCTGGTGCTGCTCGTCATCCCGCTCGGCCCGAACGACCTGGTCGGGCAACCGTTGGACATCGGCCTGTTCTTCGTGCTGGCCGTGGTCGGTGTCGGGGTCGTGGCGGTGCTCATGTCGGCGTGGGCGTCGGCCAACAAGTACAGCCTGCTCGGTGGGCTCCGCGGGGCCGCCCAGTTGCTCGGTTACGAGCTGCCGCTGGTGCTGGCCGCCGCCTCGGTGGCGATGGCAGCGGGCACGCTGAGCCTCTCCGGCATCGTCGAGGCGTGGCAGCCGTGGTGGCTGCTCTGGCAGGCACCCGCGATGATCATTTTCTTCGTCGCCGGGCTGGCCGAGATTCGCCGGCCGCCGTTCGACATGCCGGTGGCCGACTCGGAGCTGGTCTTCGGCTACATGACCGAATACACGGGTCTGCGCTTCGCGTTCTTCCTGCTCGCCGAGTACGTCGGCATCGTGGTGATCGCCGCGCTGACCACGGTGCTGTTCCTCGGCGGGTGGCAGGGCCCGTTCGCCGACGAGCAGCTGGGCTGGCTCTGGACGCTGCTCAAGGTCTTCGCCGTGGCCTTCGTGATCATCTGGCTCCGGGTGTCCTACCCCCGTCTGCGCGAGGACCAGCTGCAACGGCTCTGCTGGCTGGTGCTGGTCCCCGCATCCCTGGCACAACTGGTCCTGACAGCAGCCGTCCGCATAGCCCTGTAACAGCCCCTCCCTCCCCCTCCCCCCCTGCCCCCTGCCCCCTCCCTCCCCGCGTCCCCGCCGGCCTGCCCTCACGTCGATCATGGAGTTGTGGTGCCTGGAATGTAGGGGACGGCAACTTTTGTCACCCACCACAACTCCATGATCGACGGGGGTGGGGGTGGGGGTGGGGGTGGGGGTGGGGTGATCGACGCGCGCGCCTACGCCGCAGGCGGTGCCGGGGCGACCGCAGCCGGGGACGAGCCGGCCCCGGCGGGTTT
>NZ_JBEXGR010000033.1:0-54558 GCF_040607415.1 Micromonospora sp. NPDC005291
TGAAGGCGAGCCCAGCGGCGGTCAGTGCGGTCTTACGGATCAGATCGGTACGCATGATGGCGTGCTCCTCTGCCTTGGGGGAACCCACACAGCACTCAGGGGGGTGGTGCTGCCGTGCGGGCGGAAAGGTTCACGGGAACGACCCGGCGATCCGGGGGGACCTGCTCAGCGTTCCGGGGGGATGTAACCGGGGCGGCCTACCGGATGTTCCCGGGGGCCTGCCGGCGTCTGGCGGGTCTTACCCGGCCAGCGGTTACGGGGGATGTAACCCGGCCGGCCTGGTGGGTGTTCCCACGGTCGGCGGCTACGGGGGTGTAACCGGGGCGGCCGGTCGGGTGTTCCCGGCGGCTGCCGTGCACCGGGCCAGGGGGCCACGGTCGCATGCCAGGTATAACGACCCGGGCCGGCCCCCGATTCCACCGCCAGAGTGGCCCCGACCACGGGACAGCCAGCCCATAACCGGACACCCACCCACCGGCGTTACATCCCGAACCGGACGCCACGCCCACACCCGCCCGCGACGACCGGCGTCGAGATCCACGCACTTTCGGGGAAAGTGCTGCCTCCCGACGCGTCGAGGCCGCACTTTCCCCGGAAAGTGTGCGGATCTTGGCCGCCCGCCGCCCGCCGCCCGCCGCCCGCCCGCCGGGTCGCCCGGCTGCCGGTCTTTGGGGCGGCTACCTGCGGGGAGGCCCGGATGAGGTGATTTCGCCGGTTTTGGGCGGGGGCGTCAGGGCTTGTCGGGGACGGGGGCGGGGGCGGGATCGGGGGAGAGGGCGGTGTCGGGGCTGGTCTGGGTCGGGAGGTGCGGGCGGGTCGGCTGGGTGAATCCCTCTGCGGGCCAGGGGATCTCGGGGGAGCGGTGGAAGGTGACCCCGGCGGTGGCCCAGCGGGGGCCGTGCCCGGCCAGCCGGTCGCGGAACCCGGCCCAGTCGTGCGTCGCCCGGGGCGACCAGCCCAACTCGGCGATGGCGGGCAGCCGGGGGAACAGCATGAACTCGATCTCGGCCAGCGAGGTGATCGACTCGGTCCAGAGCGGGGCCTCCATGCCGAGGACCGCAGCCTCCGGCACGCCCGTCACGTGTGATCCGGGATCCCAGTCGTACGCGCGTCGCACGTCGATCAGGCCAGCCCAGTCCTGCCCGACCGGGGTGTCCGGGGCGTACTTCATGTCCAGGTAGGCATGGTTGCCGGGGGAGAGGATGAGTCGGGCGCCCTGGCGTACGGCCTCGACCGTGGTCTGGTCCTCGCTGTCGGTGCCCCACCACTGCAGGACCCGCCCGTCGATGTGGGTGGCCGGTGCGAGCTGGTGCCAGCCGACCACGGTCTTCCCGAGGCCAGTCACGATGCGCTGGACCCGCTCGACGAAATCGGTGTAGACCTCGCCCTTCACCTTGAATGCCTCGTCGCCACCGATGTGCAGCCACGGCCCGGGGGTGATCGCGGCCAGCTCGCTCAACACGTCGGCAACGAAGTCGTACGTCCGCTCATCGGCCGGGTCGACGTAGCTGAAACCGACCTCGGTGCCGGTGTAGGGCGGCGGCGCGGTCTTGTCCGGTGCCAGCTCCGGGTACGCGACCAGCGCCGAGTTGGTGTGCCCGGGGAGGTCGATCTCCGGGACGACAGTGATGTGGCGGGCGGCCGCGTAGGAGACGATCCGCACGTAGTCGGCCTTCGTGTAGTGCCCGCCCGGGCCGCCACCGACCTCGGTCACCCCGCCGACGGTGGTCAGCCTCGGCCAGGAGTCGACAGCGATCCGCCAGCCCTGATCGTCGGTGAGGTGCAGGTGCAGGTGGTTGAGCTTGTACCGGGCGAGGTGGTCGATCACCCGCAGCACGTCAGCGACGGCGAAGAAGTGCCGTGCCACGTCGAGCATCGCGCCCCGGTACGGGAAACGGGGTCGGTCGACGATCGACCCGCCGGGCAGCATCCAGCGCTCGGTGATCGGGACCGGGCTCTCGATCGCCGGTGGCAGCAGTTGGCGCAGGGTCTGCACGCCGTGGAAGAGGCCGGTGGCGGTGACCGCGGTGATGGTGACCCCGGCCCGGGTCACGGTGAGCCGGTAACCCTCGGCGCCCAGGCCGTCGTCGTCGGTCAGCACGAGTGCGATGCCGTCGGCCGGTGTCGGTCCGGCTGCGTCGGTCACCGGCAGCGGGTATCCGGTGGCGGGGCGCAGCAGCTCGGCGAGCTGTTCGGCGACCGCCAGCGCGGCGGGATCGGCGGTGGCCACGACGATCGCTTCGGCCGGCAGCAGCCAGTCCTCGGACGGGTTCGGCTCGACGCTCTGCGGGGCGGGCACGACGTCGGCCAGACGGACCGGGGCCGGAGGGGCGAGCAGCTCGCCGGCGGCCCGTTCGGCGGCCCGGGCCAGCGTGGCCGCGTTCGGTTCGTGGGCCGACAGCGAGATCGGGCCGGGGGACCCGGCTGCACTGGGGGTGGCGGTGGGTCCGGGGGAGGAGGTGGTCGACACGGCGGCGGCTCCGGGGTGTATTCGCGCCGGTTATGGCAAAAGCGAGGTTCACCGGCTGCGTTGCCATCCAGGGTACGGCGACAGGGCGGGATGCGTGATAGTGCGCGTGGAAGCGTTCCCAAAAACCGGTACGAACACGGATAGTCGTGATAGCTGTGCCTATTGTCACCGAACGGTCCCAGGTCACCCGATGTTCGCTTAACCTTCGCCCACCGATCGGCGTTGACCCCCGGGATTACCGGCGGTCCGTTCCGGGGTAATCAACTGAACCTTCGTTAAGTGTCAATCCGGCGCGTGTGTGGAGGCTCTGGTGGCAGCGCAAGAGACCGTCGATCAGAAGTACGTCTACGACTTCTCCGAAGGCAACAAGGATCTCAAGGACCTGCTCGGCGGCAAGGGGGCGAACCTCGCCGAGATGACCAACCTCGGCCTGCCTGTTCCGCCCGGCTTCACCATCACCACCGAGGCCTGCCAGGCGTACCTCGAAACAGGGCAGGAGCCGGACGGGCTCGCCGGTCAGATCGAGGCGCACCTGGAGTCGCTGGAGCGCACGATGGGCAAGCGCCTCGGCGACCCGCAGGACCCCCTGCTGGTCTCCGTCCGCTCCGGCGCCAAGTTCTCCATGCCCGGCATGATGGAGACCGTCCTCAACGTCGGCCTCAACGACCAGAGCGTGATCGGTCTCTCCGCGCAGGCAGGGGGGAACGACCGGTTCGCCTGGGACTCCTACCGCCGCCTCATCCAGATGTTCGGCAAGACCGTCTGCGAGGTGCCGGGCGAGGAGTTCGAGCACGCGCTCGACGGAATCAAGAACGCCAAGGGCACTCACAACGACCTGGACCTGGACGCCGACGACCTGCGCGGGCTGGTCGACGCGTACAAGAAGATCTTCCTGACCCACACCGGTCGGGAGTTCCCGCAGCAGCCGCGCGAGCAGCTCGATCTCGCGATCCGGGCGGTCTTCGAGTCGTGGAACGCCGACCGGGCGGTGCTCTACCGTCGCCAGGAGCGGATCCCGGCCGACCTCGGCACCGCGGTCAACGTGGTGACCATGGTCTTCGGCAACCTCGGTCCGGATTCCGGCACTGGCGTCGCGTTCACCCGCGACCCGGCCAGCGGCGCGCAGGGAATCTACGGCGACTACCTGGCCAACGCCCAGGGCGAGGACGTCGTCGCCGGCATCCGCAACACCGTGCCCCTGCAGGAGCTGGAGCAGCTCGACAAGGCCTCCTACGACGAGCTGCTCAGCATCATGGCTCGGCTGGAGGAGCACTACAAGGACCTCTGCGACATCGAGTTCACCATCGAACGCGGCAAGCTGTGGATGCTGCAGACCCGGGTGGGCAAGCGCACCGCCGCCGCCGCGTTCGTCATCGCCGGGCAGCTCGTCGACGAGGGCCTGATCGACCTGGACGAGGCGCTGCACCGGGTCAACGGCGCGCAGCTGGCCCAGCTGATGTTCCCCCGCTTCCAGCTCGACCACGAGTTCCAGCCGGTCGCCAAGGGCATCGGCGCCTCGCCCGGCGCGGCGTCCGGCAAGGTGGTCTTCACCTCGGCGCGGGCCGTCGAGCTGGCCGCCGAGGGTGAGTCGGTGATCCTGGTTCGTCGGGAGACCAACCCCGACGATCTGAACGGCATGATCGCCGCCCAGGGCATCCTCACCTCGCGCGGCGGCAAGACCAGCCACGCCGCCGTGGTGGCCCGGGGCATGGGCAAGACCTGCGTCTCCGGTGCCGACGAGATCGAGGTGAACGTACCGGCGAAGCGGTTCGCCGTGGCCGGGCAGACCGTCAACGAGGGCGACATCGTGTCCATCGACGGCACCACCGGCAAGGTCTACCTGGGCGAGGTGCCGGTCATGCCCTCGGAGGTGGTGCAGTACTTCGAGGGCAGCCTCGACCCTGAGCACATCGACAACGCGCTGGTCCGGGCCGTACACCGGATCATGACGCACGCCGACAGCAAGCGGCGGCTCGCGGTCCGGACGAACGCCGACACCGGCGCGGACGCCGCTCGGGCCCGGCGCTTCGGCGCCGAGGGCATCGGGCTGTGCCGCACCGAGCACATGTTCCTCGGCGACCGGCGGGAGCTGGTCGAGCGGCTGATCCTGTCCCGAGCCGAGGGTGAGCGGGAAGCGGCGCTGGCGGCGCTGCTGCCGTTGCAGCGGGCCGACTTCGAGGAGATCTTCCGCGAGATGGACGGCCTGCCCGTCACGGTCCGGCTGATCGACCCGCCGCTGCACGAGTTCCTGCCTCCGCTGGAGCAGCTCGCGGTCAACGTCGCGGTCGCTCAGGAGCGCGGCGAGGACGTCGCCAAGGAGGAGGCGCTGCTCGCCGCCGTCCGGCGGATGCACGAGGAGAACCCGATGCTCGGGCTGCGGGGCGTCCGCCTCGGCCTGGTCATCCCGGGCCTGTTCGCGATGCAGGTCCGGGCCATCGCCGAGGCGGCGGTCAGCTGCGCCCGTGGCGGCGGGGTGGCAAAGCCGGAGATCATGGTGCCGCTGGTCGGAGCCGTGCAGGAGCTGGAGACGGTCCGCGCCGAGGCCGAGAAGATCATCGCGGAGGTGGTCGGTGACAGCGGGGTCGAGGTGCTGATCGGCACCATGATCGAGGTGCCCCGGGCGGCACTCACCGCCGGGCAGATCGCCGAGGCGGCCGAGTTCTTCTCGTTCGGCACCAACGACCTGACCCAGATGGGCTGGGGCTTCTCCCGCGACGACGTCGAGGGCGCGTTCTTCTGGCGCTACCTGGAGCTGGGCATCTTCGGAATCTCACCATTCGAGTCGATCGACCGCGACGGTGTGGGCCGGCTGGTGCGGATCGCCGCCGAGGAGGGTCGGGCCGCCCGGCCCGGGCTGAAGCTCGGCGTCTGCGGTGAGCACGGCGGCGACCCCGACTCGGTGCACTTCTTCCACGAGGTCGGCCTGGACTACGTGTCCTGCTCGCCGTTCCGCGTGCCGGTGGCCCGGCTGGAGGCCGGCCGGGCGGTCGTGGAGACCGGCGGTTCGGACAGCCGCTGACGCGGGGCCGGCGGCGGACCGGGCGACCGGGCCGCCGCCGGCGTTCAGATCGGCGGGCGACGCCAGGTGGGCCGGGACGAGCGGTGCAACTGGGCTGGCAGGGTGGCCATCGGGGTACGCACGGCCAGCGGGGCGTGGGCATCCGGAACAGCGGTGGCGCCGATTCCGCCGCCGCGAATGTCCAGTACGGAGCCGGCCCGCCGGGCCACGGCACGCGCCTCCTCGTGCAGCGCCTCCAGATCGTCCGCCGCCGACACGGTGACCAGGGTCAGCAGGGCGGTACGCCCGGCCGGGTAGGTCACCACGCAGCCGGCGGTCGTGCACACGACCGATTCCCGGAACGCACCGCGCCGGACGGTGTCGGCCACCCGGTTGCCGAGCCCGAAGCTGGCCGCGGCGAGCGCCGCGAGATGGGTGGCGTCGGTGCTGGGCAGATCGCTGGAGATGAGCAGCCCGTCGGTGCCGGCCAGCACTGTTCCGGCGACCTCGGGTCGGCGTTGGCGCAGCTTGCGTAGCTCCGTTCCCACCACCGTGTCCGCGTCCACGAGCGTCACCCCTAACCGGTCGGGCTCTGTGTGTCAGTCGGCTGGTCACGTTCCGCGCTGGGAACGCTACCGGTGGCCACCCTCCGCCCGCGAGCCCGTGACCCTCGGCAATCGGTTGACAACTCCGAGCCAATCGGCGGTTGTGCACCCACCGTCGATGCGTCGGAGGCGGGTCGAGCCGCTGTGGCGGGCGTAATCTTGGCTCGCTCGCACACGGCCGATTGCGCACGCCGTCGAACGGGAAGGGTGACTGCATGACCAGTGTCTGGGAGAGCCTGACCGTCGACGCCCGGGATCCGGCCCGACTGGCCCGATGGTGGGCCGAGGCGCTCGGCTATCAGGTCGTCACCGAGAAGCCGGACGAGGTGGAGATCCGCCAGTCCGCCGACCGCCTGCCCGGCCTGGTCTTCGTGCCGGTGACCGACGCCAAGGAGCGTAAGAACCGCCTGCACCTCGACCTGCGACCCGCCGACCAGGAGGCCGAGGTCGAGCGGCTCGTCGACATGGGCGCCCGGCACGTCGACATCGGACAGGGCCACGTCGAGTGGACGGTGCTGGCCGACCCGGAGGGCAACGAGTTCTGCGTGCTGCATGCCCGCGAGGAGTGAGTCGGCGGAAGCGCGGCTGGTCGAGGAACCGCCCAAGGACACCGGGCACCGTCGGTCACCGTACGAGCGCGACCGGGCCCGGGTGCTGCACTCCGCGGCGTTCCGCCGGCTGGCCACGAAGACCCAGGTGCACACCGCCGGCACCGACGACTTCCTGCGTACGCGGCTGACGCACTCGCTGGAGGTGGCCCAGATCGCCCGGGAGATGGGTGCCCGACTGGGCTGCGACCCGGACGTGGTGGACGTCGCCGGGCTCGCCCACGACCTGGGGCACCCGCCGTTCGGGCACAACGGTGAGGCGGCCCTGGACCTGCTCGCCACACCGTGCGGCGGCTTCGAGGGCAACGCGCAGACCCTGCGGGTGCTGACCCGACTGGAGGCGAAGGTGCTCGCCCCGGACGGCTCGTCGGCCGGGCTCAACCTGACCCGGGCGTCGCTCGACGCGATCGGCAAGTACCCCTGGCCGCGCCGCCCCGGGGAGCGCAAGTTCGGGGTGTACGCCGACGACGTGGCCGTCTTCGACTGGATCCGGGCCGGTGCGCCCGGAGACCGCCGGTGCCTTGAGGCGCAGGTGATGGACTGGGCCGACGACGTCGCGTACTCGGTGCACGACGTGGAGGACGGCATCCACGGCGGGTACGTCACGCTGCACCCGCTGCTCACCGACGCCGACGAGCGGGCCGCGCTCTGTGTCGACGTGGCCGGCGCCTACTCGGGGGAGGCCGAGATCGACCTGGCCGAGGTGCTGGTCGAGCTGCTGGCCGACCCGCTGCTCGCCCCCCTGGTCGGGTACGACGGCAGCCACCGTGCGCAGAGCGCGCTGAAGGCCACCACCAGTGGGTTGACCGGCCGGTTCGTTGCCGCGGCGGTGGCCGCCACCGAGGAACGCTTCGGTCCCGGCCCGCACCGCCGCTACGCCGCCGACCTGGTGGTGCCCCGGCTGGTCCGGGCACAGTGCGCGCTGCTCAAGGGCATCGCGCTGCGTTACGTGATGCGTCGAGCCGGCTTCCGGGGCCGCTACGAGCGGCAGCGGACGATGCTGGCCGAGCTGGTCGCCGCGCTGGTCCGGAAGGCGCCGGAGGGGCTCGACCCGATCTTCGCCCCGCTGTGGCGGGCCGCCCCGGACGACACGGCCCGACTGCGGGTGGTGATCGATCAGGTCGCCTCGCTCACCGACCCGGCGGCAGTGACCTGGCACACCCGCCTGGTCGGCGAGAGCTGACCGCCGACCCGGCATGGCAGAGCTTAGGCTAGCCTAACTGGCATGACGGAACGCCCCAGGAACGTCACCTTGGCAAGAGTGCTGCGCACCGAGCGGCCCACCCCGCACCTGATCCGGCTCGTCCTCGGCGGGAACGAGTTGGCCGACCTGCCGGTGGGTGAGTTCACCGACCACTACATCAAGGTGGTGTTCCCGCAGCCCGGCGTCGCGTACCCGGAGCCGCTGGATCTCGCCGCGATCCGCCGGGACATGCCCCGGGAGCAGTGGCCCCGGCAGCGCGCGTACACCGTGCGACGCTGGGACCCGCTGGCCGAGGAGCTGACCGTGGACGTGGTGCACCACGGCGACGAAGGGCTGGCCGGCCCGTGGGCCGCCGCGCTGCGTCCGGGTGACCCGGTGCACTTCATCGGACCCGGCGGGGCGTACGCCCCGAGCCCGGACGCCGACTGGCACCTGCTGGTCGGCGACGAGAGCGCCCTGCCGGCGATTGCCGCGGCCCTGGAGCGGTTGCCGTTGGGCGCCCCGGCCCAGGTCCTCGTGGAGATCGCCGACCCGGCGGAGGAGCAGAAGCTGCTCAGCCCCGGCGCGGTCCAGCTCACCTGGTTGCACCGTGGCGACCGCCCGGTGGGCGAGGCACTGGTGGCGGCAGTCCGGAAGTTGGAGTTCCCGCCCGGCCAGGTGCACGCCTTCGTGCACGGCGAGGCGACCTTCGTCCGGGAGCTGCGCCGCCTGCTGCGCGCCGAGCGAGGCGTGCCCGCCGGTCAGCTCTCCATCTCCGGCTACTGGCGGCGCGGGCTGGACGACGAGGGCTGGCGCTCCACCAAGGCCGACTGGAACCGGGCGGTGGAGGCCGAGGAGCCGGCCGGCGCCTGAGGACACCTCAGCCTTCGGCCACCTCCTCCGACTCCCGACCGGCCCTGTTCAGGCGGCGGGTGAGCAGCACGGCGTACCCGACGATCGACGCAGCGAGCAGGAACAGCAGCAGGCGCGGCTCGCGTACCGCTGCGGCGATCAGGCTGACCGAGACCACCCCGTAGCAGGTGATCGCCAGCCGGAGGAGGTTCGGAGGGCTCCACAGCCAGTACAGGGCCAGCCCGCAGAGCATCCAGACGACCACCGAGCCAGCCAGCATCAGCCGCAGCTCCAACGGCAGCCGGACCGCGTCGTCGTCGACGAGCCGGACGACCTGCCCGAGCGCCCAGCCGAGCACCAGCAGCGCCCCGTCGAGCGGGACGTGCAGGTAGCTGTACGCCTGCCCGCCCCGCAGTCGACTCGCCACCAGGTGCGTGGTGACGAACGTGGTGTAGAGCCACCAGATCGCGGCCGGCACCAGGAAGGCGATTCCGGCGGTGAGGATCATGTGCGGTCGGGGGTGGTCCGGCACCGCGAAGAGCAGGCTGGCCAACGCGCTTCCCAGCACGATGATGGTGAACTGCCCGATCCGTTCCGGCAGGTGCCGGTTGTCCACCGGCCACTGGTTGAGCCAGCGCACGCCGACCCACGGCGTGGCCAGCTCGATGCACATCGCGACGATCCACAGCACCGGGCGCAGCGCGCTGGGCGCGGTCAGCGACACCAGCCAGATCAGCCAGCCCGACCCGAAGCCGATCAGGTAGACCGTCGTCACCATGCGAGCCATCGGGCTGGTCGGCCGGGCACGTAGGTACAGCACGAGCAGCACGCCCCGCACGATCAGGTACCCGACCGGCAGGAGCACGCTCTCCGGCACCTCGTCCACGCCGAGCGTCATCGCGCCCGCCCCGACCAACGCGACCAGCACCAACACCCGGTGCAACGCGTCGTCCGGGTCGAACCGGGTGTCGTAGTAGACCTGCCCCACCCAGGCCCACTGGACCACCACGAAGAGCCCGATCACGGCCAGTACGGCCTCCGGCGCCGGGGTGGGGTCGTTGCCCAAGCGGGCCACCACGGCCGCCAGCGCGTACACGAAGATGAGGTCGAGGAAGAGCTCCAGCCAGGTGGCGTGCCGGTGGCCGGCCTCGTCCGTCTGCGGGGACTGTCCGCGTAGCCCCAGCCGGCCGGTCAACCATCCGCTCGGCCGGAGGTCGTCGGCCCGTACCCTGCGCATCTGGTCATGGTCCCCGCGCGGCCCCGGCGTACGGGCGAAAACCGGCGAGCCGGCGGCCGTCGCCACACCGGCGTCCCCCGGCCGGCACGTCGTCGGTCCGGCAGGGCAGGATGTACGGCGAGGGGGTGGCGCATGGCTGGGCGGATCCGGGACGAGGACATCGCACTGGTCCGGGAACGCACCTCGATCGGGGATGTGATCTCCGAGACGGTCACCCTGAAGTCCGCCGGCGGCGGCAACCTCAAGGGCCTGTGCCCGTTCCACGACGAGAAGAGCCCGTCGTTCAACGTCTCGCCGGCCCGCAACGTCTGGTACTGCTTCGGCTGCGGAGCCGGCGGCGACGCGATCAAGTTCCTGATGGACGCCGATCACCTCAGCTTCGTCGAGTCCGTCGAGCGGCTGGCCGGCCGCGCCGGCATCCAACTGCGCTACATCGAGGACGACAAGGGCACCCCACGCCCCCGTCCGCAGCAGGGCCAGCGCCAGCGCCTGGTCGCCGCGCACGCCGCCGCGGTCGAGTTCTACCGGGCGCAGCTCAGCACCGCCGGGGCCCGTCCGGCACGGGAGTTCCTGGCCCAGCGAGGGTTCGACCGGGCCGCCGCCGAGCGCTACGGCTGCGGCTTCGCGCCGGATGGCTGGGACCTGCTCACCAAGCACCTGCGCCAGCAGGGATTCACCCACCAGGAGCTGGTCACCGCCGGGCTGTCCCGGGAGGCGCGTTCGGGCAGCCTCATCGACCGGTTCCGCCGCCGGCTGCTCTGGCCGATCCGCGACCTCGCCGGCGACGTGATCGGCTTCGGCGCGCGCAAGCTCTTCGACGACGACGACGGCCCGAAATACCTGAACACCCCCGAGACGCCGATCTACAAGAAGTCGCACGTGCTCTACGGCATCGACCAGGCCAAACGGGAGATCGCCAAGCAGGGCCGAGCGGTGATCGTCGAGGGCTACACCGACGTGATGGCCTGCCACCTCGCAGGGGTGACCACGGCGGTGGCGACCTGCGGCACCGCTTTCGCGGCGGACCACATCTCCGTCCTGCGTCGGCTCCTGTTCGACAGCGACGAGGTGGCCGGCGAAATCATCTTTACCTTCGACGGCGATGCCGCCGGCCAGAAGGCCGCACTGCGCGCCTTCGAAGACGATCAGCGCTTCGTCGGGCGCACCTTCATCGCCGTCAGCCCGGACAACATGGACCCGTGCGATCTGCGGCTGGCCAAGGGCGACCTGGCGGTGCGTGACCTGGTCGCCCGCCGCGAGCCGCTTGTCGACTTCGCGCTGCGACACGTGATCAGCCGCTTCGACCTGGACACCGTCGACGGCCGGGTCGAGGCGATGCGCCACGCCGCGCCGCTGGTCGCGCGACTCAAGGACCGGGAAAAGCGCCCGGAGTACGTCCGCAAGCTCGCCATGGACCTCGGCATGGAGATCGAGCCGGTGCAGCGGGCGGTGCTCGCCGCCGCCAACACCCCGCCGCCCGGCACCCGCGACGCTCCACCCGCCGCCCGGCCCACGTCGGCCCGCCCCGAGCCGGTACTGGACAGCCCGCTGTCGATGGTCGAGCGCGAGGCACTGAAGCTCGCCCTCCAGCAGCCGGTCCTGGCCGGGCCCATGTTCGACGCCGTCGAGGCCACCGAATACCGCCACCCGGTGCACGTCGGGGTGCGTACGGCCATCGCGACGGCCGGTGGGGCCGCGTCGGCGACCGGCGGCGCGGTCTGGATCGAGTCGGTCCGCGACGCCTGCGACGACCTGGCGTCAGCGGCGCTGGTCGGCGAGCTGGCGGTGGAACCGCTGCGGATCGACGGAGAACCAGACCCACGCTACGTGTCGATCACGATGGCGCGGGTGCAGTTCGGGTCGGTGACCGCCCGGGTCCGGGACCTCAAGTCACGCATCCAGCGGATCAACCCGGTCAACAACAAGGACGAATACTTCGCCGCATTCGGCGAGCTGCTGTCACTGGAGCAGCACGCCCGGGCGCTGCGCGAGCAGGCCGCGGGAGGCCTCTAGATGGGACTGTTCAGCCGCAAACCGAAGCTGCCACCGGCCGACCGGCCACCGCTGACCGCCGACGAACGGGCGTTGGCGTGGGCGGCCGTCGGCAACGGCGAGGGCGACGGGGTGGTGGTCGCCACCAACCTCGGGCTGTGGCTGCCCGGTCGGGGGCACCGGCTCGGCTGGCACACCATCCTCAAGGCGGTCTGGTCCGGCCGGGAGTTGACCGTCACGCCCGCCGAGACGGTCGTCGAACGCGACGGCCACACGGTGGTCGCCGACGGCCCGACCGAGACGTATCTTCTCCTCGATCCGGGTGAGCTGCCGCACCAGGTACGGGCGCGGGTGACCCGCTCGGTCGCGTACACCGAGCACCACCCGGTGCCCGGCGGCGCGGCCCGGGTCGCGGCCCGGCGCGTGGCCGGGGTCGACGGTCTGACCTGGACGGTCCGACTCGACCCCGGCACCCCGGCGGACCATGAGGCCCTGCTCGCCGAGACCGACCGCCTGGTCACCGTGGCCCGCGCCGCCACCGCGCCGGCCGACGGCTGACCGGCCGGGTCAGTTGGCGCCGAGATCCTTCAGCGCCTTGTCAGCGCCACGATGCAGCGGCACCGGCTCGGTCTTCCGGGCGGTGTCCAGCGAGATCCCCCGGGCGGCCGGGTTCGCCTGGGCCAGCGTGTCCCGCTTGTCGAACACCGTCCGGGTGATCGCGCAGGCGACGTTGGCGTCCAGATCCTTGCGGACCAGCAACACGTTGGGTACGACGATGGTCGGGGTGTCCGTTGCCGTCCGGTACGCGTCCCGGCCGATCGTCCCAGGCTGGTAGGCAGGGCTCAACTCGGTCATCTTCGGCAGCAGGGGCGCGATGTCGACGAACCGCACGGAGTCGCCCGCGGTGGTGAACAGGTCGGTCAGGCCCCCGGTGGGCAGGCCGCCAGACCAGAAGAAGCCGTCGATGCTGCCGTCCTTGGTCCCCTCGACCGTCTTGGTCAGGTCGAGCCGCTGCGCCCGGATGTCCTTGGTCGGATCGAGACCGGCCGCCGTCAACAGCCGGTTGGCGATCACCTCGGTACCGGACTTCGGTGAGCCGGTGGAAATCCGTTTGCCGCGCATGTCGGCCACCGACTTGATCCCGGAGTCGTTGCGGACCACCACCTGGGTGTAGTTGTCGTAGATGCGTGCCAGCGCCTCGACCGGCTGCGGCGCGGTGAAACTGCCCTTGCCCTCGACCGCGTTGACCGCCGTGTCGAAGAGGGAGAACGCCACGTCGTACTGGCCACCGACCAACTGCTCGACGTTCTGCACCGACGCGCCGGTCTCGGCGGCGGTGCCGCTGAGCTTGCCACCGGTCGCACCGGACAACTGCCCAGCCAGGGCGTTGCCGACCACGTAGTAGACGCCGGTCGCGTTGCCGGTGGCGATGCCGACGCGGGTCTCCCGGGTCACCTCGCAGGTGACCTCGCTGGCCGCGTCGTCCTTGGCCGCGCCGCCCTGCTGGCCTCCGCAGCCCGTGGCACCGACCGTGACGATGGCGAGCACGCTCAGGCCCGCCGCGAGCCGTACGTCGATTCGTCTCACAGTTTCTCCTCCCGGAGGTTGGCTGACGATCCGGCTCGGGGCCGACCGGCCCGGCCGGCGGATCCGCGTCGGATGAACACACCCGCCGCCGCGACGGCGGCCAGCGCGGTGCCGACCGTGACCGGCACGGGTTCGAGCCAGAGCAGGGTGACGCCGGCGAGGGCCCCGAGCACGCGCTCCGGGGCACCGGCAGGGCCCACACCGGGCAACCAGCCACCGGCGGCGACAGCGAGCACCGCCACGCTGAGCGCGGTGACCACGGCGGCGAAGGCGATCCGCTGCACGCCACCGATGCCGAGCAGACCGAGCCCGGCCGGCGTGATGACGAACGCGATCGGGATCAGGTACGCCGGCAGCGCGTACCGCAGGGTCTGCCACATGGTCGGCACCAGCCGGCCGCCGGTGACCGCCGCGGCGGCTACCGCGGCGAGCGCGGTCGGCGGGGAAACCTCGGACAGGACCGCGAAGTAGAAGACGAACATCGCCGCGGCGGGGGCGGCCACGCCCAGGTCGAGCAGGGCCGGACCGACGATCACCCAACCGATCACGAACGAGGCGGTGACCGGCACGGCCAGGCCCAGCAGGCTGAGTGCGACGGCCGCGAGCAGCGCGGTGAGCACCAGCACCAGCGTCGGGTCCGAGGTGGCCGCCTTGGCACCGCCGATCAGCAGCGCCGCCGCCTGCGGCCCCAGGCCGGTCTTCGTGGTGGTCGCCGTGATGATGCCGGCAGCGGCGCAGACCGCGGTCACCGCGAGCACGCCGCGTACCCCCGTGACGAGTGCGGTCACGAGCCGCGCCGGGGTGAGCCGGTGCGCACGGTCCAGGAAGGACAGCGCAGCGGCGAGGATGGTGGCGAAGACGACCGCCCTTGTCGCGGACACACCGATCGCGAGCAACACGATGATGGCGATCAGCGAGGCGAAGTGGTAGCCGAACCGGGCCAGCAGACGCCAGGACGAGCCGACGTCGATCACCACCGGGCGTACGCCGGAGCGGCGAGCGTCGATCTCCACGGAGAGCAGGATGCCGAGGTAGTAGAGCACCGTCGGCACCGTGGCCCAGCCCAGCACCTGCAGGTACGAGACGCCGAGATACTCAGCGATGATGAACGCCGCCGCACCCAGGGTGGGCGGGGAGAGGATGGCACCCACCCCGGCCGCGGCCAGCATGCCGCCGGCCCGCTCCGGGGGATAGCCGGCGCGGCGCAGCAGCGGCCAGGTGACCGCGCCGATGCTCACCGTCGTCGCCGCACCGGAGCCGGAGACGGTGCCGAGCAGGAAGCCGGAGGCCACCGCCGTCCGACCGGCGGCGGTGCGCGAGCGGCGGAACGCGGCAGCCGACAGCTCGACGAAGAACCGCCCGGCCCCGGACAGCTCGAGGACCGCGCCGTAGATGGTGAACAGCACGATGTACGAGGCGGCCACGTCCAGTGGAGTGCCGTAGAAGCCGCTGTCGGAGTTGTAGAACGCGTCGACCAGTTGACTGAAGTCGAGCCCGGCGTGGGCGACCGGCCAGGACTGCGGCAGCAGCCCACCGTAGTAGCCATAGCCGAGGAACAGCAGGCAGACCGCGGGCAGGATCCAACCGGTGGTACGCCGGCACGCCTCCAGCAGCAGGAGCAGCAGCACAGTGCCCAGCGCCAGGTCCATCGGCACCAGCAGGCCCTGCCGGTCGAGGAAGGCGTTGTAGCCGCCACCACCCGTACCGATCCAGACCGGCAGGACGGGGTAGAGGCAGGCGGCCACCGCCAGGGCGACCAGGACCCAGTCCGTCGCGGTGGGTCGCGCCGACGTGGTGGCGCTGCCGTTCTTGGCGGCGCTGCCGGTGCGGCGTCGCCGGGCGCGCAGGCGGGCCGGTAGCCGCAGGTCGGCCGGGTAGGCCAGGAAAACCAGCGGGAGTACGCCGGCCAGGAAGATGATCAGGTAATACTTGCTGCCCTGCGACAGCGGGCGGAACACCTGCCAGAGGGCGAGCCCGCCGATCGCCAACGCCGCCACGGTGAGGAGCAGACCCGCCGGCCCGGACAACACGCGGCCAGGCTTCTCGTCCTCGAACTGGGCGGCCAAGTCCCGGGTCGCCCGCTCGGCGACGGAGCGGCCATCATCGACGCTGGGGGCGGCCGTGTCGATGCCGCGTTCGCTCGTGTCGGTGCTGTGCGCGACCGCGTCGTGCGCTACCGCGTCGGTGCCGTGCGAGACCGCGTCGGCGTCGCGCTCGCTCGGGTTGGCGGTGCGCTCGGCTGCGGTGGGCTCGGCCGTCGATCGCGGTCGGGGTGGTGGGCCGCCGGTGCCCGACGTGGGCTCACCGGCAGGAGAGTTGACTGGTCGGACGGGTGGCGACGAACCATCGGGCGAGCTGATGGGCGACACGAGGGGACGATACACGTCGATCGGCCAGCCGGTGGGGCATCGATCGACGTTTCGCTGTCGATGGTTCGGGCGGTGAGGCGATCGTCTCGGCGCTGGCGCCCCCGCGGTCTCGCCGTGTGCGCGTATTTGCGTGGAGGGCTGTCGGGCCCGGCGGTTAGGGTCGGGCGGTGACTTCGGGGCGACCACTCATTCAGGCTCGGGGGCTGGTGAAGCGGTTCGGTGAATTCACCGCCGTGGACGGCATCGACGTCGAGGTGCGCTCGGGGGAGGCGTTCGGCTTCCTCGGGCCCAACGGCGCCGGCAAGTCCTCCACCATGCGCATGATCGGCTGCGTCTCCCCACCCAGCGGGGGCAAGCTGCGCATCCTCGACATGGACCCGGTCGGTGACGGGCCGGCGATCCGGGCTCGGCTCGGTGTCTGCCCACAGGCGGACAATCTCGACCCGGAGCTGACCGTCCGGGAAAATCTGACCGTCTACGCGCGCTACTTCGGCATCGCCCGTCGGGCGGCCCGGGAGCGGGCCGATGAGCTGCTCGATTTCGTCCAGCTCACCGAGCGGGCCGACAGCAAGGTCGAGCCGCTCTCCGGTGGGATGAAGCGCCGGCTGACGATTGCCCGCGCGCTGGTCAACGATCCGGAGATCGTGCTGCTCGACGAGCCGACCACCGGGCTCGACCCGCAGGCCCGGCACCTGGTGTGGGAGCGGCTGTTCCGGCTCAAGCAGCAGGGCGTGACGCTGGTGCTCACCACGCACTACATGGACGAGGCCGAGCAGCTCTGCGACCGGCTGGTGGTGATGGACGGCGGGCGGATCGTCGCCGAAGGCTCACCCCGGGCGCTCATCGAGCAACACTCCACCCGCGAGGTGGTCGAGCTGCGCTTCGCCGCCGAGTCCCAGGAGCCGTTCGCCGGCAAGCTCGCCGGGCTGGGGGAGCGCGTCGAGGTGCTGCCGGACCGGGTTCTGCTCTACGTGCCCGACGGCGACGCGGCGGTCGTCGAGGTCTCCGCGTTGGGGCTCAGCCCGGCCAACGTGCTGGTGCGGCGCAGCGGCCTGGAGGACGTGTTCCTGCACCTGACCGGCCGCACCCTGATCGACTGATCGACCACGGGTGATCGTTGGCAGCTCAGCCACTACTTCCCCGGCGTGTCGACCTGCTGAGCTGCCAACGATCAGCGCTCATCGGCTCTGGCCTGGCCGGGAAGGTGCGCTGAGCCCGGCGTGCGGTCACATTTGATCTTGGGCGTAGCATCGGCCGGCCCGGTCAGTGAATTCACCGAACCGGCTTCCGACCCCGGGGGTTTCATGTCCGACCTGTTGACTGCCAACCGACGTCAGGCCGGGCTGACCGCGCTCTACCTGGGCATCTTCGCGATGGTCTGGTTCAGCGTGCCGGCGGCGGAGCAGCCACTGCGTGCCCTGCTTGTGGTGGGCAGCATCGCCGCACTGCTGACCGCCGTGGTGGGGGGCGTGGTGGCGGCCCGGCTCCGAGGGGTCGGTGGTCCTCGGGACCGGGCGGCCGACCGTCCGTACCTGCTCATCGTCGTCGCAGAATTCGCCGCCGCCGGGCTGGGTGCCGCCGTGCTGGCTGCCGCCGGCTGGTCCGAGTACGTCCCGGTGCTGGTCTGCCTGGTGGTCGGACTGCACTTCTTCCCGCTCGCCCCGCTGCTGCGGGATCCATTGCTTCGGCCGCTCGGTGTCGCGCTGTGCCTGGTGGCAGCGGCGGGGCTCGTCACCGGCCTCGCCTCGGGGGTGTCCGCCGGCCTGGTGGTGGGCACCGGCGCGGGGGTCCTGCTGCTCGGTTACGCCGTACAGGCGCTGATCCGCGCGTACCGCCCGGCCTGACCGGCCTGTCCGGTGCTGGCCTTCACGCCCGACGCGTGGCGCGCGTTCGTCGGGTCCGACGCCGTCCGCGCGCTGATCGACTCCATGTCGGCGATACGGGGGTGTCCGGGCGGCGGGATGCCGCCACATCGTCGATGTGGAGTGAATCATCGCGTCGAAGCGCCACGAGCACGACGCGTCGCCGCCCGATAACCCGGGCGACACGCCGATGAGGGCGTCGTAGGGTGACCGCCAGCCTGTCGTACCCCGGGGGTAGACAGGTCGTGGTGGCCGGCACGGTGGGGCGGGGTGGTCGTGGTGGGTGTGGTGGGGCAGGCACGATTCCCCTGGATGCCGGCGTACGCGGTCTTCGAGTACTTCCTGGTGGGTCTACGACGCACCTGGCGGGCGGGGGTGTTCTCCTCGTTCCTGCTGCCGGTGCTGACCGTGCTCGGCTTCGGGCTGGGTGTCGGCGCCTACATCGACCAGGGCGTCGGCGGGGTGCGTTACCTCGACTGGCTGGTCCCCGGGCTGATCGCCTCGACCGCCCTCCAGGTGACCGTCGGCGACTCGACGTGGCCGGTGTTCAGCAACTTCCGGTGGATCAAAATCTACTTCGCGCAGAGCGCGTCGCCGCTGCGGGTGGGCGACATCCTGGCCGGGCACCTGGCCTTCGTGCTGTTCCGGGTGCTCACCACGATCACGGCGTTCCTGCTGGTCACCGGGCTGTTCGGGGCGTTGCGGTCGCCCTGGGCGGTGGCGACCCTGCCCGTGGTGGCACTACTCGGGCTGGCCGTTGCCGCGCCGACCTTCGCGTACACCGCGTCGGTGTCCAGCGACAGTTGGCTGGCGATGCTGTTCCGGTTCGCGGTCATCCCGATGACGCTCTTCGCCGGGGTGTTCTTCCCGGTCGAGTCGCTGCCCGACGCGCTGCGCTGGCTGGCCTACGTGACGCCGCTGTGGCACGCCGTCGACCTCTGCCGCGCGGCCACGCTCGGCGTCGCCCCGCAGTGGTCGGTCGTTGGGCACCTGCTTTACCTGACCGCCTGGGTGGTCGCCGGCTGGTTGCTGGCGCTCCGCGCGTTCCGTCGCAAGCTCGTCATCTAGAGAGGCTGTCGTGGTCACGCTGATCCTGCCCCGGCTGGTCGACGTCTCCGCCGTGTCCCGGCGCTCGGCGTCGGTGGTCGAGCGCAACGTCGCGGCGCTCAAGTCGGTCTACTGGCTGCTGCTGCTCTCCGGCTTCGTGGAGCCACTGCTCTACCTGTTCTCCATCGGGGTGGGCGTCGGGGCGCTGGTCGGCGACCTGCCGCTGCCCGACGGGCGGCTGGTCTCGTACGCCGAGTTCGTGGCGCCGGCGATGCTCGCCTCCTCGGCGATGACCGGGGCGCTCGCGGAGACCACCTTCAACTTCTTCGGCAAGATGAAGTACATGAAGCTGTACGACGGGATGATCGCCACCCCGGTACGGCCGTTCGAGATCGCCCTCGGTGAGCTGGGTTGGGCGATGCTGCGGGGCAGCGCCTACTCGGCCGCGTTCCTCGGGGTGATGGTCACGCTGGATCTGACCAGCATCACCCGGGCGTTGACGGCCCTCCCGGCCGCGGTGCTGGTCGGGTTCGCGTTCGGGGCGCTCGGCATGGCGATCTCCACCTTCATGCGCAGCTGGCAGGATTTCGACCTGATGGCCTCCGCCCAGTTCACGCTCTTCCTCTTCTCCGGGACGTTCGTGCCGGCGCAGGCCTATCCGACCCTGCTGCACTGGCTGATCGAGGTCACCCCGCTCTACCGGTCGGTGCACCTGATCCGCGGCGTCGCCCTGGGCGGCGGTGGCTGGGTCTGGCTCCTCGACGTGCTCTACCTGTTGGTGATGGTGGCGGTCGGCCTGCTGGTGGCCTCGCGCCGGATGGGCAGGTTGCTCTACAAGTAGGGGTTACCCGCGCCTGTCCACGGGGCATGTCGGAGGCGACACCACCGATGAACAGGAGGGGCGATGGCCTCGGACGAGTCTTCCGCCCACCGGGAGCACGAGCGTGATCCCGCCAGCGCGCCGGTCGGGCCTGACGCGGGGCCGGACAGCCCCACCGATCTCCCCGGCAGCGGCTGGAAGGCGGCGCTGCGCCGGACGATCAGCGAATTCCAGGATGACAGCCTGACCGACTGGGCGGCGGCGCTGACCTACTACGGGGTGCTGTCGATCTTCCCGGGGCTGTTGGTGCTGATCTCGCTCCTCGGCCTGCTCGGTGAGAGCGCCACCCAGGGCGTCCAGGACACCGTCAACCAGGCGGTGCCGGATGACAGCATCCAGAAGATCATCGAGGGTGCGATCACCCAGGCGCAGGGCAACGGCGGCCTGGCCAGCGTCGCGGCGATCATCGGTCTGGTGGCCGCCTTCTGGTCCGCGTCCGGTTACATCGGTGCCTTCATGCGTGCGTCGAACACCATCTACGACGTGCCGGAGGGTCGCCCGATCTGGAAGACGCTGCCGATCCGGCTCGGCGTGACCGCGGTGATCGGGGTCCTGCTGCTGGCCAGCGCGGTGATCGTGGTCTTCACCGGTCGGCTCGCCGAGTTGGTCGGGGATGCGGTCGGCCTTGGCTCGACGGCCGTCGCGGTGTGGGACATCGCCAAGTGGCCGGTGCTGCTGATCCTGGTCAGCCTGATGTTCGCGATCCTCTACTGGGCCTCGCCGAACGCACGGCACGGCGGGTTCCGCTGGGTCAGCCCGGGCGGTGTGCTGGCCGTGGTGATCTGGCTGGTGATCTCCGGCCTGTTCGCGTTCTACGTGAGCAACTTCGGCTCGTACAACAAGACGTACGGGGCACTGGCCGGGGTGATCATCTTCCTGGTCTGGCTCTGGCTGAGCAACATCGCGATCCTGCTGGGCGCCGAGTTCGACGCGGAGCTGGAGCGGGGCCGGGCCATCGCGGCCGGCCACGGCATCGACGACGAGCCGTACGTCGAGCTGCGCGACGACCGCAAGCTCCGGAAGAAGCGGAACTCCGCCGGCCGACGCTGACGGCTGCGCGCTGACCGCCCCGCGCTGACCGCCCCGCCACCGGAGACCGGCTGGCGGGGCGGTTTCGTGTCCATCGATGGCACTGCGGGCGAGCGGATGCGGGCGGCCCGTGATCCTTTTCTTGATCGACTAGTAGCTTTTGTTCTTTCGGACAAAAGTTGGTCTCGGAACGGTTGAAGCTATGGACATGCGGTGCGGAGCGCTCTTACTGTGTCGGACACAACACATCGGCATTGCGTCGATGTGAACGAGGCCGATGACGAGGTGAGTTTCCGGTGCGGACCGTCGACCCCCTGCACGTTCGACTGTTGCGGTTGCTCCGCGACGAGGGGGCCGTGTCCCGGGCCGAGTTGGGCGACCGACTCCAGATGCCGCGCCCGCGCCTGCTGGCCGAGCTGGATCGCCTGGTCGCGCTGGGTTACGTCGCCGAGGCAGGGCTTGCCGCCTCCCGGGGTGGGCGTCGCTCCACCCTGGTCGAGCTGAACCCGAAGCTGCGTTTCGCCGCCGTCGACCTCGGTGCCAGCTCGATCGACGTGGAGGTGGTCAACGGCCGCCTCGAACCGGTCGCCCACTACGCCGAGCCGGCCGAGATCCGCAACGGACCGAAGGTGACCCTGCAACGGGTCAACGAGTTGCTGCACAAGGCCCGGGTCGACGGCGCGTACGAGCGGTTGGACGCCGTGGGCATCGGCGTGCCCGGTCCGGTCAGCTTCCGTGACGGCGTTCCGGTCTCGCCACCGATCATGCCGGGCTGGGACCGGTTCCCGGTGCGCGAGTTGCTCAGCCGGGAGCACGGCTGCCCAGCGGTGGTCGACAACGACGTCAACATCATGGCGATCGGTGAGCGGCACGGTGGGGTCGCTCATTCGGTGGACGACTTCCTCTTCGTGAAGATCGGCACCGGCATCGGGTGCGGCATCTACCTCACCGGCGAGGTCTACCGGGGCACCGACGGCTGCGCCGGCGACATCGGCCACATCCAGGTCGACTCGCACGGTCCGATGTGCTCCTGCGGCAACATCGGCTGCCTGGAGGCGCTGTTCAGCGGCGCCGCGCTGGCCAAGGAGGCCGCCGCCGCGGCCCGCAGCGGGGTGTCGCCGGCGCTGGCCGAGCGGATGGCCCTGCGTGGTGTGGTGACCGCACTGGACGTCGCCGAGGGCGCCGTCGAGGGCGACGTGACCTGCATCCAGCTGATCCGTGACGGCGGACGGCGGGTCGGCGGGGTGCTCGCCGGCCTGGTCAGCTTCACCAACCCGTCGATGATCGTGATCGGCGGCGGGCTGGCCCAGCTCGGGCACATCCTGCTCGCCGAGATCCGCAGCGTGGTCTACCGCCGGTCGCTGCCGCTGGCCACCGGCAACCTGCCCGTCGTGCTGTCCGAGCTTGGTGGTCGTGCAGGCGTCGCCGGCGCGGCCGTGCTCGCGAGTGACGTCGCCTTCGGGGAAGCCGCATGAGGCTGTCTGAGATTCCGTCGTGAGCGAGGAGGAGACCGTGGCCCTGCCCGAGGATGACCCCGCCACCGCGTCGGCCGAGGCCGTCGCCGAGGCGCCGCTGGTCGAGGCTCCCGCCGACACCGTCGCGGGCGAGGTGGTCCTGCGCCTCACCGATCTGGTCAAGACCTTCCCCGGCGTACGCGCGCTGGACGGCGTGCAGCTGGAGGTGCGTGCCGGCGAGGTGCACTGCCTGCTCGGGCAGAACGGGGCTGGCAAGTCCACCCTGATCAAAGTGCTCTCCGGGGTGCACCAACCGGATTCCGGGCAGGTGGAGTGGCGCGGCGAGCCGGCCAACTTCGTCAACCCGCAAGCCGCGATGCGCGCCGGGATCGCCACCATCTACCAGGAGCTCGATCTCGTCGAGGATCTCTCGGTGGCGGAGAACGCCTTCCTCGGCCACGAGCACCGCAGGTTCGGGTTCGTCCGGCGCGGCACGATGGCCCGGCACACCCGGCAGATCCTCAGTCGGCTCGGCCACGGTGAGATCCCGCCGGGGCGGATGGTCCGATCGCTGCCGGCCGCTGGTAAGCAGATCGTCAGCATGGCCAGGGCGCTGTCGCACGAGGCCCGACTGATCATCATGGACGAGCCGAGCGCGGTGCTGGCCCACGACGAGGTCGGCAACCTGTTCCGGATCATCCGGGAGCTGACCGCGCAGGGCATCGCCGTCATCTACATCTCTCACCGCCTGGAGGAGATCCGCGAGATCGGCGACCGGGTCACCGTACTCAAGGACGGCCGGACCACGGCGGCCAACCTGCCGGCGCGCGACACCCCGACCCGCGATCTGGTCAGCCGGATGACGGGCCGCACCATCGAGTACGTCTTCCCGGACCGGCCGACCGACGACGCCGTCGGTGCCGAACTGCTCCAGGTCGAGGGGCTGACCCGCACCGGCGAGTTCGCCGACGTCTCGCTGAACGTGCGCGCTGGCGAGATCGTGGGCATCGCGGGCCTGGTCGGCTCCGGCCGCTCCGAGCTGCTGGAGACCATCTACGGTGCCCGGCTCGCGGAGGTCGGTGCGGTCCGGATGGACGGGCGGGTGCTGCGTCCGGGCGTCGGCGCGGCGGTGCGGGCCGGCATGGGGATGGCCCCGGAGGAACGTAAGAGTCAGGCGTTGCTGCTGGGTGAGCCGATCTACCGCAACGTCACGCTGGCCACCTTCGGCCGGTACGCACGGCTCGGCTTCACCGACGCCGGCAGGGAACGAGCCGAGGCGGATCGGATCGCGGAGAGCCTGGAGCTGCGGCCCCGGGACGTCAATCGGCCGGTACGCACGCTCTCCGGTGGCAACCAACAGAAGGTCGTGGTCGGGCGGTGGCTGCTCGGCGGCACCAAGTTGTTGCTGCTGGACGAGCCCACCCGGGGCGTGGACGTGGGCGCCCGGGCTGAGCTTTACCAGGTCATCCGGGCGTTGGCCGCCCAGGGCGTCGGGGTGCTGCTGGTCTCCAGCGAGGTGCCCGAGGTGCTTGGTCTGGCCGACCGGGTGCTGGTGATGCGGGAAGGGCGGGTCGTCCGCGAGGCTCCCGCCGGCGAGCTTGACGAGAACACCGTGCTCGACCTCGTGATGGCGGGGTCCTTGATGGAAGGCGCACCGGCATGAGCGACGCGACTCCCACTCCCACCGCGACACCGGAGCGCCCGCAGCTTCCGGCGCAGTCGCCGCCGGTGGACCCGGCGGAGACGGCCGCGGCCAGTGGCAAGGCAGGATCCACGCGCCGGCTCTCCTGGTGGCAGGGGGACGGCGGCGACGGTGCCAAGCGCAATCTTGGTCTGATCGGTGTGCTGGCCGCGCTCGTCGTGGTCGGTGCGGTCACCAAGCCCGACCTCTACGGCGACCCGAACTGGGTCTGGAACAACGTCCTGGCCATCCTGCAACTGGCCTCGGTCGTCGGCGTGGTCACGGTCGGCATGACCTTCGTGATCATCGGCGGTGGGATCGACCTGTCGGTCGGGGCGATCGTTGCGCTGGCCGGGGTCTGGTGCACCACGGTGGCCACCCAGAGCTACGGCGCCGCTGGGATGATCTTCACCGCCATCGTGGTCGGCATCTGCGTCGGCCTGGTCAACGGTGTGCTCATCTCGTACGGGAAACTGGTCCCCTTCATCGCGACGCTCGCGATGCTGGTGGCGGCTCGCGGGCTCGCGGCGTCGATCTCCAACAAGCAGACCCAGGTGTCGAGCAGCACCTTCATCAACGACATCGCGGCGCGCAAGGTGCTCGGGATTCCGATCCTCGTCTACATCCTGGGTGCGGTGGTGGTGGCCGGTTGGATCCTGCTCAACCGCACCACCTTCGGTCGGCGGACCATCGCCGTCGGCGGCAACCCGGAGGCGGCCCGACTGGCCGGCATCAACGTCCGCCGGCACACCATGCTGCTCTACGCGCTCTCCGGGCTGTGCTGCGGCATCGCCGCCATCATGCTGACCTCGCAGGCCACCTCGGCGCAGGCGGCGATGGCCAACCTCTACGAGCTGGACGCGATCGCCGCGGCGATCATCGGCGGGACGCTGCTCAGCGGTGGCCGGGGCACGATCGTCGGCTCGCTGCTCGGCGTCATCATCTTCGCCACGATCACGAACCTCTTCGCCATCAACGGCCTCTCCATCGAGGCGCAGAACATGGTCAAGGGCGGCATCATCGTCGCCGCCGTCCTGGTCCAGCAGTTCCAGTTCAAGTCCCTCACTCGGCTCCTCGCGCGGAACAGGGTCACCACCGCAACCTGACGCACCGCACCGTTGTCCCTGGCGACGTCGAGACATTCGACAGTGGCCGGGCCTCGCACACCCTCACTACCTCAAATCCCGCTCCCAGGAGGTCGTTCATGACCCAGCACAGTCGCGACCTGTCGCGCCGCCGGTTGCTCTTCGGTGGAGCCGCAGTCGGCGCCGCCACCCTGCTGACCGCCTGCACCAGTAACGAGACCCCGGCGGCCAGCACACAGACGAAGGCCGCCGGAGACAGCGCCGGCAACAACGCCCCGGGCAAGAAGGTCGTCATCGGCTTCTCGGCTCCCGCCGCCGACCACGGCTGGATGGGCGCGATCCACGCCAACGCCAAGGCTCAGGCCGCGGCCTACTCCGACGTGGAGTTCAAGGAGGTCGACGGTGGGTCGAACTCCGAGGCCCAGCGCTCCACCCTCGGCACGCTGATCGCCCAGAAGCCGGACATCATCGTCGTGCTGCCGCACGACGGCAAGGAGGTCAACGCCGTTGCCCTCCAGGCGATGCAGGCGGGCATCCCGATCGTGAACCTCGACCGGGCCTTCCCCGACGCGCTGGCCTCGCGGCTGGTGATCAAGGGCGACAACTACGGCATGGGCGTCTCGGCCGGGCACTTCATCGGCAAGCAGCTCAAGGACAAGGGCGTTGCCAACCCGATCATCGGTGAGATCGCCGGTCTGGAGATCCCGCTGACCGTCGAGCGCAGCGCCGGCTTCGCGGCGGCCCTGGCGACGTACGGGTTCAAGGTGAACAACCGTCGTTCGGCCGAGTTCACCTCGGACAGCGGTCAGCGCGAGGCGGCCCAGCTGCTCCAGGCGCTGCCGAAGATCGACGCGATCTGGAACCACGACGACGACCAGGGCATCGGTGTGCTTGCCGCCATCAAGCAGGCCAACCGGACGGAGTTCTTCATGGTCGGCGGCGCGGGTTCGAAGCTCGCGATCGAGGCGATCAAGGCCGACAACACCGTGCTCAAGGCGACGGTCACCTACAACCCGTCGATGGCCTCGTCGGCGATCTCGCTGGCGCGGCTCGTCGCGCAGGGTCGGGGCCTGGGCGACCTGACGGAGCTTCAGGTGCCCAAGGAACTAACCCTGGCCTCCGAGACGATCACCAAGGAGAACGCGAGCAGCTACGAGAAGCTCGGGTTCTGACATACGGGGGGAGACCCACCTTGTCCACGACAGACAAAGAACTGCGGGTCGGCATGGTCGGCTACGCGTTCATGGGCGCCGCGCACTCACAGGCGTGGCGCACCGTGAACCGCGTGTACGACCTGCCGGCGCGGGCCCGGATGGCGTTGATCTGCGGTCGAGACACACCGAAGGTGGCAGACGCCGCCGACCGGCTCGGCTGGGACGCGTACACCACGGACTGGCGTGACCTGATCAACCGGGACGACATCGACGTGGTCGACATCTGCACCCCGGGTGACAGTCACGCCGAGATCGCCCTCGCCGCATTGGCTGCCGGCAAGCACGTCCTGTGCGAGAAGCCGTTGGCCAACACGGTGGCGGAGGCACGGGCGATGACCGCTGCGGCGGACGTCGCCCGGGCCGCCGGAGTGCGGTCGATGTGCGGGTTCAACTACCGCCGGGTCCCCGCGGTCACGATGATGCGCCAGATGGTCGCCGACGGACGACTCGGTGTGATTAGACACGTCCGTGCGACGTACCTGCAGGACTGGATCGTGGACCCGCAGTTCCCGCTGGTCTGGCGGTTGCAGAAGGACAGGGCGGGCTCTGGCGCGCTCGGTGACATCGGTGCGCACATCATCGATCTGACCCAGTTCGTCACCGGCCAGCGGATCAGCGGGGTCAGCGCCGTCACCGAGACCTTCGTGAAGGAACGGCCGTTGCCGGCCGGGTCGAGCGGACTGTTGGCCACGGTGGACGGTGGCGGTTCCGTCGACGGTAATGGCGCGGGCACCGGGTTGGTCACCGTCGACGACGCCGCGGTCTTCGTGGCCCGGCTCGACGGTGGCGCCCTGGCCACGTACGAGGCGAGCCGGTTCGCCACCGGCCGCAAGAACGCTCTGCGTGTCGAGATCAACGGCTCGCTGGGCAGCGTGGTCTTCGACCTGGAACGTCTCAACGAACTGGAGTTCTACGACGCCACCCGGCCCGGCTTGGAGCAGGGTTTCAACCGCATCCTGGTGACCGAGGGCGAGCACCCGTACATGTCGGCGTGGTGGCCTCCGGGCCACATCATCGGCTACGAGCACTCGTTCACGCACGAGATGCGCGACTTCATCGAGGCGGTCGCCACCGGCGTCGACCCGGCTCCCTCCTTCGCCGACGGGTTGCAGGTCCAGCTCGTGCTGGACGCGGTGACCCGCTCGGCGGAGTTCGGCTCCTCCTGGACCGAGGTGGAACCGGCGCTGACCGCGGCGGCCGTCTGACCAGTGACCATCCGCGATGGCGGTGTTCGTACCGCCATCGCCCGACCGGCTTTCCGACGCCGACCGGCGAGGGACCGACCGCGGATTGCGCCCCGCGGTCGGGACGAGGTCGGCATCGGAGGGTGTGCAGCCGGGCCGTACGGCCCGGTGGCGCACGAGCAGGACGGTCGTCCGGTGCGACCGGACCGGGATTCCCCGGCCGCACCGGAGGACCGCCACCATTCCGGAGATCCGGAGGACTTGATGGCACGGCACGCCGCTGCCCCCACCCGTACCGCATCCGCTGGCCATCGTCCGGCGAGGCGTGCTCCGGTGGGCGCGGCGGCCTGAGACGCCCGGTCGGGGCACGCCAACGCCCCGGCTGGTCGGTTGCGGGGGAGGCAGGGTCGAGACGCCGACCCGACCCTGCCTACCAAGCCCCGTCTGCCCGCACCCGGACCGGGAGCCGGTCCGGCGTCGTCGCCGCCGACGCCGACGTCGGAAACCGGTGCCGTCCCGGTACGGAGCGGGCGGGCGGGGCCCCGCCACCCAGGCCATATCTTTCCGAAGAATATTCTGATATTCCTATATTTAGCGGTACCGACGTCCCTCCTGAACGGGAAGGAGCACCATGCGAACAGGTGTCTGGCTGGTAGGAGCGCGCGGTTCCGTCGCGACCACCAGCATCGTCGGAGGGCTCGCGCTGCGGGCCGGGCTGGTCGGGCCCACCGGTTGTGTCACCGAGCTGCCCGAGCTGCGCGGTCCCGCCCTGCCGGCCTTCGCCGACCTCGTCTTCGGCGGGCACGACCTGGCCACCACCCCCCTGTGCAAACGCGCCGAGGCGCTGGCCGACGCCGGTGTCGTTCCCTGGCGGCTGGTCGCCGCGCTCCATGACGAGCTCGGCGCGGTCGAGCAGGAGCTGCGCCCCGCACCGGTCGGCGCCACCCAGGCAGATCGGGCCGCCGCCGTGGTGCGCGACCTCACCAGCTTCCGCGAGCGGCACGAGCTGGACCGGGTGGTGGTGGTCAACGTCTCCGCCACCGAGGCGGCCCCCCGACCGCACCCCGGGCACGCCGACCCGGCCGCGCTGCGCGCCGCCCTCGCCGGGCCGGACGAGGTGCTGCCGACCAGCTCCCTCTACGGGTACGCGGCACTGCTGGCCGGCTGCCCCTACGTCGACTTCACCCCGTCCACCGGGCTGCGGCTGCCGGCGCTGGCCGCGCTGGCCGAAGAGGTCCGCCTGCCGTACGCCGGGCACGACGGTAAGACCGGGGAGACCCTGGTCAAGTCGGTGCTCGCGCCGATGTTCGCGATGCGCAACCTGGCCGTGCGCTCCTGGTCCGGGGTCAACCTGCTCGGCGGTGGCGACGGCGCCACCCTCGCCGACCCGGCCGCCAACGCGGCGAAGGTGCAGAGCAAGCAGCGGGTGCTCGGCGAGACGCTGGGCTACGTCCCGCAGGGCGGCACGCGCATCGAGTACGTCGAGGAGTTGGGCGACTTCAAGACCGCCTGGGATCTGATCACCTTCGCCGGTTTCCTCGGCACCGGCATGCGGATGGAGTTCACCTGGCACGGCTGCGACTCAGCGCTGGCCGCGCCGCTGGTGCTCGACCTGGCCCGGCTCACCGCCGCCGCGCACGCCGCCGGGCAGGTGGGGCCGCTGGCCGAGCTGGGCTTCTTCTTCAAGGACCCGCTCGGCTCGCCCACCCACTCGCTGGGCGAGCAGTGGGCCCGGCTGACCGACTTCGCGCGGCTTCTGCACGCCGGCTGGGACGGTGCCCATGGCCACGCTGGCTGACCTCGCCGAGCTGGTCCGGGCGCCGGCCGCGCTCTCGGTGCCCGGTGACGTGATCGCCGGAGCGGCGGCGGCCGGCACGCTGGGCCCGCGTACTCCCGCCCTGGCCGGCGCCTCGGTGCTGCTCTACTGGGCCGGCATGGCCGCCAACGACTGGGCCGACCGGCGCCTGGACGCCGAGGAGCGGCCCGAGCGGCCGATCCCCAGCGGCCGGGTGACTCCGGCCGCCGCGGTCGGTCTCGCAGCCGGCCTCACGGCCGCCGGTGTGGGCCTGGCCGCCGCCGTGGGCGGTCGCCGTGCCGCCGCGCTCGCCGTGCCGCTGGCCGCCACCATCTGGGGGTACGACCTGCTGGCCAAGAACACCGCCGCCGGGCCGGCCGTGATGGCCGCCTGCCGAGGGCTCGATGTGCTGCTCGGCGCGTCCGGCGGCCGGGTGATCCGGGCGTTGCCGGCGGCGGTGACCGTCGCCGCGCACACCTGGACGGTCACCGCGCTGTCCCGCCGGGAGGTCACCGGAGCCGATGCCGCCCTCCCGATGCGCACGCTGGCCGGCACCGCCCTGGTCGCCGCCAGCGCCGCCGTCGCCACCCCTCGCCGTGCTGCCGTGCTGCCCGCCGTGCTGGCCGGGTGGTACGCGGCCCGGTACGGTGCGGCCCAGGTCGAGGTGGTCCGGGACCCGTCGGCGGGGCGGGTGCGCGCCGCGGTCGGCGCCGGGATCACCGGGCTGCCCGCCCTCCAGGGAGCGCTCACTGCCCGGGGCGGAGCCGGCCTGCTCGGGATGGCCGTCGCGGCGGCCGCTCCGCTGGGTCGACGGTTGGCCCGGAAGGTCTCCCCGACATGACCGTTCCACAGCCCCGACCCGCACCGCCGGCGGCCGACGCCACGACGCTGCGCCTCGGGTACGGCACGAACGGCTTCGCCAACCACCGTCTCGACGACGCGCTCGCCGTCCTCGCCGACCTGGGCTACGACGGGGTCGCCCTCACTCTGGACCACGACCATCTGGACCCGTTCGCGCCCGGGGTAACACGCCGGGTCGCCGCCGTCGGCCGACGGTTGAACGCGCTGGGTCTGGCGGTGGTGATCGAGACTGGGGCCCGCTACCTGCTCGACCCGTGGCACAAGCACGCCCCGACGTTCCTGCACGACGACCCGACGCGGCGGATCGAGTTCCTGCGGCGGGCCGTCCGGATCGGCGCCGACCTGGGCGCGGAGGCGGTCTCGTTCTGGGCCGGTGTCCGGCCCGAGGCGGTGTCACCGCAGTGCGCTTGGGACCGGCTGGTGGCCGGCTGTGCCACCGTGGTCGACGCGGCCGACGCCGCTGGCGTCACCCTCGGCTTCGAGCCGGAGCCGGGGATGCTGGTGCAGGACATCGCCGACTGGCGTCGGCTGCACGCCGCCCTCGGCGGCCCGGCCCGCTTCGGCATCACCCTCGACATCGGCCACTGCCGCTGCCTGGAGCCGTGGCCGGTGCCGCAGTGCGTCGCCGAGGTGGCCGGGCACCTGGTCAACGTGCAGATCGACGACATGCGCCGGGGCGTGCACGAGCACCTGGAGTTCGGCGTCGGCGAGATCGACTTCCCGCCGGTGCTGGCGGCCCTGGCGGAAGCCGGCTATCGCGGGCTGGTCGCGGTGGAGTTGCCACGAGACTCGCACGCCGCGCCCGCCGTTGCCGCCCGGTCGATCGAGTTCCTGCGTGCCGCCGCCGCGACTGCGGCGGCCAGCCCGCGGACCACCGAGGACAAGGTGCCCCCAGGCGCCCTTTGCTCTGCTTCAACGGACGCAACAGCGACCGTCCGATATTCGGACAGTGACCGTCGCGTGGGTTGAAGCAGAGCAAAGGGGCGCGCCTGGGGTGCCTGCGTAGCAGCTAGGGGAGGAGACGGGATGACACCGGATTCACTACGGGCCGCGCTGCGAGGCGTACCCGATCCCGATTGGCTCGACACGGCGCTGCGCCGGGTCACGGCCGAGCCCACCGCGATCACCCGGCTCTTTCCCGCCGTCGGCCGGCGTTGCGGCCGGGCCGCGTTGCCCGACGCCCCCGGCTGGACCGCCGACGACGCCGCCCGGGTGCTGCTGCTCACCAGTCTGCCCGGCGACCACGCGGCGTACGCCGAGCGCCTCTACCAGCACGGTGACGCGACCGAGCGGCGAGCCGTGCTGCGGGCCCTGCCGCTGCTGCCGATCGGCGCCGCCGGGGTGCCGCTCCTGCACGACGCCATCCGGACCAACGACACCCGGTTGGTCGCCGCCGCGCTCGGCCCGTACGCCCAGCACCTCGACCCGGCCGCCTGGCGGCAGGCGGTGCTCAAGTGCGTGTTCAGCGGTGTCCCTCTCGCCGTGGTCGCCGACCTGGACGCCCGGGCCGACGGGGAGTTGGCCGCGATGCTGGGCGCGCTGGCCGCCGAGCGGCACGCCGCTGGCCGGGAGTTGCCCGCCGACGCCACCGATCTGCTCGACCGGCTCACCGCCGCACTGCCCCGGGAGGCGTGACATGCGTATTTTCGATCCGCACATCCACATGACCTCACGCACCACCGACGACTACGAACGGATGGCCGCCGCCGGAGTACGCGCCGTGGTGGAGCCGGCGTTCTGGCTGGGGCAGCCGCGCACCAGCGCGGCCTCGTTCACCGACTACTTCGACTCGCTGATCGGGTGGGAGCCGTTCCGGGCCGGTCAGTTCGGGGTGCGCCACTTCGCCACCGTGGCGCTGAACCCCAAGGAGGCCAACGACCCGCGCTGCCGTCCGGTCCTCGACCTGCTGCCCCGCTACCTGGACAAGGACGCGGTGGTGGCGGTCGGCGAGATCGGGTACGACTCGATGACGCCCGAGGAGGACGAGGCGTTCGCGGCGCAGCTCGCCCTCGCGGTGGCGTACGACCTGCCGGCGCTGGTGCACACCCCGCACCGGGACAAGGCGCGCGGCTGCGAGCGGACCCTCGCCGTCGTCACCGAGTCCGGCATCGCGCCGGGCCGCGTGGTGGTCGACCACCTCAACGAGGTGACCGTCAAGCTGGTCCGCGACAGCGGCTGCTGGCTGGGCTTCTCCATCTACCCGGACACCAAGATGACCCCGCAGCGGATGGTGGAGCTGCTGCGGGAGTACGGCACGGAACGGACGCTGGTCAACTCGGCGGCCGACTGGGGACGCTCCGACCCGCTGCTGACCCGGGCCACCGGCGAGGCGATGCTGCTGGCCGGCTTCAGCGACGACGACGTCGACAAGGTGCTGTGGCGCAACCCGGTGGAGTTCTACGGGCAGTCGGGGCGGCTCGACCTCAGCGACCTGGACGTCGCCGTCGCCGTGGACCCGCAGACCGGCAACTCGATCCTGCGCGGTGGCAGCTGATGCGGCTACGACACGCCGGCGGCGACACCGTCCACCTCGGCTACTGCACCAACGTGCACCCCGCCGAGGACCTCGCGGGCATCCTCGGTCAACTGGACACCTACGCCGTGCCGGTCCGTGAGGCGCTCGGCAGCGACCTGCTCGGGCTCGGCCTGTGGCTGGCCGCCCCGGTCGCCGCCGAGCTGGCCGCCGACCCGGCGCTGCGCCGCCGGCTGCGCACCGAGCTGGACGTGCGCGGGCTGGAGGTGGTCACCCTCAACGGCTTCCCGTACGCGGCCTTCCAGGCACCCGTGGTCAAGCACGACGTCTACCACCCCGACTGGACCACCGAGCAGCGGTTGACGTACACCCTGGACCTGGCCCGGGTGCTCGCCGACCTGCTGCCCGACGACGCCGCCCGGGGTTCGATCTCCACCCTGCCGCTGGCCTGGCGGCAGCCGTGGGACACCGAGCGGGCCGACGCCGCCCGACGCCGGCTGGACCAGCTCGCGGCCGGCCTGGCCGCGGTGCAGCGGGACACTGGCCGCGACGTGCGGGTCGGCTTCGAACCGGAACCTGGTTGTGTGGTGGAGAGCACCGACCAGGCAGTTACGTTACTGTCCGGTATGGACACCGAGCGGCTGGGCGTCTGCCTCGATCTCGCTCACCTGGCCTGCGCCTGGGAGGAGCCGGCCGAGGCGCTGGACCGGTTGCGGGCGGCTGGTTTGCCGGTGGTGAAGGTGCAGGTCTCCGCCGCCGTCGAGGCGGCCGACCCGGCGGGCGGGGCCGACGCGTTGCGCCGCTGGGTGGAGCCACGCTTCCTGCACCAGACCCGGGGCGCCGGTTGCGCCGGCCTGGCCGACCCGGCTGACCCGAGGCACGCGGCCGACGACCTGGACGCAGCACTGGATCAGGCGCTGCCCGGCCCGTGGCGGGTGCATTACCACGTGCCCCTGCACGCCCCACCCGAGGAGCCGCTCGGCTCGACCCTGCCGGTCCTGCGCGCGGCCCTGAGAGCGCTCTTCGACGGCCCGACCGCCGGCTGCGACCACCTGGACGTCGAGACGTACACCTGGGGGGTGCTGCCGGCCGCGCGACGGCCCGGCACCGACGTGGAGCTGGCCACCGGCATCGCCGCGGAGCTGACCTTCGCCCGTGACGAGCTGGTCGGCCTCGGCCTGACCGCAGAGCGAACCGTGAGCATGGGAGGGACGCGATGAGCCGGCGACTGGTGGTGCTCGACGTGGTGGGGTTGACCCCGCGACTGCTGAAGCACATGCCCCGGCTGCGGGGCGTCGCCGACGGCGGCTTCCGGGCCGAGCTGGGCACCGTGCTGCCCGCGGTGACCTGCTCGGTGCAGTCCACCTTCCTCACCGGCGAGCCGCCGAGCGGGCACGGGATCGTCGGCAACGGGTGGTATTTCCGGGAGCTGGGTGAGGTGTTGCTGTGGCGGCAGCACAACGCGCTGGTCGGTGGGGAGAAGCTCTGGCAGGCGGCCCGCAAGGCCGAGCCCGGCTACACCGTCGCCAACGTCTGTTGGTGGTACGCGATGGGCGCGGACGTCGACTGGACGGTCACGCCACGCCCCGTCTACTACGCCGACGGGCGCAAGGAGCCCGACTGCTACACCGACCCGCCGGAGCTGCACGACGCGCTGACCGGGCGGCTGGGCACCTTTCCGCTGTTCACCTACTGGGGGCCGACGGCCGGGCTGCCCTCGTCCCGGTGGATCTGCCAGGCGGCCGAGCAGATCCTGGCCGACGTGTCACCCGACCTGACCCTGGTCTACGTCCCGCACCTGGACTACGACCTGCAACGGTACGGCCCGTCGTCGGCCCAGGCCGCCGCTGCCGCAGCCGAGCTGGACGCGGTGCTCGGGCCGCTGCTGGACGCCGCCCGGGCCCGCGACGCCACGGTGGTGGTGCTCTCGGAGTACGGCATCACCGACGTGTCCCGGCCGGTGGACGTCAACCGGCTGCTGCGCGCCGAGGGGCTGCTGCGGGTGCACACCCAGGCCGATATGGAATACCTCGACCCGTGGACGTCGAGGGCGTTCGCGGTGGCCGACCATCAGGTCGCCCACGTCTACGTCCGGGACCCGGCCGACGTGCCGGCGGTGGCGAAGCTCTGCGCCGGGCTACCCGGGGTGGCCGAGGTGCTCGACGCCGACGGTAAGGCCGCGCACGGGCTGGACCATCCACGCGCCGGTGAGCTGGTGTTGGTGGCCGAGCCGGACGCCTGGTTCACGTACTACTACTGGCTGGACGACGCCCGCGCACCGGACTTCGCCCGGCTCGTGGAAATTCATCGGAAGCCAGGTTACGACCCGGCGGAGTTGTTCTTCGACCCGGCAAACCCCGGTGCCGCGAAGGCTCGCGCCGGCGTGGCCCTGGCCCGCAAGAAGCTCGGTATGCGCTACCTGATGAGCGCGGTCGGCCTGGACGCCGGTGCGCGGGCGGTGCGGGGTTCGCACGGGCGACTGCCGACCGACCCGGCGGACGCCCCGGTGCTGCTCTGCTCCGACCCGGCCGCCGCTCGGGAGCGGATCGCGGCCACCGAGGTCAAGGGGCTGTTGCTGGAGCTGGCCGGGCTGAGCCCTGGCGGTACGGACGTGGGTCGGCCGGGTGAGGGGTCATGACGGTCACCGTCGCACCCACCGACACGAGCGGGCTGCGGGCGCGCTTCGACGCGGAGCTGGCCGGGTTCCTCGACCGGCAGGGCCCGGACTGGCCGGACGGCGCGCCGCGCGGCGTGTTCACCGCGCTGCAACGGTTCGTGCTGGCCGGTGGAAAGCGGATACGCCCGCTCTTCTGTTACTGGGGCTGGCGCGGCGCGGGGGCGGCCGACGGCACCCCGATCGTGGTGGCGGCGGCGGCCCTGGAGCTGTTCCACGCGTTCGCGCTGATCCACGACGACATCCTGGACGGCAGCGACCGACGCCGGGGCGAGCCGTCGGTGCACCGGCTCTTCGCCGATCTGCACGCCCGCTCGTCGTGGCGCGGTGACCCCGAGGCGTACGGCCGCAACACCGCGCTGCTCTGCGGGGATCTCTGCGCGGCCTGGTCGGATCAGATGTTCCACGAGTGCGGGCTGAGTGCCGATGCGGTGCACCGGGGGTACGGCGTGTTCGCGCTGATGCGTACCGAGGTGATCGCGGGTGAATACCTGGACCTGGTCTCGGGCGTGGGTGACGGCTCGGTGGCCAGCGCGCTCACCGTGATCCGGATGAAGGCCGCCCGGTACACGGTCACCCGCCCGCTGCAGATCGGCGCGGCCCTGGCCGGCGCGGGGCCGGAGTTGATCGCCGCGTTGGGCGAGTTCGGTGACCCGCTGGGCGACGCGTTCCAGCTCCGCGATGATGTGCTGGGTGTCTTCGGGGACCCGGCGGTCACCGGCAAGTCGGTCCTGGACGACCTGCGTGAGGGCAAGCCCACGGTCATGATGGCGCTGGCCCGCAGCGCCGCCGACCGACCGCAGACCACCCGGCTGCGGGAGCTGTTCGGCAACCCGACGTTGGACGCCGAGGGCGCAGCGGAGCTGCGGAGCATCATCGAGGCGACCGGCGCCCGGGAGCGGATCGAGCAGATGATCCGGGTCCGGACCGAGGCGGCGCTCGCCTCGTTGCAGAGCGCGATGGTGGCCGACGAGGCCCGCTCGGCGCTGGTTGCGCTGGCCGCGCAGGCGATCGACCGCCGCGCCTGACCGGCAACTTTTAACCAGATCGACAAAAGTTGATGCTGGATCGCCGGAAGGTATGGACACATTGACACTCGCAACTTAGTGTCGTGACCAACACGACATTGTTTCGTCGAGGTGAACCGGCGGCGCGGCAACCCATCGACCCCCACCATCACCGCTACGGCATCCGGCGCGACGGCGCGCGCCCGGCCTGGCAGTCATTCGTCAGGAAAGGGCAGCACACATGTCCATGAAGGACGCTCCCACACGTCGATCCCGACGATGGTTCTCCGCCGGTTCAGCAGCGTTGCTGGTGGCCGCGGCCGGCACGGTCGCACTCGGTGCCGGTTTGACCCCGGCGCAGGCGCACCCGATCAACGCGACCGACTTCCAGCAGGTCGAGCTCGCCCGTGGCGTGACCGACATGGGTGAGCCGATGTCGCTGGCGGTGCTACCGGACCGCTCGGTCCTGCACACCGCTCGCAACGGCACCCTGCGCCGCACCGACGCCAACGGCACCACCTCCGTGATCGGCACGCTGGCGGTCTACAACCACGACGAGGAGGGGCTGCAGGGCGTCGGGGTCGACCCGAGCTTCGCCAGCAACCGGCAGATCTTCCTCTACTACGCCCCGCCGCTGTCCACCCCCGCCGGTGACGCGCCAGCCACCGGCACCGACTTCTCGGCCTGGAACGGCGTCAACCGGCTCTCCCGGTTCACCCTCAACGCCGACTTCACGATCAACCAGGCGAGCAAGGTCGACGTGCTCGACGTCCCGGCCAGCCGCGGCCTGTGCTGCCACGTCGGTGGGGACATCGACTTCGACGCCGCCGGCAACCTCTTCCTCTCCACCGGCGACGACACCAACCCGTTCGAATCGGCTGGCTACTCACCGCTGGACGAGCGGACCAACCGCAACCCGGGGTACGACGCGCAGCGCAGCGCCGGCAACACCAACGACCTGCGGGGCAAGATCCTGCGGATCAAGGTGAACGCCAACGGCACGTATTCCATCCCGGCCGGCAACCTTTTCGCGCCGGGCACGGCCAAGACGCGGCCGGAGATCTACGCGATGGGGTTCCGCAACCCGTTCCGGATCAGCGTGGACAAGGCCACCGGTGTCGTCTACGTCGGTGACTACGGGCCGGACGCCGGCACCACCAGCGCCACTCGCGGGCCGTCCGGCCAGGTCGAGTTCAACCGGGTCGCCGCGCCGGGCAACTACGGCTGGCCGTACTGCACCGGCACCAACACCTCCACCGAGACGTACAACGAGTGGGACTTCGCCGCCAACACCAGCGGTGCGAAGTACAACTGCACCGGCGGGCCGACCAACAACTCGTTCCGCAACACCGGCCTCACCACCCTGCCGCCCGCCCAACCGGCCTGGATCCGGTACGCAGGCGACGCCGGCACCCCGACCGAGTTCGGCGGCGGCTCCGAGTCCCCGATGGGGGGCCCGGTCTACCGGTACAACGCCTCGTCGACCTCCACCACCAAGTTCCCGCAGTCCTTCGACGGGCAGTTCTTCGCCACCGAGTTCGGCCGAGGCTGGATCAAGCCGATCCACGTCAACTCCGACGGCTCCCGGGGCGCCATCGACACCTTCCCCTGGGTCGGCAAGCAGGTGATGGACTCGGCGTTCGGCCCGGACGGTGCCTACTACGTGCTCGACTACGGCACCGGCTACTTCAACGGCGACGCCAACTCGGCGCTCTACCGCTTCGACTACGTCGGCGGCGGCAACCGGGCACCGACCGCGGTGGCCAGCGCCAACCGGACCTCCGGTGCCGCCCCGCTCGCGGTGACCTTCTCCTCGGCCGGCTCGTCCGATCCCGACGGCGGTGCGCTGACGTACTCGTGGAACTTCGGCGACGGGACCACCTCGACCGCGGCCAACCCGTCGAAGACCTACACCGCCAACGGCAGCTACACCGCCACGCTGACGGTGCGTGACCCGCAGGGCGCCACCGGCAGCAGCAGTGTGCAGATCAGCGTCGGCAACACCGCGCCCACGGTGACCATCAACAACCCCGGCAACGGTCAGCTGTTCAGCTTCGGTGACACGGTCCCGTTCAGCATCACGGTGACCGACCCGGAAGACGGCACGATCGACTGCACGAAGGTCAAGATGACCTACGTGCTCGGGCACGACCAGCACGGGCACCAGATCACCTCGAAGACCGGCTGCTCGGGCACGATCACCATCCCGGTCGACGGTGAGCACGACGACGCGGCGAACATCTTCGCGATCTTCGACGCCGAGTACACCGACGCCGGTGGTCTGACCACGCACACCCAGCACACGCTGCCACCGAGGCACCGGCAGGCCGAGTTCTTCGGCACCTCGTCCGGGATCAACGTGTTCAGCAAGGCCACGGCCGAGGGCGGCAAGACCGTCGGTGACATCAACAACGGCGACTGGATCGCGTTCCAGCCGTACCGGCTGGGCAACGTCACCTCGTTCAACGCCCGGGTCTCCTCGGCGGGTGCCGGTGGCACCCTCCAGGTCCGGGCGGGCTCGGCCACCGGCACGGTGCTCGGCTCGGCCACGGTCGCCGTGACGGGCAGCTGGGACACCTTCGCCACGGTGACCGGGACGATCACCAGCCCGCCGACCGGCACGACCACGCTCTACCTGACCTTCGCCGGGTCGGGCACCGGGGCGCTCTACGACGTGGACGCGTTCACCTTCGTCACGGGGACCCCCACCGGCGGGAGCGGCCCGATCAAGGGTCTGGGCGGCAAGTGCCTGGACGTGCGTAGCGCCGCCACCGCCGACGGCACCCAGATCCAGATCTACACCTGCAACGGCAGTGCGGCGCAGAACTGGGCGGTCACCCCGAACTCCACGATCAAGTCGTTGGGCAAGTGCCTGGACGTCTCGGGTGGTGGCTCTGCCGACGGCACCAAGATCCAGCTCTACACCTGCAACGGGACCGGGGCGCAGAACTGGTCCGCACAGGCCGACGGCACGGTACGCAACGCGGCGTCCAGCAAGTGCCTCGACGTCTCCGGCAACAACTCCGCCGACAGCACGGTGGTCCACCTCTGGACCTGTACCGCCGCCGCCAACCAAAAGTGGATCCTGCCCTGAGCCTGAACCGCCTTTAGGAGAGCGATATGCGCAGAATTCTGCGACCCGTCCTCGGTGCGGGCCTGGCCGCCCTCGCCGTCATCGCCTGCACCACCCCGGCCAGCCCGGCCAGCGCCGCCGACGCCCCGTACGACGTGCTGGTCTTCTCCAAGACCGCCGGCTTCCGGCACGACGCGATCCCGGTCGGCATCCAGGCCATCCGCGACCTGGGCGCGGCGAACAACTTCACCGTCACCGCCACGGAGGACGCCGCCACGTTCACCACCGGCAACCTCGCCCAGTACGAGGCGGTCGTCTTCCTCAACACCACCGGCGACGTGCTCAACGCCAGCCAACAGACCGCGTTCGAGTCGTACATCGGCTCGGGTCGTGGGTATGTGGGTGTGCACGCGGCCTCCGACACCGAGTACGACTGGCCGTTCTACGGCAACCTCGTGGGCGCCTGGTTCGCCTCGCACCCTGCGATCCAGCAGGCCAACATGAAGGTGGAGGACCGGGGGCACGCCGCGACCGCGCACCTGCCGCAGACCTGGACCCGCACCGACGAGTGGTACAACTACCGGACCAACGCCCGGTCGACCGCCCACGTGCTGGCCACTCTGGACGAGTCGTCGTACTCCGGTGGCGGGATGGGCGCCGACCACCCGCTCAGCTGGTGCAAGAGCTACAGCGGCGGCCGGTCCTTCTACACCGGTGCAGGGCACACCCAGGCGTCGTACGCGGAGCCGGCGTTCCGGGCGCATCTGCTCGGCGGCATCCGGTACGCCTCCGGTCGGAGCAAGGCCGACTGCCGGCCCGAGACCGGCTACACCCCGATCTTCAACGGCTCGACGACCGGCTGGTCGCAGGCCGGCCCGGGCAGCTTCAGCAACTCCGACGCCACCCTGACCTCGGTGGGCGGCATGGGGCTGTACTGGTACAACGCCAAGCAGTTCACCAACTACTCGTTGAAGATGGACTGGCGGCTCGCCGGCGACGACAACTCCGGTGTGTTCATCGGGTTCCCGCCGTCGAGTGATCCGTGGTCCGCGGTGGACAACGGTTACGAGATCCAGATCGACGCCACCGACGCCGCAGACCGCACGACCGGCTCGGTCTACACCTTCAAGTCCGCCGACATCGCGGCCCGCGACGCGGCGCTCAACGCGCCGGGGGAGTGGAACACCTACGAGCTGTTGGTCGAGGGCGAGCGGCTGCAGATCTTCCTCAACGGGGTGAAGATCAACGACTTCACCAACACCAACCCGGTCCGTTCGCTGGCCGGCCACATCGGCATCCAGAATCACGGCACCGGTGACGACGCCTCGTTCCGCAACATCCGGATCAAGGAGTTGGGCACCACGCCACCGCCGACCGGGAACACCACGATCCAGGCCGAGGCGTTCAGCTCGGCCAACGGGGTCACCCCGTTCGCCAAGGCGGGCGCCAACGGTGGGCAGACCATCGGCTACATCGACCCGGGCGACTGGGCCGCGTACAACGGCGTCAACCTGACCGGGGTCACCTCGTTCACCACCCGGGTCGTCTCCGGCGGAGCGGGTGGCACCGTCCAGGTGCGCACCGGCTCGGCCACCGGCCCGGTGCTCGGCTCGGTCGCGGTGCCGAACACCGGCAGTTGGACGACCTTCGCCAACGTCACCACCACGCTGTCCGGCGTCCCGTCCGGCACCCAGAACCTCTATCTCACCTTCACCGGTAGCGGCACGGGGCTCTTCGACGTGGACGACTTCACCCTGGTCAAGGGGGGTGGTGGCACTCCCGGGGTCGGCCCGATCAAGGGGCTGGCCGGCAAGTGTCTGGACGTCCGCAGCGGCGGCACCGCCGACGGCACCCAGATCCAGATCTACACCTGCAACGGCGGAACGGCGCAGAGCTGGATCGTGACGCCGAACTCGACGATCAAGGCGCTCGGCAAGTGCCTGGACGTCTCGGGCAGCGGCACCGCCGACGGCACCAAGATCCAGCTCTGGACCTGCAACGGCACCGGTGCGCAGAACTGGGCGGCCCAGGCCGACGGCACCCTGCGCAACACGTCCTCGGGCAAGTGCCTGGACGTCTCCGGGAACAACTCGGCGGACAGCACGGTCGTGCACCTCTGGACCTGCCTCAACGCGGCCAACCAGAAGTGGACGCTGCCCTGACCGTCTGAGCCTCGCCGTCGCGGCCCACCCCCCGCGGCGGCGAGACTCGGGAGCGGTGTCATCCGCGAGCGTTATACCTGTGAGTCATAGATATGACCCACAGGTATAACGCTCGCACCGCTATGTCCGCCGACGCTCAGACGTCGCCCGTGGCGCGCGACCCACGGACGCCCGCAGACCAGCTCACAGCCGGCTGCCGTACCTTGACCGGCATGGGGCAGTTCGCGCAGTGGCGCGGGATGGTGCGGGCGCAGGGGCACCGGCTGCGTGCTGCGCTGCGCCGGGCCGAGGAGCCCGACGATTCGTCCGAGCCGGCGCCCAGTCTCAATCGCCTCGGCGCGCTGGTGGAGGGCTTCGCCGCGGGCCAACCGGTGCGCTGGAAGCTGGCCGGGCCGCCCCGGCCGCTGCCCGGCCCGGTCGACGCCGTGGCGTACCGGATCATCGAGGAATCGCTGACCAACGCGTGCCGGTACGCCCCGGGCGCGCCGGTCGCGGTTCGTCTGCGCTACGACCCCACGGGCATCACCATCGAGGTACGCGACGAGGGCGCTGGTCCCGCACCGTCGGGCGGAGGCAGCCAGGGTGCCGGCCGGGGCCTGCTCGGGGTACGCAGGCGTGCCGAGCGGCTCGGCGGCACGTTCTCCGCCGGCCCGCGCGCCGGTGGCGGCTTCACCGTGCGAGCCGTCCTGCCCGCGCCCGAGGAGATGGCCGAATGACGATCTGGCTGCGGGGCTTTCGCGATGGGGTGCTGCGGAAATAGGGTGAGGGCGGCGACCGTGCTGGTGGCCGGTGACCCGGTGGGAGGCGCAACCCGCCGGGCCCAGGTGTGTTCCGCACCCACCGGTGACCGCCCCGGCGTCGCGTACGTCCGGTCACCCTCGCCCTGGTCCGCACATGGAATCCCCATCACAACAGGGGAGAAGGACAATGGCGCGACCCATCACGCTCTTCACCGGCCAGTGGGCCGACCTTCCGTTCGAGGAGGTCTGCCGGCTCGCCTCCGAGTGGGGCTATGACGGTCTGGAGATCGCCTGCTGGGGCGACCACTTCGAGGTCGACAAGGCGCTCGCCGACGACTCGTACGTCGAGCGCAAGCGGGAGACCCTCGCGAAGCACAACCTTGAGGTCTTCACGATCTCCAACCATCTCGTCGGTCAGGCGGTCTGTGATCACCCGATCGACGAGCGGCACCAGGACATCCTGCCCGGTCGGATCTGGGGCGACGGGGAGCCCGAGGGTGTCCGCCAGCGGGCAGCCGAGGAGATCAAGGACACCGCGCGGGCGGCCGCGAAGCTCGGGGTGAAGACGGTCGTCGGCTTCACCGGTTCGTCGATCTGGCACACCCTGGCGATGTTCCCGCCGGTGCCGCCGTCGATGATCGAGCGCGGTTACCAGGACTTCGCCGACCGGTGGAACCCGATCCTCGACGTGTTCGACGAGGTGGGGGTGCGGTTCGCGCACGAGGTGCACCCCAGCGAGATCGCGTACGACTACTGGACGACGAAGCGCACGCTGGATGCGATCGGCAACCGGCCCGCGTTCGGGCTCAACTGGGACCCGTCGCACTTCGTCTGGCAGGAACTGGACCCGGTGAACTTCATCTTCGACTTCGCCGACCGGATCTACCACGTGGACTGCAAGGACGCCAAGGTGCGGACCGGGGACGGCCGGCGCGGTCGGCTCGCCTCGCACCTGCCCTGGGCCGACCTGCGTCGTGGGTGGGACTTCGTCTCCACGGGCCACGGCGACGTGCCATGGGAGGACTGCTTCCGCGCGTTGAACGCGATCGGCTACACCGGCCCGATCTCGATCGAGTGGGAGGACGCCGGGATGGACCGGCTGGTCGGTGCCCCGGAGGCGTTGCAGTTCGTCCGTCGGCTCGCCTTCGACGCTCCGAGCGCCGCCTTCGACGCGGCGTTCAGCAGCAAGGGCTGACGGCTCCTGGGTAGGCGGTCACCCGCACCCGGACAGACCACGGGCCGGTCGCCCTGCGGCGACCGGCCCGTCGACGTGCGATTGGTCAGAGCGTGCTGGCGTTCGTGCCCGAGCCGGACGGCTTGGTGCGGGGGTTGGTGGACGACGGCGACCCGGAGGTCGTGCCGACCGTGCTGGTGTTCGCCTTGGCGCCCATGGTGGCGGGCGTGCCGGCGAACGCGTCGTCGGCGGCGGTCAGCTCCTGCTTGTCAGTGCTGCCGTTGCCGTTGCCGTTGCCCAGCTTCTCGCCCAGTTTGGTCTGGCCGAGCTTGTCCTTGCCCTCGCTGTAGAACTTGTTGGCCTGGGCCTGCGCGACCCCGGCCGCCTCTTGGACGGTCGGGTGGTCGAGCACCTTGCGGCCCCGGACCACGAGCTCTTCGTACTTTTCCCGGCCGGCACGGGCGCCCAGGACGAATCCCGCAGCCAGCCCGCCAAGAAACATGATCTTTCCGCGCATGGCGGCTCCTTCCGTACCTGACGCGCCGTCGCCCCGGTAAGTTGCCCCGCCGGGAGCGACCAAATCGCGCCTGCGTCCTCTGTCCGCAGCTAACTACCCATCCTGCTCTCCACTCAAGCATCCTTGTGCCAGGATGACGATTTACCCCAATTGTCAAGGCACCGCGGCCCTGACCTGCGCGCCTTGATCATGGTGGGGGTGGGCTGCAACCCACTGGACCGCCACCCGGGAATGTCCTGTACTCTTGTCCCGTCGCACGGCGTCGGCGAGATCCGGAGTCGCGCGGTGCACGATCCCCTGTAGCTCAATTGGCAGAGCAGCCGGCTGTTAACCGGCAGGTTATTGGTTCGAGTCCAATCGGGGGAGCTTTCCTCGCAGGTAAGGGGCCACTTCGGTGGCCCCTTACTGCTGTGCCGGCCCGGACGGGTCGGATGGAGAGATCACGGCGGCCCCAGGTGTCAGTGGGGGCGGGTAGGCCGGTCCGAGTCAGCGATCGCCGCCAGGCCGACGGCGTACAGGTCGGCCGGCACGGCCTCGGGGTCGATGAGGTGCTGGAGGCTCACGCCGATCTCCAGGGCCAGCACGAGAGCCGCGAGTTGTTCGGGCGGCAGTGCCGGTTGGCCGTCGGCCTGTTCGGCGATCTGTTTGGCGGTCTCCTCGCGGGCGGTACGCAACCACTGGGCCACGGTGTCCCCGGCGGCCGGGTTCCGCATGCTGTACAGCCAGAACTCGACGAAGGCCATGGCGAACCGGCGATGCTCGGGCAGCAGGATGTTGAAGCCGTACGCCTCACCGATCCGGTGCAGCGCGTCGGAGACGCTGCCGGCTGTGGGCACGTGGTCATCGGCGTTGCGACCCGCCAGGATCTCGTCCACGAGACCGGTCTTGCCGTCGAAGTTCGCGTAGATCGCGCCCTTGGTCAGCCCGGCCTCGGCGGCCACGTCGTCGAGTGAGGTCTGGTGGATCCCGCGCTCCGCGAACAGTCGCTCCGCCGCGCTGAGCAGGAGTTGACGTGTGCGCTGCTGCTGCTGCGTCCGGGTCAGTCGTTGCGCCATGGCGTCGATCCTTTCATATCCCGCACCTTGACATTCCTCCGAGTATCAGGATACTCAGGAGAATTCGAGTACTCTCGGGTATCTGAAGGAGGCGGGATGCTGCTGCAGATCGACGATCTGACCAAGGTGTACCGGCGGGGGGTGAAAGCCAACGATCGGTTGTCACTGCAGGTCGATGAGGGTGAGGTGCTCGCCCTGCTCGGTCACAACGGCGCCGGCAAGACCACGCTGCTCAGTCAGGTCGCCGGCCTGGTCAAGCCCACCGAGGGTCGGATCCGGCTGGACGGCCGCGACGTCGTGAAGGATCCGGCGTTCGCCCGGCGGGCCTGTTCCCTGCAACCCCAGACCCACGCACCGTTGACCGGGGTCACCCCGCGCCAGGCGATCGACACGCTGGGCCGGATCCGCGGCGGGTCCCGGCAGCAGGTCCGCGAGCGGCTGGCCCACCTGGTGACCGCCCTCGACATCGGCGAGTGGGTCGATGTGCCGGGCGAGCGCCTGTCCGGTGGGGTTCGCCGGCTGACCGCGTTCGCCATGGCCGTCGTCGAGCCGGGCCGCCTGGTGATGCTGGACGAGCCGACCAACGACGTCGACCCGGTGCGGCGGCGGCTGATGTGGCAGGAGATCCGGCGCCTGGCGGCCGGCGGCTGCGCGATCGTCCTGGTCACGCACAACGTGGCCGAGGCGGAGCGCAGCGTGGACCGCATCATGGTGCTCGACCACGGCCGGATCGCGTCCGCCGGCACCCCTGCGGAGCTGCGGGTTCGCGCTTCCGGAGACCTGCTGCTGGACCTCACGCTGGCCAAGGGTGAGGCTCCGGCCCTGCCGGCCTGGGCCGGCTCTCCCACCAAGTCCGGGACCCGCATGGTGGTGCCCGTGGCCACCGCGTCCGCGCAGGAGGCGGTCGAGTGGGCCCAGCTCCTGCTCGCCTCCGAGGCGATCGTGCAGTTCGCTCTCAACCCGATCAGCCTGGAGGACATCTACGTCGGGCTGACGACGACCGCCGGGGAGGCCGACGATGTTTCAGTGGCTGCGTAGTTACCTGCTGCTGCTGCGCTGGAGCATTCTCCGGCTCAAGTACATGCTCCCGCTGATGCTGATCATCCAGACCATGCTCGCGGTCGGCATCGTGATCGGCTTCTCGTTCCTGTTGCCGGAGGTCGACAAGAACACCGCCCTCTACCTGGCGACCGGCGCTCCCACGCTGGGTCTGATCACTGTCGGCATGGTCCTCGCCCCGCAGATGATCGCCCAGGCGAAGACCGAGGGGACCTTCGAGTACAACCGCACGCTCCCGGTGCCCCGGTCGGCGATCCTGGCGGCCGACGTCAGCATCTGGCTGGGCACGTCCCTGCCGGGTCTGGCGCTGGCGCTGCTGACCGCGACGCTGCGTTTCGACATCGAGCTCGACATCAGCCCGGCGGTCGTGCCGGCGATCCTGCTCGTCGCCCTCACCGCGACCGCCATCGGCTATGCGATCGCCTATGCCGCGCCCGCCGCGCTCGCCAGCCTGATCGCTCAGTTGATCGTCTTCATCGCGCTGATGTTCTCGCCGATCAACTTCCCGGCCGACCGGTTGCCCGGCTGGCTGCAGACGGTGCACGAGGTACTCCCATTCCAATACATGGCAGACGCCGTGCGCAGCACACTGGCGGTGCCGGCCGGCGGGATCAGCGTCACGCCGTTTGTCGTCCTCTCCGTATGGTGCGTGGCTGGCCTGGCCATCACCCTGCAGATCATGACGCGCCGGCCGTGACCGGCTGACCAAATTGCCGACCGGGCGGCCTTCGACAGCGGAGGCCGCCCGTTTGCTTTCGTGGGCGCCGATCAGGCTAGCCGAATGGCTAGAGTTCACCCCGGACGGATCAATGGGACACTTCCAGAGCAATGAAATACGCGTTTCGCATTCCCCGCGCGCAGGAATCGAACGATTTCCAGGAGCGTGTCGTCATGCCTGTCGAAGTGCATATTCCCTCGATGCTTCGAGGTTGTACCAACGGCGCCCGGACAGTGCGGGGATCAGGCGGCACCCTCGCCGATCTGCTGGTCGATCTGGAGGCCCGCCATGCCGGCGTCCGCAGCTTGATGATCACTGAGGACGGTGCGCTCCACCGCAGACTGCTCGTGTATGTCAATGACCGGGAAGTCCGCGGCGTCGGCGGATTGCAGGCCGTCATCCAGGACGGCGACATCGTGACGATCAGCCCGGCGCTGGCCGGCGGCGCGCTGGGCTTCGCCGCCGCGGCCGCCCTGACCGGGCGGTGGACCACCGCGACGGCGGTTCCGGAACGCAGGTGAGAGCACCGCTGCCGGTCACGGCAGGTACAGGCTGCGCAGCCTGCCGACCTCGGCCATCCGGCGCTCGGCCAGCCAGGCGGCGGCTGCGCCGGGCGCGATCCCCTCGGACTCGGCCAGCCGGATGATCTGCTGCGTCGTGTCGAAGATGCGGGTCACCCGCAGCTTGGCCCGCTCGAGGTCGAAGCCGCCGATCTCGTCGGCGACCTGGATGACACCGCCGGCGTTGACCACGTAGTCGGGTGCGTAGAGGATGCCGCGGTCGACGAGCAGCTTGTCGACGCCCGGGTGGGCGAGCTGGTTATTGGCCGCGCCGGCGACCACCTTGGCCCGCAGTACGGACACCGTCTCGTCGTCCAGGGCGCCGCCGAGTGCGCACGGGGCGTACACATCGATGTCGGATGCGATCAGGGCGGCGGCGTCGTCGACCAGGTCGACCTGGGGATACGTGTCTCGGGCCCAGGACAGCGCGCGTTCGTCGACGTCGGTGGCGACCACGGACGCCCCGTCGTCGAGCAGATGGGCCGTCAGGTGCTTGCCAACCTTGCCGAGGCCCGCCACACCGATCCGGCGACCGGCGAGCGACGGCGAACCCCAGACGTGCTCGGCAGCGGCCCGCATGCCCTGGAACACGCCCCAGGCGGTGAGGATCGACGAGTCGCCGGCGCCGCCGTGCTCGACGCTGCGGCCGATGACGAAGCGCGTCTCGCGGGCCACGAGGTCCATGTCGGCGACGTACGTGCCGACGTCACAGGCGGTGTAGTAGCGGCCGTTCAGGGACTGGACGAACCGGCCGTACGCGCGCAGCAGGGCCTCGCTCTTGATCTCCTGAGGATCGCCCCAGATGACCGCCTTGCCGCCGCCCAGGTCGAGCCCCGCCAGAGCGTTCTTGTAGGCCATGGCGCGGGACAGCTCGAGTACGTCGCGAACGGCGTCGTCCTCGCCGGCGTAGGGGTAGAAGCGGGTGCCGCCCAGGGCCGGGCCCAGCACCGTGGAGTAGATCCCGATGATCGCCCGCAGCCCGGTGTGCTTGTCCTGGCAGAACACGAGCTGCTCGTGGCCGGAATCCAGCCCGGACATGTCGCCGAATACTCCCATGACTCACTCCCGTGTGTTGTGCGGCGTGAGTGTCTCACTATGCCCAATCGTCCGGGGTCGGCGTCAATATAGCCGATCGGATACTTGTAGCCACACGGCCCTGGCCGGTCCGCGCCGATCGGGTATGGCCACAGTGACCGTACCTGGGGGCACCCTTTCGCCATAGAGTGGGACGCGATTCCTCTGGCGAGAGCCGCCCAGCCGATCCGCGGTCCCAACCGCCGCAGAGTCCATCGTGCCGGCTATGGCAGGACAGCATTCCACGCCGGTTCCCCGATTCATAGGCGCCATACCCAGCCCGCCTGTAAATGCAGTGACCGGCAGCAAAGGTGTCCGATCCGAAATGACTCAGGAAACTGTTGCAGCACGTCACCCGATGACTCCCACGCAACAGGGGGTGATGTTCCAGAGCGACTTCTCCCGGACCCGCGGGCTGTTCCACGTGCAGGTCGAGCTGCTGATCGAGCAGGACCTCGACACCGACGCGTTCCGCCGGAGCTGGGAGTATGTCGCGCAACGGCACCCCGCCCTGCGGACGAGCTTCGAGAACCTGCAGGGGCAGGCCCCGGAGCAGGTGGTGCACCAGCGTGTGGACGTGCCGCTGGCCGCCGAGGACTGGCGGGGGCTGAGTCCCGCCGAGCAGCTCCAGCGGTCGGCGGCCTACCGGCAGCAGGATCTGGACCACGGGCTGCCACTCACCGCCCCGCCGCTGTGGCGCCTGCACGTCGCGCGTCTGGCCGACGCCTCCCATCAGGTGATCTGGAGCCTGCACTACATCGTTCTGGATGGGATCAGCCAGTCGATCGTGCTGCGCGACCTCGCCGAGCACTATCGGCACCTGACCACCGGTTCCACCCTGGACCTGCGGCCGGTCACGCCCTACGAGGACTATCTGCGGTGGCTGGGTGACCAGGACCTGGCCGAAGCTGAGCGTTTCTGGCGTGCCGATCTGGCCGGGGTGGAGCCGGCCGCGCCACTGCCGGTGGAGCGCCGGGCCGGTGCCGGTGCGGAACCTGCCCCTGGGGCCCGGCTCGACATGTACGACCAGGTGAGCATGGTGCTCGACGAGGAGGAGACGGCGCGCCTGGCTGCCGCGGGTGAGCAGCACGGTGTCTCGCTCGGCACGTTGTTCCGGGGCGGCTGGGCGCTGTTGCTGAGCCGCTACACCGGGTCCGCCGACGTCGTCGCCGGCGTGACCAGCGCCGGGCGTCCCGCGGAGCTGCCCGGGGCCGACGGCATGACGGGCCTGTTCATCAACACTCTTCCCCTGCGGGTACGGGCGCAGGCGTCGATGCCGTGGGGCGAGTGGATGCGTGGCGTGCAGGACCGGTACGCCGAGATCCAGCAGCACAGCCACAGCCCGCTCCTGATGATCCAGCAGTGGAGCGGCATCGGCCCCGGCAAGGTGCTGTTCGACAGTGTCGTCTCGGTCGTGGCGGACCTGCCCTCCGGTCGGGGCCTGGCGATGACCGGCCGGCAGGAGGAGATCAGGGCGCCGTACCCGCTGAATCTGGTCGTCACCCTGGGCGCCGCGACCACGATCACCCTGCACGTCGACACCGCGCGCTTCGACGGCGCCGCCGCCAGGGCGATGCTGAGGCACCTGCGGCGGATCTGTGCCGGCCTGGTGTCCGCGCCGGACGCCCCGGTCGGACGGTTGTCGCTGCTCACCGGGGACGAACAGCACCTGCTGGTGCGCGAGTGGAACGACACTGCAACGCCCTACGACGGACAGGCGTGCATCCACGAGTTGTTCGAGCGGCAGGTACGGCGTACCCCGGAAGCCCCCGCCCTGCTCTTCGGGGACGGCGAGTGGACGTACGACGAGATCAACCAGCAGGCCAACCGGATCGCGCACCATCTGGTGAGCCTCGGCATCGGACCGGGATCCTTCGTCGCGGTGCTGATGGAGCGCTCCGCCGAGATGATCCCCGCCCTGCTCGGCGTCCTCAAGGCCGGCGGGACCTATGTGCCGATCGAGTCGAACGCCCCGGTCCGACGGTGGCACTGGATCATCGACTCGCTGGGGATCACCTGTGTGCTGACCCAGCACGCGCTGGTCCCGGCGTTCGGCACCGCCGACCCGCTGCCCCGGCTCGCGCACCTGATCTGCCTGGACGAGGCCGCAGACCCGTTGGACACCGCGCCCTACCGGCTGCACACCCTGGCCGACGTGAGCCGGCGGCCGGTCGAGGACCTGCCGGTACGGGGGACCTCGCAGGACCTGGCGTATGTGATCTTCACGTCCGGGTCGACCGGCACGCCGAAGGGCGTGATGGTCGAGCACCAGCCGGTGATCAACCTGATCGAGTGGGTCAACACGACCCACCGGGTGACCGCCGACGACCGGATCCTGTTCATCACGTCGCTCAGCTTCGACCTGTCGGTGTACGACATCTTCGGCATCCTCGCGGCCGGCGGTTCGATCCGGCTGGCCTCCCGCGCGGACATCCAGGAGCCCACCCGGCTGCTGGAGATCCTGTCGACCGAGCGGATCACCTTCTGGGACTCGGCGCCGGCCGCACTGATGCAGTTGGTGCCGTTCCTGCCGGCGGACGGCGTCGTGTCGGACGCGCTGCGGCTGATCTTCATGAGCGGTGACTGGATCCCGGTCAACTCGCCGGACCTGCTGCGCGCCGCGTTCCCGCAGGTGCAGGTCATCGGTCTGGGCGGCGCCACCGAGGCCACCGTCTGGTCGAACTTCTTCCCGATCGGCCGGGTCGACCCGCAGTGGACGAGCATCCCCTACGGCAGGCCGATCCAGAACGCCCGCTACTACATCCTCGACGGTGGCCTGCAGCCCTGCCCGATCGACGTGCCGGGTGACCTGTACATCGGCGGTCCGTGCCTGAGCCTCGGCTACGCCGGGGACCCGCAGCTCACCGCCGGCAAGTACATCGCGTCGCCGTTCGATGAGCCGGGCGCGCGGATCTACCAGACCGGGGACCGGGCCCGCTGGCGGTCCGACGGCACCATGGAGTTCCTGGGCCGGGTCGACTCCCAGGTCAAGATCCGGGGCTACCGGATCGAGCTGGGCGAGATCGACACGGTGCTGAGCCGCCACCCGGCGGTGCGGACCGCGGCCACGCTGGTCCGTGACGACCAGCCGGGCGGCGCGTCGCTGGCGTCCTACGTCGTGCTCGACCAGGTGGCGGCGCAGGCCGCGGTCCAGGACGACGACCTCTCCCTGCTCGACGACCGGCTCGACCACTGGCAGCAGGTCTACGACGGTTTCGACGAGCTGGAGACGGCGCCCACCGAGGACGGCGCCGACTACTCCGGCTGGAACAGCAGCTACACCGGCCGGCCCATCCCGTTGGACGAGATGCAGGCGTGGCGGCAGGAAACGCTCGACATGGTCCGGGCGTACCGGCCGGAATCGATTCTCGAAGTCGGTTGTGGCACCGGCCTGCTGCTCGTACCGCTGGCCCAGGAGGGCCGGCGGTACTGCGGCACGGACTTCTCGTCGACGGTGCTCCGGTCGCTCCAGGCGCGCCTGGACGAGATGCCGCAGATCCGGGAGACGGTCACGCTCCTGCAGGCACGGGCCCACGAACTCGGCGACCTGCCGATCGACGCGGTCGACACCGTCCTCATCAACTCCGTCGTGCAGTACTTCCCCGATGCCCATTACCTGCTGCGCGTGCTGGACGGGGCCCTGGACCGGCTCACCGCGAATGGCCGCATCATCGTCGGCGACGTGCGCAGCCTGCCGCTGCTGGAGGCGTTCCACGCCAGCGTGGAGCTCAGCCGTACGCAGGACGGGAGCCGGCATCGGCACGCCGTCCGGCAGCGGGTGCGCCAGCGGGTCCAGCAGGAGAAGGAACTCGCGCTCGATCCGGCGTTCTTCCGGGCCTGGGCGGCCGGAACCGGCCGCGTCACCCGGGTGGAGATCCGGCCGAAGCGCGGACGCGACCGCAACGAACTGACGATGTTCCGGTACCAGGTGGTGTTGCACGTCGGCGAGCCCACGGCACCGGCGTCGCCGACATCGGAGCGCACCTGGCCGGTCATCGGCGGCACCCTCCCCTCGCTGCGCGAGCTGCTCGTCAGCGAGCGCCCGGCCCGGTTGCGGCTGCGCGGCGTACCCAACTCCCGCGTCGCGGAAGCCACCCAGGCCCTGTGCTGGATCAAGGGCGACACCGGCCCGGCCACCGTCGAGGAGTGGCGCGCCGCATCGCCGGCCCCGGACGGCGTCGATCCGGAGGACCTGACGGAACTGGCCGGCGCCCACGGCTATCAGGCGACGGTCGACTGGACCGGTCACGGGGCGGACGGCGCCTACACGGTGCTGCTCACCGACGCGGACGCCGCCGTCGCCCAGGTGAACGAGGACGAGTTCGTCGACCCGGCGGAGGCCGGCGGCGCCGACGACTGGCTGCGCCTCGCCGGACAGCCGCTGCGGGCCGAGGTCGAATCCCGGTTGCTTCCTCAGCTCACCGCCTACCTGCAGGAACGGCTACCGCACTACATGGTGCCGGCCGAGCTGGTCGTCCTCGACGCCCTGCCGGTCACCGCAAGCGGGAAGCTCGACCGCAAGGCTCTGCCCCTGGCGGGCGCCGCGCCGGCGGCCGGGTCCGCCGGACACCTGCACGCCCGCAACACCACCGAGACGCTGCTCGTATCGATCTACGAGCAGGTCATGGCGCGTACCCCGATCGGGGTCGACGACGACTTCTTCGCCCTGGGCGGCCACTCGCTGCTGGCTGTGCAACTGGCTGCCCGCATCCGGCAGGTGTTCGCCCTCGACCTCCCGGTGCACAGCTTCTTCGACCTGACCACGATCGCCCGCCTGGCCCCCGAGCTGCAGCGGCTGCGTGACGAGCGGCAACCCCTGCGACTGCCGCCGCTGGCCCCCGCGCCGGCCGGGACGCCGGTGCCGGCCAGCTTCGAGCAGCAGCGGCTGTTCTTCCTCGACCGGCTGCACCCGGACAGCAATTTCTACACCGTCAACTGGCTGATCCCGTGGCCGGCGACGATCCCCACCGACGTCATCGAGGCGGGTCTGCACGAGATGCTGGGCCGCCATCAGGCCCTGCGGACGACCTTCCGGGAACGCGACGGCCAGGTGTGGCAGGTCGCCGCCGAGCAGTGGTCGGTCACCGTACCGGTCACCGATCTGTCCGCAGTGGACGTCGGGGAGCGGGACCAGCAGGCCCAGGAGGTGATCCGCCGGTGCTGGGCGGAGCCGTTCGACCTGGAGTCCGGCCCGTTGCTGCGCGCGATGCTGGTGGTCCTCTCGGACACCGAACGGGTGCTGGCCTTCGGCGCCCACCACACGATCTTCGACGGCTACTCGATCGGCCTGTTCGGCCGGGACCTGCTGCGGATCTGTCAGGCGCTGACCGACGGCGTCCCGGCCGGCCTGCCCGACCTGCCGGTCCAGTACGCGGACTACGCCGTCTGGCAGCAGCACTGGCTGGACGAGGACTGGCTGACTCTGCACCTCGACTACTGGCGCGAGCAGCTCGCCGACGCACCCGAGGTGCTCAACCTGCCCACCGACTTCCCCCGGCCGGAGGTACAGCGTCACCAGGGAGCGTTCCTGCGGCGCCAACTGCCCGCCGCCCTGACCACCGAGATCCGGCGGATCAGCGGCGAACACCAGGTGACGAACTACATCACCATGCTGGCCGGCGTCGCCGTACTGCTGTCCCGCTGGTCCGGGCAGGACGTGGTGGTGATCGGCGCACCGATCGCGAACCGTCACCGGGTGGAGCTGGAGCCGCTGATCGGCTTCCTGGTCAACACCGTGGCGCTGCGCGTCGACCTGCGGGACAACCCCACCTTCGCCGAGGTGATGCTGCGGATCCGCCGGCAGTTGTTCGACGCACAGAGCCACCAGGAAGTGCCGTTCGACCGGGTTGTCGAGGCGCTGAGCCCGGAGCGCGACCTCAGCCACAACCCGATCTTCCAGGTGATGGTGGCCGACGAGAGCCTGCCGTTGCTGGACTACCTGCCCGACACGATGCCGGTGCAGCCGTGGATGCGCCGGCTGATCGAGGAGGGCATGAGCCTGCGGGTGGCCCGCTTCGACCTGGTGCTGATGATCGAGGAGGACACCGCAGGGCTCCGGCTGGGCTTCGAATACAGCACCGACCTGTTCGCCGAGCACACCATCGAACGCATGGCCGAACACTTCCAGGTGCTGCTGGCTTCGGCGACCGCACGACCACAGGAACGGGTCAGGCACCTCGACATCCTCCCGGGTTCGGAGCGGGAGCGGTTGGTGGGGGAGTGGAGTCGGTCGGGGTCGGGTTCGTTGTTTTCGGGGTTTTGGCATGAGTTGTTTGTTGA
>NZ_JBEXGR010000034.1:0-49416 GCF_040607415.1 Micromonospora sp. NPDC005291
CCCGCGCTCCCCCCCCCCCCCCCCCGGCGCGGCGGGGGTCCCCCACCCCCCCCGGGCCCCCCCCCCCCGGGGGGTGGGGGCGGGGGGGCCGCCATACGGCTGTGGGGTGAAGCCGTGGGGGAGTTCCAGGCGGTGCCTTGCCAGCAGGGGGGTGTCGCGGAGCAGGTCTCGGGTTGGGGCGTCGGCGACTATTCGGCCGGCGTCCAGGATCACCGAGCGTTCGCACAGCTCCGCCGCATACGGCAGGTCGTGCGTGACCATCAGCAGGGTTACCGGCAGATCGCGCAGGATCTCGGCCAGCTCACGGCGGGCCGCCGGGTCCAGGTTCGACGACGGCTCGTCCAGCACCAGGATCTCCGGGTGCATGGCGAGCACGGTGGCCACCGCCACCCGGCGACGCTGCCCGAACGAAAGGTGCTGCGGCGCCCGATCCCGGTGCTCGCTCATCCCCACCGCGGCGAGCGCCTCGTCCACCCGGGCGGACAACTCCGCCCCACGCAGACCCAGGTTCGCCGGCCCGAACGCCACGTCCTCCGCGACCGTGGACAGGAACAGCTGGTCGTCCGGGTCCTGAAAGACGATGCCCACCCGGCGACGCACCTCGGCCAGGGTGGCCCGGTCCGGCGTGACCGTCAGCCCGCCGACGCTCACGCTGCCCTCGGTCGGGGTGAGGATGCCGTTGAGGTGCAGCACCAGCGTGGTCTTGCCCGCGCCGTTGGGCCCGAGCAGCGCCACCCGTTCGCCGCGCGGCACATTGAGGTCCACCCCGTGCAGGGCGATGTGCCCATCCGGGTACGCGTACCGAACGCCACGAACGTCCAGCGAGACAGCGGTCTGCACGACACCGATCATGACAGCACGACGGCGGTGACGGCGACGGAGGCCGCCAACACCGGCACGGTCGCCGCGACCAGCCACTGACCGGCGGTCGCCGCACCGTCGCCCTGCCACACCGCGGGCATCCGCCCGGTGTAACCCCGGGACAGCATCGCCAGATAGACCCGCTCGCCGCGTTCGAACGCGCGCAGGAACAGCGCGCCGATCCCGGCGGCGAAGCCGCGCAGCTGCCACAGGAAGCGCGGGTCGTCACCTCGGGAGATCCGGGCCACCCGCATCCGCCGCGCCTCGCCGATCAGCACGTCGAGGTAGCGCAGCATGAACGTGGCGATCTGGGTGAGCACCTGCGGGCAGTGCAGCCGGTCCAGCCCCACGATCAGGTCCCGGGTGGTGGTGGTCGCGGCGAGCAGCAGCGAGGCGAGTACGCCCAGGGTGCCCTTGGCCAGGATGTTCCACGCCCCGTGCAGCCCGTCCTCGGACAGCCGCAGGCCCAGCACCTCGACCCGGTCGCCACTGCCGAGGAACGGCAGCGCGACGGCGAACAGCACGAACGGCAACTCGATCAGCGCCCGGCTGAGCAACCACCGCGGCCCCACCCGGGCCAGCGCCGCCACCGCCACCACCAGCAGGGCGAACGCGCCGAAGGCCCAGAACGCCGTACGTGGGGTGGCCACCACGGCGATCGTGAAGACCACCATCGCCACGATCTTGACCTCGGGCGGGAGCCGGTGCACCGGCGAGTCCGTCTCGCGGTACAGCACATGCCCGTGACCGGCACCCATTCCGCGTACCCCCTGCTCAGCCGTTGGCGTCGGCGTGGCGCCGGCCGTCGGTGGACGTCCCGGCGTCACCCTCGGCGGGCGTCGTCGCGTCACCGTCGGTCGGCGTGGTGCCCCGGCGGCGCAGCAGCCAGAAACCGCCGGCGCCGATCGCGAAGGTGACCAGCACCCCGAGAACGCCCGAGAGACCGGTGGAGACGAAGCTGTTCTGCACCCCGCGCACGCCGTAGTCGGCCAGCGGGCTGTCGGCCAGCTCGTGGTCTCGGGACTGCTGCGCCGGGCAACTGCCACCGACGATGTTGTCGTCGGCGTCAACGGTGCAGCCCTTGAGCAGGGAGGAGTCCAGCCCGTCCGGGTGGGACGAGGCGTAGTTGCTCACCACACCGGCGAGCAGCAGCGCGACCAGCAGGCCGCCGGCCAGGAAGGCCCAGGAGCGGTTCTTCATCGGACACCTCCGGCGACCGGGACGGTGGGGGTGGCGGGGGTACGCAGTGAGCGCAGCGCGTACACGAGGTCGGGGCGCACCTTCGCGACGGTGAGCACGGTGGTCGCGGTGATCAGGCCCTCGCCGATGCCGATCAGCAGGTGGACGCCGGCCATCGTGCCGGCCAGGCCGGCCAGGTTGCCGCCCAGGTCGGTGGTGCCACCCAGCCAGTACTGCAGGACGAAGCCCTGCGACGCGACCACCACGCTGAGCATCGCGGCGACGAACGCGGTCACGGCCAGGCCGGCCCGCGTGCGGGGCAGCACCCGCAGCAACACTGCGATCAGCAGGTACGCCGCGGCGGTGCCGAGCAACGCCATGTTGGTGATGTTGAGGCCGAGCATCGCCACGCCGCCGTCACCGAAGATCAGCGCCTGCACGACAAGCACCACGGACACGCAGAGCGCGCCGACCCACGGGCCGACCAGCATGGCGGCGAGCGCGCCGCCGAGCAGGTGACCACTCACGCCGGCCGTGAAGATCGGAAAGTTGAGCATCTGGACGGCGAAGATGAACGCCGCCACCAGGCCCGCCATCGGGGCCAGCCGGTCATCCAGGTCGCGCCGGCCGCGCAGAACGCAGAAAGTCAGCGCGGCGAGAGCGATCGCCGCGAAGATCGCTGCCACGGGACCATCGATGATCCCGTTCGAGATGTGCATCGCCAGTGTTTCCACGCGACCTCCCACACGTCAGCGGGCCCGACCGGGCCGGCGTGGGTCAGCCTATTTCCCAAGTCTCGTTGTTGCCAGAGTCTGGCAACAACGCATGTTCTTGATCACCCGCTCAGGTCGGGGCGGCTTCAGCCGGCGGCGCGCCGCCGACGTCGACACCGGCGGGTCCGGCGGTATCGTCGGGCCATGACTGCGCCCGACCGCCTCTCCCCCGGTGACCCCGCGCCCGAGTTCACCCTCGCCACCGACACCGGTGACCAGCTCTCCCTCGCCGACCTGCGAGGCCGCAAGGTGGTCCTGTACGCCTACCCGTCCGCGATGACCCCCGGCTGCACCAAGCAGGCCTGCGACTTCCGCGACTCGCTCGCCTCGCTCCAGGCCGCCGGCTACGAGGTCGTCGGCATCTCCCCGGACAAGCCGGAGAAGCTGGCGAAGTTCCGCGAGCGCGACGCGATCACCTTCCCGCTGGTGTCTGACCTGGACAAGGCGGTGCTGACCGCCTACGGCGCGTACGGCGAGAAGCAGCTGTACGGCAAGACCGTCACCGGTGTGATCCGCTCGACGTTCGTGATCGACGCCGACGGCAAGATCGAGCGAGCGCTCTACAACGTCAAGGCCACCGGGCACGTCGCCAAGCTCCGCCGCGACCTCGGCCTGGACTGACCTGTCGTACCGGGCCATTACGGTCCGTCAGTGGTCCGATACAAGTACACGCCCGAAGCGCTGGCCACCGCAGCCGCCGCCGCGCGCAACATCACCGAGGTGATGCGGCTGCTCGACGTACGCGTCAGCGGTGGCTCGCACGCGCACATCAGTCGTCAGCTCAAACGCTTCAACATCGACACGTCGCACTTCACGGGGCAGGCGCACAACCGAGGCGTGCGATGGCGGCGGATGTCCCCCACAGATCTGCTGGTAGTGCTGCCCGAGGGCTCTCGCCGGGTCCCGGGCTTCCGTCTCAAACGCGCCCTGGCAACAATCGGTCTCCCCGAGAACTGCGAGGTGTGCGGCACCGGTGCGATGTGGCAGGGAGGCAAGCTGACCCTGCACGTCGACCACATCAACGGCGATTTCCTCGACAACCGGCCGCGCAATCTCCGACTGCTGTGCCCCAACTGTCACAGCCAGACCTCTACGTACGCTGGTCAGCGACGGCCTGCCCTCGTCGAGCCCGAGGTGGTCTACGATCCTGATGCGGTTACTCCAACCGGCTTCCGGATAGGCAGGCGTTTGCCTTCCCGGCAAGAATGGCCGTGGACGCTGGTGGAGTACAGCATCAAGGGGCCGTAGCCCAACGGCAGGAGGCATGCGGTTTAGGTCCGCACCAGTGCGGGTTCGAATCCCGTCGGCCCCACCTCATCGTCGGCCTGACCAGGCGGCGCGGCGCGACGAGCCACAACTGTCGGGCGCGTCACGGTCGCGGGTCGTTTGCCTGGTCGTCGGGTCAGGATGGCGAGCGTGAGTCTGCGCTTCGTCCTCGACCCCGACCTGACCCCGCAGCTGCGCGCCGAGATCGTCGCCCTCTGGGTGGACGTCAGCAACGCGGGTGGCGCGGTCGGCTTCGTACCGCCGGTCACTACGGCCGACGTCCACGTCACCGCCCACCGGGCCTTCGCCGGTATCGCCGACGGACCGGACCGCATGCTGGTCGGGTACTCCGGCGACCGGCTGGTGGCTTTGCTGATCTTCAGTGACAACCGTTTCCCGCTCAAGGCGCACTGGTGTGTGTTGAAGCGGGTGATGGTCCACCCGGACACCCAGGGCAGCGGCTACGGCTCGGCGCTGATGGGTGAGGCCGCCCGGTTGGGCAGGGAGTTCGGCCACGAGGCGCTGCACATCACGGTGCGGGACGGGCTGGGGTTGGACAAGTTCTACGGCCACCTCGGGTATCGGGAGATCGGCCGGCTGCCGGGCGCGTTGCGGGTGGCCCCCGGTGACGACCGGGACGAGATCCTGATGTGGCTCGACCTGACGTCGGTCGACTGAGCAGTCAGCCCGCGCACGAACGGGCGTTCGCCCCGGCGGGGCGGGTGGTCGGCGTGTCGGTGGCTGGCGCACTCGCCCTCGCGACCTCGACCGGACGGCGGGCGGGCGTCGGCGTACCGGTGGGTCGGTTGCCGGGCGGCCGGGCCGACGCGGACGGGCGCGGGGTGGCCGCCACGACGCCGCGCGCGTACATCCGGACCGCGCTGTTCTGCACCTGGCCGGGTGCCATCCGGATGCCGCCGACGGTGGCCCGGTTTCCGTACACGTCGCTGATGCGGACGCTGAACGGGCCGGCCCCGGCGCCGGAGGCGATCAGCCAGTAGTTGTAGTCCTGCCGGGCGGCCGACCGCCACGGACCGCTGTCACCCTGCCGGACCTCGACGGAACGCAGTGGGTTGCCGTGGTTGCCGACGCGGACGGCGAACCACCACTGCGACGCGCCCTCCTTGATCCGGAAGGTGAGTGGTCCGGGCAGTGGCGGGTTGACCACCGCACGGTAGGTGACGGCGACGAGGCCCTGGACCGGGTCGGCGATCCGGGCGAACGCCTCGCGGGACAGATCGAGATGCCCCGGCGCACACTCCGGGCACTGGTCCATGATCAGCACTCGGACGGCGCCCTTCGGGCCGGTCACGTCGAGGAATCCACCACAGGCGGCACCGGCCGAGTACTCCGTCGGGCCGAGCGCGACGTAGAGCCGGTTGGCCGGGGCCGCCGGGTTCGAGCAGTTGCCGCCGGCGCCCTTCGAGTCGTAGAAGCTCGCCTTGCCGCTGTGCGTGGTGTTGCCGGTGGGCGGCGCGGCGGCGAGCGTCCGGCCGGCGGCACAGGCCGGGGCGGAGCCGGACCGCAGGGTCAGGGTGAGCCCGAGAGCCGCCGCGAGGACGGTGACGCCGGTGGCGACCAGCCAGGGCCTCGGGCCGGACGACGACGCCGGCCGGTCCTCGGGAGCTTGGTCCAGGTCGATGTCGATGTCGACAACGCTTCCGTCCGTCACGACGGCGATGCTGCCGGACCCGGGCGCGGGCGGACAAGCCGGCTAAGCCAAAGCTAAGGGAGCATCGACGGACGGTGACCGGAGCGTGCCCACAGCAGGACCAGCAGCGCCCCCGGTCAGGGCTCGATGACGACCGATGCCCCAACGGTCAACGGTCCCCTGTCGAGCGGCACCAGGTGCAGTCCGAAGAGGAGCTTCTGCTGGACGTTCCGGTGCCGTCCGAGTGTGCGCAGTGGCTCCTTCGTGCGTACCCCGGTCTCCTGGTCGGTCGTGGTCACCACGCAGCGGTCGCACGGCCCGGCGGCCCGGAACCGCCGGTCGCCGATGCGCAACTGCCGGCCGACCCAGTCGTCCTCGGCCCAGGCCGCGGCCCCGTCGACCACCAGGTTGGGCCGGAACCGGGCCATCGGCACCGGCTCCTCCCCCGCCTCGGCCAGCCAGTCGTTGAGGGCGTCGAGGGAAGCGGCGTTCGCCAGCAGCAGCGGGTAGGCGTCGGCGAAGCTGACCTGGTCGCCGGTGTCGTATTCGCGGTCCTCGGCGGCCAGGTGGCGGGTCGGCTGGGCCAGCCAGACCAGTCGGACCGGTCGGCCGAGCAGCGCGCCGAGCCAGTCGTCGGCGGCCGAACCGGCCGGTAGAGCGATGACCGGGAGCTTGCGGTTGCGGAAGGTCCGCACCGCGACCGGGTCGCCGCCGGCCGGCTCGGGCACGTCGAGGTCAGGCTGCCCGTCGGCGCGCAGCGACAGACCCCCCGGCCACACGCTGGCGCGCAGGCCGACCATCCGGGTGGTCTCCCGCTGGGTGACGCCGACACCGTCGGCGTCCACGACCATCCAGCGCCGGTCGCCGGACAAGCCCCACGGCTGCACGAACGCGCCGTCGTGGTCGAGCCGGTGACAACCCTTGACGGGGTACGTGTGGATCGACGTCAGCAGCACCCGGCTACCATGCCACGCCGATGCCGTCGCCGGGGTACCAGTGGTTGGCGGGGCTTTCCCGGTAGGCGAGGAACCGCCGGCCGGTGCGCTCGGCGTGCTCGGCGAGCACATTGGTGCTGGTGACGTTGTCGGTGAGCAGCACCGCGCCGGGGGCGAGCTTCGACTCGACGGCGTCGAACTCGCGCTTCTCGTGGGCACGGCTGTGGTCGCTGTCGTGCAGGAACAGGTCGACCGGGCGCTCCAGTGCGCCGATCGAGGCGATCGAGTCGCCGATCACCAGGTCGACGACCTCCGACCAGGGTGCGACCCGGGCGAGGTAGCCGGCCTCCGGGTTGATGTCCAGCGAGGTGACCCGACCCGGGTTCCCCTCCTGGGCATTGCGCAGCAGTGCGGCCGCCAGGACGCAGGTGCCCAACCCCTTGTCGGCGCCGGTCTCCACCACGTGCGCAGGTCGGGTGGCGCGGACGATCGCGTACCAGCCGATCCGGCGGGCGTAGCGGACCTGCTTGTCGGCGAGGCCACGGCGGGCGGCTCCGGCGGTGGCCTGCTCAATATGGTGTCTCAGCAGGTCATCGGACTCGATCTCGGCAAGGTAGCCGCGGACCTGCTTGACCGGGAGGTCGCAGACGATGCTGACGAACCAGGCCAGATGGTGGCGGCTGAGCTTGGTCAGCTCGTACGTGTAGTTGTGATGCTCCCGGGAGGTGACCAGCCACCGGGCCGAGATGCGCAGCACCTTGGCGTCGTGACGGGCGACCCGGGCGAGCCGCTTGGGGAAGGCGGCGACGGGGGCGAGCCGGGTACGGGCAATCGCCCGTCGGAGCTTCGTTGCGTCCACGGAAGGTTCATACCAGGTTCAGGCGAACGTTCGTCGGAGAAGTTTTTTGGTCAGGATGTGAAGCCGTATGGCCCGTACGGGGGTACGTGGCTGTAACCCGCAATCAGTAGCATCGCGGCATGCAGTATCGCCAGGAGTACGCGGAGCCCGAGACCCAGTTCCTTGACGTGCAGTCACCTGAGCCGACTGAGGCGACGCGTCCGCGGCGTCGCCGGTGGCGGAAGATCGCACTGATCACGTTTGTGGTCATTGCGTTGCTCGGCGGTGGTGGCATGGTCGCCGGAGGCCTCTACTTCCGTTCGATCAATTCGGGGATCGAACGTGTCGACGCGTTCGCAGGCGTGCCGGAGGAGTCGCGACCCCAGGTCGTCGCCGACGGTGCCATGAACATCATGATCCTCGGCAGCGACTCCCGCGATCCGGACAACAGCTCCGGCTCCCGGACCGACACCATCATCCTGGCCCACCTTCCGAAGGACCGGCAGAGCGCGCAGCTCATCTCGATTCCCCGGGACAGCTGGGTCAGCGTGCCGGAGTCGCCGCAGGGGCGGGGCGGCCGGGACGCCAAAATCAACGCGGCGTTCGCATGGGGTGGCGTTCCGCTGATGGTGCAGACCCTGGAGAAGTTCACCGGCGTCCGCATCGACCATGTGGCCATGGTGGACTTCGCCGGTTTCAAGGAAATCGTGGATGCCCTCGGTGGCATCGACATCACCGTGGACAAGGGCTTCACGTCGAAGCACTCGTTGAACCCGGACGGCCGGCGGGAGTTCGTCGCGGGACGGCAGACCATGGACGGGCCAACCTCACTGGACTACGCCCGCGAGCGGTACGCCTTCGCCGACGGCGACTTCACCCGGATCAAGCACCAGCAGCAGGTCATCAAGGCGATCCTGGACAAGGCCGCTTCCGGCGGCACGCTGGCAAGCCCCACCAAGTTGAACGGGTTCGTCCGGGCCACCGCCGATGCCGTCGCGGTGGACGAGTCGATGTCCCTGGTCGACCTGGCCATGCAGCTTCGGCACCTGCGCAGCGGCCAGCTCGGCTTCTTCACCTGCCCCACGACGGGCACTGGTCGAATGGGCACCGAAAGCGTCGTCCTCGTTGACAAGCCGAAGGCCGAGCGTGTCTTCGACGCCGTTCGTCGCGACTCGGTGGAGGATATCGCCACAGCAGTAAAGTAGGCAGACGAATTCGCCCCTTTGTCTATAGCGGCCGCTCTGACCTGGTCGTATCCTTCCTTCGCCCTTCGGCTTGATAATGCCTAGTCCGAAGGACTAACGGGGGAAAGGTTGACCATGACAGGTCATTCAACGACGAGCCATTCCGGCGCACCCGCACAATGGGCCGGTGAGTCCGGCCCGGCGGAACGCCCGGCCGGGCCGGCGACAGCGTCCAAGACCGCGCCGGCGCCTCGCCCCGGCCTGGAGACCACCGCGGTCCTGCCGTACGCCGGGTCCAGGACGTCGTCGCGGACGCGCTTGCTGCGGGCCTGGATGATGACCGTCCCGATCGACATCGCGGCGCTGCTCTTCCCGCTGGTGATCTCGCAGGACTACTGGCGCGGCACCCTCGTCAATGCTGGGCTCACCATGGCCATCTTCGCGGCCGGCGGGCTCTACCAGGCTCGCCGGCACGTGAGCATCCTGGACGAGCTGCCGAGCATCGTCGGGCGCCTGCTGGCGTCCGCCGCGGTGGTGGCCATCATCGCGGCGGAACGCCACTCGTCGGTTGAGTACGTCGGCGGTTTCATGCGTGGCGTCGCCATCTCCGCCGGTCTGGTGATCGTTGGCCGGGCGCTCAGCCGCGCACTTACCATCCTGGTGCGCAAGCGTCGTTGGGTGGAGCACAACGCCATCATCATCGGCAGCGGCCCGATCGCCTTGGAGCTGGCCCGGTTGCTGCGCCGCTACCCGCAGTACGGCCTGCGGTTCGTAGGCTGCGTCGACGTGACGGCGCAGCAGGATTCCGCGGCGCTCCCGCTCCTCGGCGGCCTCACCGAGCTCGAAAAGCTGGTCCGGGTGCTCAAGTGTGAGGTCCTGGTCATCGCCGACCCCGACTGCCCGGAGTCGGAGCTGATGGAAACTCTCCTGCGGCCCGGCAGCTCGCGCTGCGACCTGTGGGAGGTGCCGCGCCTGTGGGGGTCCCGCTCTCAGGGCGGGTACCCCGACCACATCGGGGCGATCCCCATCGTCAAGGTCAGTGACATCTCGCTCTCCGGTCCGCGCTGGGCGATCAAACGGGCGTCTGACGTGCTGTTCGCTGGCCTGGCCCTGTTCCTGCTGAGCCCGGTGCTGCTGCTGTGCGCGATCGCGACGTTCATCGACGGTGGGCGGGGCATCTTCTTCTACCAGGAGCGGATCGGCCGGTTCGGGAAGCCGTTCAATGTCGTCAAGTTCCGATCGATGCGCCCGGTCGACGAAACCGAGTCGCAGACGAACTGGTCGATCGCGAACGACCGACGGGTCGGCCCGATCGGGCGGGTCATGCGCCGCACGTCCCTGGACGAGCTTCCTCAACTGTGGAACATCCTGCGCGGCGACATGAGCGTGGTCGGGCCGCGGCCGGAGCGGCCGTACTTCGTGGAGAAGTTCTCGGCGGAGTACCCGAACTACGCGATGCGGCATCGGGTGCCGGTGGGGCTCACCGGGCTAGCGCAGGTCAGTGGTCTGCGCGGTGACACGCCGATCTCCGACCGGGCGCGGTTCGACAACTACTACATTGAGAACTGGTCGCTCTGGCTGGACGTCAAGGTCGTGCTCCGCACGGTCGCCGAGGTCTTCCGGGGCGGTGGCCGCTGACGGCCAACGTCACCGTGAGCTGAGCAGAGGCAGCAGGTGGGCCCGGTAGCCGCCTAGGTAGCGATCCGGGTCCCCAGCCAACACATGGGCGAGGACGGTGCCAAAGACGTCCCGGAAGTCCGTCGTCGCCTTGAGGTCGCCGTCGTCCAGATCGGCCAAGCTCGGCTGCTCGCCATAGAACCCACCAGCCACGCCGTGGCCGAGTACGAACACCGGGCCGGCCGTGCCGTGGTCAGTGCCGTCGGAGGCGTTCGCCCGGACCCGCCGGCCGAACTCGCTGTAGACCACGACGGTGACCCGGCGGCCAGCCTCGGTACGCCCCATCCGGTCCACAAAGCCGCTCAGCGCATTATCCAGGTGCCGCAGCAGCGTCTCCTGCCACACACGCTCGCCAGCGTGGGTGTCGAAGCCGCCGAGACTCACCGAGTAGACCCGCGTAGGGACCTGAGATTCGACACACCGGGCGACGAGCGCCAACTGGGCGGTGAGGGCGTTGTCACCACCTGTTCCGGTCGCAGCGACGCCCTCCCCGCCGGTGTGGCCCTGCTCGTCGGAACCGCTGCCTGCGGACTTCGTCACCACGCGGTTCATGGTGATGAGATCCGCGTAGGCGGCTGCGGCCCGCGCCTGCATCTCCGACTCACCGGGGTCGATCTGGCCAAGGGCCGAGACCACATCGGCCGAGACGCCGGGCGGCAGGGTGAGCCCTCGATAGCTCACGCAGGCGCCGATGCGGGACTTGCCCACCAGCATCGGAGGCAGGGCCGGCTCGAAGCTCACGGCCGTCTCGGTGGCAGCCTTCGTCCCGTCGAGCCACCGCCCCACCCAGCCGGTAGGGGCGGGAGTGCCGGGGGACGCGGTCTGCCAGATATCCATTGACTTGAAGTGACTCCGGTCCGGCTTCGGGTAGCCGACACCGAGAACGATGGCCAACTGCTTGGCGTCCCACAGTCGCTTCATCTCCCGAAGCATCGGGTTGAGGCCGAGCGTCTGGTCGAGCTGCAGCACCCGCGCCGGCCCGTACGCCAGCTCCGGCCGGGCGCTGTGGTAGGCCGCGTCCGTGTACGGGACCACGGTGTTGAGCCCGTCGTTACCGCCGTAGAGGGTGACCAGGACGAGCGTTGGCAAGCCACCCTCGGTGTCGCCAGCCTTGGCCTTCTCCGCAGTCCTGAGCAGCTCGTTGAAGCCCAGCACGCCCGCGCCGGCCGCCAACGCGCCCCCGCCGATCACCCCGGACGAGATGAGGAACCGCCGTCGAGTCAACGCATCCATGTCCACACACCCACTCTGGTCAGGTCACCAGATACTCGGGGCTGACCAGCCCGAGCGTCAGCTTCAGTCGGTCGTTTCGGGCGTCGCGCAGCACCGCGTACGTCCGGTCGGTCCATCGGTCGACGCAGAGCAGGTGCGCGACGGCCTCCGGCGTCAGCGGGCCTAGCCGTACCAGGTCGACGAGCATGCCCGCGATCGTCAGCCGCACCTGGGCGGCGGCCGAGGTCAGCCAGGCGGCACCCGCCGGCCACCCGCCGACACTGGGCGGAGCGAACGGACGCTGCCCCAACCCTTCCATGGCCCAGTAGATCTGCGTGAACACCTGGTCGGGCATCGCAGCCGGCCGGAGCCCCAGGTGACGCATGGCGCCGACGAGCCACTCGACCGGCTGCTGGACCATCGTCCCGCGGGTCTCCTGGAATGCCTCATCGGCGAAGAGCACCCTGAGCATCGCCATCGGCGCCGGGAACGCCGCCGCCATCGCCTCCCGGGTGCGTTCCGGGATCGGCCGGCTGGTGGAGGCGTAGCGGAACCACAATCGGGACGCGATGAACCGCTTGCAGGTCGGCTGCTGGAGCAGAAGGTCGACGAGGCTCTTGGCGTCAAAGTTCCCGGTAGCGCCGAGGATCGTCTTGCGGCCCGTGTCGCGGTGCTGGGGATCAGAAACCGGCGTCTCACGGTCGAGGATGACCCGCCAGCCCGCCAACGCGCGACCGGCCTCTTTGATGTCCCGTTCGGTGTATTGCCCGACACCGAGCATGAACAGCTCGAACAGCTCGCGGGCGAGGTTCTCGTTCGGCGCGGCCTTCTTGTTGTGCTGTCCGTCCAGCCAGTAGACCAGCGCCCGGTCGAGCACCATCCGGTGCGCCAGGTCGGCGAAGTCTCGCGCCTCTCGGAACGCGCGCAACTGGCCGAGCATGAGCTGAGGGCTGCGGACCTTCGCCACCGAGGTCGCCCAGTGACCGTGCCAGAAGAACAGCAGTTTCTCGACCGCCTGATGGTCGGCCACGGTCATCCGGTCGAGCCACCAACGCGCCAGGGAGATGGTCTGCTCCGTGCGACGCCGGTCACCCTCGGCTCGCTGGGCGTCGGTGGCCCGGGGCAGGAGCGTGAACGGATCGGGCCCCAGATTGGGCGTCGGTGCGCTGGTCGCGCCGACATCCGGGCCGGCCGGAGCTACGACACCGGACAGGGTCGATGCGTAACCGAGTCGACGTGCGGCACCTACCTCCGCTGCGGTGGGACCGAAACCGGCCCGCCTAAGCAGGAGGACGATGTCGTCGGTCATGCGTCCACAGTAAGGGAGCACCAGTGTTCCCCGCAGACGGGCCGATATCGGTCCCTCGTCGACACGAACTGACCGAAGAGCCATTTCATCCGCGTTACCCGGACACCCATCGGCTCCCAAATCTGGCCATACTGCGCGGACTTTCGTACCCTGCGGTGGTACCCGTCCAGACGGGCGCCAGGCCACCATTGACAGGAGGGTCGGCGTTGAGGTCTATTAACCCGGGTTTGACGGGCAGCCCTCGCTGCTGCCCGTCTGCGGGCGCGCCCGGCACAGCCCCGTTGGGCTGGCGGAGCGCGCCACACCGAACGGGGATCGGGAGGTAACGGTGGTGCGTCCCGTCATGCACGCACCACCGCTGCCGCGCGGTCTGCACACCTGCGGCCGCAGCGCAATCAAGTGGCCGGACGAATCCGGAAGAGACACGTGACGACACCACCTTCGCCCCCGGACCCTCTCTCCGGAGCCGGGTCGGCAGCACCGACGATTCTGATCCTCGGCACCGCCGAGTGGAACTCTCCGATCGCCACGAACCAGCACTACGTCGTACGGGAACTGGCCCGTGACTTCGACACCTACTTCGTGGAGTCTCTCGGTCTCCGGCGGGTGCGGCTCGACGCGAAGGACGTCGCCCGCATCGTCAAGCGACTGCGGCACTCGGTTGTCGGACACGAGAAGACGACTACCTACCGCCCCATTCCTGAGCGGGCCACGGTCATCTCGCCACTCATCGTGCCGATTCATCAGGCACCGACGCGGCTGCCCAACCGGCTGCTGCTGGAACGGGCCGTGGCCGAGTGGCGGCGCAGCCCGAGTCCGCGGATCCTCTGGACCTTCACCCCCGTTACGTACGGCCTTGAGCAGTACGCGGACTACACCCTCTACCACTGCGTCGACATCTTCCAGGCGTTCCCCGGCATCGACGGCTCGGCCGTGTCCGCTGGCGAACGGAGCCTCGCGGAGCGTGCCGACCTGACGATCGGCACCAGCGGGGCCGTTACCGCCCACCTGAACGACGTCGGGTTCAGCGAGATCCTCACCCTTCCAAACGTCGCCGAGGTCGACGTCTTCTCCGCCGGCAGCCAGCCGGCGGCCCAAAGGCGGCCCGCCGCGCTGTTCGCGGGCAACCTCACGCCACACAAACTGGACTTCGAACTGCTGCGGACGCTTGCCACCGCGCTTCAGGGGCACGGCGAGCTTCTCCTCGCCGGCCCGATCGCAGCGGGTGGAGGTGGATTCGACCGCGAGCTGGCCGAACTCGAAAGGCTCGGCGCCCGATACCTGGGAATGCTCCCGCTCGACCAACTCGCCGCCGAGGCGGGTACGTGCAGCGTGGGGTTGATCCCGTACTCGCTGAACGATTACACCGCCGGTGTCAGTCCCCTCAAGTGCTACGAATACCTTTCCTCCGGTCTGAACGTGATCAGCACCCCCATCCCGGACGTCGTGCAGGCGGCTCGGGCGACCGAACACATCACTGCCGCGACCTCAGCTGGCGCCTTCATCGACCAGGTGCTGGCCACGATCCGGCCCCCTTCGGACGACGTGCTCGCGGCCCGCGTCCAGTACGCCAGCGACTTCGGTTGGAGCTCCCGGGGAGGTCTCCTGCGCGACATCGCGAACCGGATGCCACGGCGCGCCGACGAGGTGGTGACGCGGCCGGCGGACGACGCCGGAAGGCCTCGTGGCTAGGGTCCGCTCAGCCGGAGCCTGGGCGATCGCGATCGGATCGGCGCCTTGGGCTGCGGCCTGCCTCGTTCTCTTCCTCGCCGTGCCGCAGTTCTACCTGTTGCCTAAGGGCAGCACGGACGTCGCGGCGTCAACGGTGGTCACCATCCTGCTGGTGCCGGGAGTGCTGTTGGCGGCCCGGCGCGACTCCGGTGTCGGCCTACTCCGCCTCGGCCTGTTCCGCGTCCTGATCGCCCTGCTCGTGGTACGGCTGCTCGCACTGGCCTGGTCGCCGGACCCGCGGGCCGGTCTGCCCTTGATCGCCCTGCTCGGCCAGTTCATCGTCACGCTGACGCTGATGCTCCAGGCCGTCCGCCAGGATCCCGGCCTGCTGCGCCGGATTGAACGTTGGTACTGGCCCTGGATCGTGGCCGAGGCAGTGCTCGTACTCATCTTCCGGGTCCTGCCCGGCGTGGAGGACGCGTTCCTGCGCTCGATCGCCGGGATCGTCAGCGGGCAGAACACCATCGCCGCCCTCTTTACGGGAAGTCCGAACAACGTCTTCGACGAGGCAAAGTCCGGCGGGGTGTTCGTCAACGCGAACGTCGCCGGGTTGTTCCTCGGTGTGAACGCGGCCGCCGCGTTCGCCGTCGCGACGATTACCGGCACCCGCTGGACGCGGATCGTGGGCTTTGTCGCGCTGGCGGCGGTGCCTGTCACCGGCTCGAAATCGGCCACGCTCCTCGCGGTCGCCCTGCCCGCTTCCGTACTCGCCGTTCAACGCTTCACTCGGGCCCGACGGACGGCCGAGTCGGGCCCGCCTCGGCATGGCAGTCACCGCCGCCCGTCGGGGCGCGCGAACCGCCGGCTGTCGCTCGGGCTCGTCGGCGCGGGTCTGCTCATCGTTGTCGTGGGCGTACTGCTCGCCGCCGATCTCGGCTTCGCTCAGGCGCTGGCCAAGTCCTTCGGCGACCGGACGGCTATCTGGGGCTTCGGTGCCGAGGCGTTCCTGCGGGATCCGCTCCTCGGCCTCGGTTACGGTGGCTGGGACGCTGGCTTCGGGGCGTACGCACGCGAACACGACATCTACCGCAGTTTCCCGCCGCACAACGTCCTCCTGGCGGCATGGGCCGCCACAGGCCTGGCTGGGCTGGTGCTGACCGCCGTGTTCTTCGCGCTCGCATTGCGGCTCGCCGTCCGGGCCGTGACGGCCGGCGGGGATCAGAATCGGACCTTCGCACTGTGGACCACCGCCGCGATCGCGTGGACGCTGATCCACGGGTTGGGCGACAACACCGAGATCTTCGGCGACATCCATCTCCTTCCTATCCTTTCGCTGCTGGTCGCCTACCTCCTGGTGGGCAACCGCGAGGAGCCGAACGACCATGCCACTGCCCACCGTCGGGATCCTGCGACATCAACAGTTCCTGCCGTCGGAGACGTTCATCCCGAACCAGGCCCTGGCGATGCGCACCTTCCGGCCGTTGTTCGTGGGCCGCGACCCGGTCCCGACCCGGCCGGGAACCGAGTCGGTTAGCGTCGCCGAGTTCGGCAGGTCCGCGATTCTGTCGTACACGCTGACCCGCCGCTCAGAGGCATTGGTTGGCGCCCTCGCAAAGCGTGGCACCGCATTGCTGCACGCCCATTTCGGCGTCGAGGGGGTGTACGCGGTTCCCACCGCGAAGGCGCTCGGAGTACCGCTGGTCACGACGCTGCACGGCTTCGACGTAACGGTCAGTCGGGCGAAGATGGTGACGTCAAAGAAACCCTCGTGGTTGAACTACGTCACCTGGCGTCACTCTCTCTTCGCAGAGGGTGCCGTGTTCATCTGCGTGTCCGAGCACATCCGACGACGCGCGGTGGAATGGGGCTACCCCGCCGAGCGGTGCCACGTCCTACCTATTGGGGTGGACATCGATGCCATCCAGCCGTCCGATCCCGTCGAGGCACCCCGGATCCTGCACGTAGCGCGGCTGGTCGAGAAAAAGGGGACGCAGTACCTGCTGCGGGCATTCGCCGAGGTACGCAAGGCGGTTCCGGCCGCCGAACTGGTGCTCATCGGCGAGGGTCCGCTGCGCGATTCCCTCAGCTCGCTTGCCCGGGAGCTCGGGGTTGAGGCGGGGGTGCGTTTCCTGGGTGCGCAGAAGCACAGTGACACCCTCCAGTGGTTGAGTCAGTCGACGCTACTTTGCCTGCCGAGCGTGACGGCCCAGGACGGTGACCAGGAAGGGCTGGGGATGGTCCTTCTGGAGGCGGCCGCCTCCGGTAAGCCGGTGGTCGGGACCCACCACGGCGGCATCCCCGAGGCGGTGACGGACGGGGCGAACGGCTTCCTGGTGCCCGAACGAGACGTCGCCGCGCTCGCAGACCGGCTGATCGAACTATTACGCGACAAGGATCTTTGTAAACGGTTCGGCAAGGTCGGACGGCAGACCGTCGAAAACCGGTTCAACCTGAGCCGACAGACCGACAAACTCGAGTCGTTGTATAGGGACCTATCGTGATCGAGTCAATTCTCATCCATTCCCGGTCAACGCCGCACCACCACACCGGTGGAATGGAAACTCTCGCCTGGCGGCTGGCCGCCGAATGGGCCCTGCACGTGCCGCGGGTGCAGATTGTCACCACGGCGATCCCGGGCCGGACCGGAAGGTTCACGGAGGACGGTGTCGAGGTGACTTCGTTGGCGGGCACCCGTCCCGGTCGCTACTCGCACGCCTGGTGGGAAGAGTCCCGAGCACACTGGGTCGCTACCGGAACCCCGCCGAGTGTGGTCTTCTCGGTAAGCGCCGGCTCCTACTCGGTGATCCGGGAGCGGGCCCGGCACCCCCGAACGCCGTTCGTGCTTCAGGTGCACGGCACGTCCGCCATGGAGTTGGGCTCAAAGCTGCGGGCACCCAGCGCTCGTTCCCTGGCCGGCACGCCCAAGAATGCCTTCGGCCTGGTCCGTGACCTGGCCCGGTACCGCGATTTCGACCGCCTCGTCGCGGTCGGCGAGAACGTGGTCGAGTCGCTGACCGCGGCACCCCAGAACTGGGCCGCGTCCCCGGGCAAGGTTCGCTTGATTCCCAACGGCGTCCGAGCCGAGGACCACGCGTTCGACAGCGCAGCCCGGGCCCGGATCCGACGCGAGCTGGGAATCGACGAAGAGACCGTGATCGTCGGCTGCGTCGGTCGCCTGCACGTGCAGAAGCGGGTCGATCGTGCGCTGCAAACGGCGGCGACCCTGCGCGACCGCGGCCTCGGTGGCCGGTACCGGTTCGTGATCGTCGGCGACGGCCCGGACGAGGGCAGGCTGCGGGGCGTGGTCCGCAAGCTCCAACTGGAGGACATGGTCCGGTTCACCGGACGCGTCGAGGCGGACGCGGTACGCGACTACTACTCCGCGGCCGACGTGTCACTGCTCACCACCGCACGTCTGGAAGGGCTCCCGATGGCGGTGCTGGAGGCGTTGGCGTCGGGCCTGCCTTGCGTCGTCACCGCCGGGTCAATCCGGTCGGAGGCGCTGAGCCGAGTGCTGCACGAGGTCGACACGCCGGATTCCGAAGCGCTCGCCGACGTGGTGCAGAAGGTGACCGCTGACCGGGGACCGCGCGCCAATCTACTGCCCCCCACCTTCCTCCTCGACCATTGCGCACGGGACTACCTCGCTGACTTCGCGCACCTGATCACACAGCGCCAGGACTGAGAATGGGCAAGGTCTTCTTCCGTCTGGTCCTCGGCGGCATCGCCGGCAAGATCCTCGGCCTGCTCCGCGAGGTCCTGCTGGCCGCGCTCTTCGGGGCGGGGCGGGTGGTGGCGGCCAACCGCATCGCGTTGACGGCGACGTTGATCCCTATCAACTTCTTCACCGCCGACGCTCTCTCCGCAGGGTTCCTGCCGCTGTACGTGCAGTACCGCCAGGAGCGGCCCGCGTTGGCTCAGGCGCTCTACCGTGCGGTACATCTGCTGTTGGCCGTCTTCTCCGTGGTTCTGGCAGTGGCCCTCATCTTCGGCCGGGACCTGTGGGTCGGGCTACTCGGGCCCGGGCTCGATCCACACACTGCGAGCATCGCGGCGACCATGCTCGGCATCGCCGCGCTGGGCGTGCCGTTCTACGTCCTGTACAACCTGTACACCCTTGTTGGCCTGGCAAACGACGACGTCCGCCTGATCAACCTCCGGCCCTCCTGCCAGAGCATCGGCCTGATCCTCGCCACGGTGATCGCCTGGATGACCGGACACGTGTCGGTGCTGGCATGGGGCTTCACCGTGCCGTACATCGTGCTGTGGTGCCTGGGCGCCTACTGGCTCCGACGCCGGGGCTATCTGCGCGAGGAGGGGGATGCACCCGGTCCCCGCCACCCGGACCGGGCAGCCACCAAGGTGGCGCTCGGGATGTTCTGGCGGCGGCTGCGGCCCCTGCTGCTGATTCCCGTGATCCTCCAGGGCTCGATCGGCGTCGAGCGGGCCGTCGGCTCACTACTCGGCGTAGAGGTGGTGGCGGCCACCGAGTACGCGCGTTTCGTGGTCGACTCGTGCATGGCTCTGCTCGCCGCGCCGCTGGGCCTGGCCGGCCTGGCTTCGTTCTCGCGTATGAAGGCCCATGAGGTGGGCGGCGGGCTCCGCCGCTTGATCCCACCGGTGATCCTGGTTGCCATCCCTCTCGCCCTGGTCCTCTCTCTGAACAGCCGGGGGATCGTTACCCTCCTGTATGCCCGAGGCGAGTTCGACAACCGGGCGGTGGACGTCTCGTCGGTGCTGCTGTTGGGCTTCGCACTCGGGATCTGGGCACACGTGCTCGGCTACACCTTTGTCAAGGTGCTGAACGCCCGAGGGTCCAACTTCCAGGTCGCGATCGTGATGGCGCTCTCCTTCGGCATACCCATCGCGTTCAACCTGCTGCTGTACAAGCAGTGGGGCGCTTTCACGATCGGTGCCGCTTCGTCGCTCGGCGGCGTTCTGATGTTCCTCATCTCGGCACGGTTGCTGTCGGTGCTGGGTTTCAGCATGCGTCTGCTCGCCATTGCGCTGCCCGGCGCGGCCGCCGCCGCTGCCGCCGGATACCTGTTGGCCGGCCCCGGGCTGCTGCGCCTCATCGCGTCCTGCGTGGCCATCCTGCTGATCTGGGTCGGCTATGTGGCGGCCGTGCCCCAGCTTCGGCGTACGTTCCTGTCATTTGTCCTCAAGAAGCTCGGTCGCGGCGCCGACGAGACTTCCCAGGAGGACCTGGTGGCGATCAAGTGAGGAATTCATGACTGCGCAGACCGGTCTGATGACCGGGATGAACGGCACTCCGGACCGTCCCGCCCTGCCGCCCGAGGTAGCTCCCCGCGAGACCGCATCTGGTCCGTCGCGCCGCCCTCGCGGCGACCGCCTCTACATCCTGGATCTGTTGCGCTTCTGCGCCGCCCTCGCGGTACTCGGCTTCCACGTGTTTGTCGACAACGACAACCGTGGAGCCTGGGGCAGGAGCGTGACTGGGATCTTCGGCGATCCCATCGTCACCGTTTTCCGCTACGGCTGGATGGGCGTCGAGTTCTTTTTCGTCATCAGCGGGTTCGTCATCTGCATGAGCTGTTGGGGAAGGTCGGTCGCCGACTTCGCCGTTTCACGGGTGACCCGCCTGATGCCCGCGTATGTCCTCGCGGTGCTGGCAACCTCGGCCGCCCTCACGCTGTGGCCGCTCGAGAGCGGTTCGCCACAGCCGTCGCACGTCCTCATCAACGCGACGATGCTGCAGACCTTCGTCGGCGTTCCCAATATCGACTCGGTGTACTGGACCCTCTTCGTCGAGCTGAAGTTCTACCTTCTCTTCGCGGTCGTCGTGTGGTTCGGGCTGACCTACAAACGTGTCGTGCTCTTTTGCGTGCTGTGGATGACCGCAGCCCTTTACGCCGAGTACTCGCAGGTCAAACCACTGATCCAGTTCTTCGAGGCGGGCTTCGCCCCATACTTCATCGCCGGCATCGCGCTGTACCTGATCTACCGGTTCGGCCCGAACCTGGTGTCCTGGGGGATCCTCGGCACGTCCATGGTCATCGGCGTGATCACACTGGGGCGGCGGGTGGAGGGACAGAACGCGGAGCGAACTGTCATCTCGTTCGAGGTCGCGCTCCCCGTGATGTTCTTCTTCTTCGCGCTGATGGTGGCGGTGGCGCTGGGCTGGTTCTCCTGGCTCAGGTGGAGTGGTCTGACGGTCATCGGGGCACTCACGTACCCGGTGTACCTGCTGCACATGCAGTTCAGTCGGATAGTCGTGAACCGGTTCCACGACTCGGTATCGCCGTGGCTTCTTGTGGCCGGTTTCCTGGCCGGCGTGCTCCTGCTCGCGTACCTGACTAACCGGTTCGTGGAGCGGCCACTCGCCAAAGTGCTCCGACGAAAGCTGCGCGAGGGCTTTGCGCAGATCAGCGTGCAATCGGCGACCAGTAAGACCCCCAGCGAACAGCGGACGGCGAGCAGCGATCGATAGGGCCGTCCGGTTCGGCCGGACGCCGCAAGTCCCCTGCCATGAGGAGCTAACAGTGGTAGACCACTTTTCCGCCGTCCCCCACCCCGGCGCGACGCGCCCGCTCGACCACCTGGCGAGCGCTCGTGTCGCGCTCGTCCACGAGTGGTTCGGCGCCACCGGCGGCTCGGAGAACGTCTTCCGGCAGATCAGCAACCTGCTGCCCGACGCTGAGCGTTTCGTGCTCTGGAAGGACCACGACGCCGTCGAGCCCAACCTGCGGGAGTCGTGGATGGCGCGGACACCGCTGCGCCGGTCGAAAGCCGGGGCGTTGCCGTTGATGCCGCTGGTGTGGCGGACGCTCAGCCAGGAGCGGTTCGACCTGGTGATCTCATCCAGCCACGCCTTCGCCCACACCGTGCGCCTCGGTTCCTCGGAGCACACCCGCTACCTCAGCTACGTGCACTCCCCCGCCCGGTACATCTGGAGCCCTAACTTCGACGGGCGGGGCTCCAACCCATTGCTGACGGTGCCACGGCGCGTGCTGCAGACGGCCGATGTCCGGCTCAGCCGCCACGTACACGGTTACGCCGCCAACTCGGAGGAGGTGCGGGCCAGGATCGCCCGCTACTGGCGGCGCGACGCGGTCGTCATCAATCCGCCGGTGGACGTCGACTACTTCGCCTCGGCACCCGTCGAGGACCAGAATCAGGCACGGGAATACCTGCTCGGGGTCGGGCGATGGATCCCGTACAAGAACTTCGATTTGATCATCCAGATCGCCGAGGCGGCCGGCCTGCCGGTGGTCATCGCCGGCTCGGGTCCAGAGGAAAGCGCGTTGCGGCGTGCCGCGGAGCGGGTCGGGGTGCCGGTGACATTCGAGGTGCGGCCCTCGAAGGAGCGGCTTCGCCAGCTCTACTGGGGTGCGCGGGCTCTGCTGTTCCCGGTTCACGAGGATTTCGGCATCATCCCGGTCGAGGCCCAGGCGTGTGGCACTCCGGTGGTGGGTCTTCGTCGCGGTGGCCTGCTGGAAACCGTCGTTGACGGAGAAACCGGCTTCCTCGTCGACTCCGTCGACCCGCAGAGCTTCGTGCCGCTGGTCCAACGGTTGTCGGAGCTGTCGCAGCACCGCATCCGAGCACACGCCAACGGATTCTCGGAGCAGCAGTTCGCGGCGCGGATGACGGCCTGGATCGCCGACGCCGGACGATGAGTGCCGATGGCGCGGATGTGCGGGCCACGCGCACGCACATCCGCGTCAACGTCAGAAGATGAGGACGTCCCGCAGGTAGCTCGCGATTCGGCGCAGCTGGTTGGCCTCCTGCGCCGGACCGGTCAACCGCAGCACGAACTGCCGGTCGGTGACGCCATCCGGGCCGCCACGGTAGTAGGCGACGACGACCAGACCGTGTCGCTGCTCGCCGTCGGCGTTGATGAGCGCCTCGCCGTAGGTGGTGGCTTGGCCGCTGCGGACCCACCGCGCGCCCCACGCCTCCTCGGCCATCCGCATGGCGGACTGGCGCCGCTCGTCACACGGCTGCGGGCAGTTCCGAACGATCAGCTCGCCGCCCATCGTCCCCGCCCCAGAAGCCGCCTGCCCGCAGTTGTACTTGGCGAACCCCTCGGCCTGGCCGCCCAGCGTGCAGGTCCAATCCAACGGGACCTTGACCGGGAAGCCGAGCCCTTCGAGGTTGGTCAACGTGCGCACGTTGTCCCGCTCGTTGAACCTCGGCCACTGGGGCGGCCATTTGCCTCCCTGCGGCGGTTCGATGCCGGGCAACTGCGGCGGTGCGGCCGGCATCGAGGGCGGCGCGGCAGTGGCGGTGCCCGCAACATCCGTCGGCTTGCCGTCCGAGCCCTTCCAGAGCGCCACGCCGCCGGCGCCGGCCAGTACCACCAGGACCAGGGCGGCGATTCCGACCCAGAGGCCGGTCCGACGGCGCTGCGGCGCGGACGGGGTGATGCGGCGGGCCGGTGAGACGAACGTGTCGGCGCCCGGCCCACTCGTCGGCGCTATGAAGGCGGCCGGTGGTGACGAGGTCACCGCAGCCGGCGAGGCGGGTACGCCGGAGATCGGGTGCGGGGCTGCGGGCACCAGCTGACCCGGGATCGGGCCCGTCTGCACGGCCCACGGGGCCTGAGGTCCACCGGAGACCGGCTGCGGCGGGGCCGAGACGGGCGGCGCGGACACCAAGGGCGGCGCGGACACCAGCGGTGGGGCGGACGTCGGTGGGGCGGCCGTCGGGGCGGGTGTGTAGTCGACGCCGAGGGCTCGGAACAACTTTTCAGCACCGGGGCCGGCCTCGGCCGGATAGGCCACCCACGGCGCGGCGACGGAGAAGTCGGCGTACGTGTAGGGGACCGGGTCGGGCGACTGGGCCAGCAGGTCGGCGGCCCCAGCGAACGCCTCGCGCCAGCCGGGTGTGGCGGCAACGGTGGCGTCGAGCACCGCCACGGTGACGAACCGGCCCTGCTCGTCGATCGCGGCCCACGCCTTCCCCACCGGTGACCCGCCGAGCGCGTGGGTGAACCTGTAGGGGCCTTCCGGCTGCATGCGCACTCCTCCGTTGAACCGCCGTGCGGATAGTACCGACCGTCGTCCAACCCGGCCGGCCCCGGCCGGTGCCCTTTGGCGGGTGGGCCGCCCCTTGCTTCGTGAAAGTTTCTATGCATAGAGTCAGCTCATGAATGAGGGAACTGACGCGGCACCCGCTGACCGGGTGCTCGACCTGTTCCAAGGGGTGCGGCTCACCCCCACCCAGCGCCGGATCGCGCACTGCCTCGTGCAGCACGCCCCCGCCGTGGCGTACCTGTCCGCCGCCGAGGTCGCCGAGTTGGCCGGGGTCAGCCAGCCGTCGGTCACCCGGTTCGCCGTCGCGCTCGGCCACGACGGCTACCCGGCCCTGCGCCGCCGGCTGCGTGACCTGACCGCCGCCGCTCCCGGCGGGTCGGCGGACGGCGGCAACGAACTCCAGCAGGCGGTACGCGCGGAGATGAGCAACCTGGACCGGCTGGCCGGTCAACTCGCCGACCGGGATCGGATCGCCGAGATTGGGCGGCTACTCGCGGAGAGCCGCCCGCTGCCGGTGCTCGGCCTGCGCGCCGCCGCGCCGCTGGCCGCGTACTTCGCCTACTTCGCGGCCAAGGTGCACCCGGACGTACGGGTGCTCGACGACGGCGGCAGCCTGCTCACCGACCGCCTGGAGCAGGCAGCCGAGGCCGGGGCGTCCGCCGTGCTCGCCTTCGTGCTGCCCCGCTACCCCCGGGAGACCCTGGACGCGCTACGCGACGCCCGCGCCGCCGGGCTGACCGTGGTGGCGATCACCGACTCGCCGGTCAGCCCGGCCACCGAGCACGCCGACGTGGTGCTTCCCGCAGCGGTCGGCGCGCAGCTCGTCTTCGACCTGCACACCGCCCCGATGACCCTGGCCATGGTGCTGTTGCAGGCGATCTGCGACGCCGCGCCGGCCGACACCCAGCGCCGATTGGAGGCTTTCGAAGCCTCCGCGGCCCGCCGTCAGTTGTTCCTCGGTTGACCGGAGGAGACCAAAGATGACCCAGCCCGTCCGTGCCGCTCGGGGCAGCCAGCTCACCACCCGCGGGTGGCCGCAGGAGGCAGCCCTGCGGATGTTGATGAACAACCTCGACCCCGAGGTGGCCGAACGCCCCGACGACCTGGTGGTCTACGGCGGCACCGGCAAGGCGGCGCGGGACTGGCCGTCGTACCACGCGTTGGTCCGCACGCTGACCGACCTGCGCGAGGACGAGACGATGCTGGTGCAGTCGGGCCGCCCGGTCGGTGTCATGCGTACCCACGAGTGGGCGCCCCGGGTGCTGCTGGCCAACTCCAACCTGGTCGGCGACTGGGCGACCTGGCCGGAGTTCCGCCGGTTGGAGCAGCTCGGCCTGACCATGTACGGGCAGATGACCGCCGGCTCGTGGATCTACATCGGCACCCAGGGCATCCTCCAGGGCACCTACGAGACGTTCGCGGCCGTCGCGGCCAAACGATTCGCGGGCACCCTCGCGGGCACGCTGACGCTGACGGCCGGCTGCGGTGGGATGGGCGGCGCGCAGCCGCTCGCGGTCACCATGAACGGCGGCGTCTGCCTGATCGTCGACGTGGACCGGACCCGCCTCGACCGGCGGGTGCACGACCGCTACCTGGACGAGGTAGCCGACTCCCTGGACGACGCGATCGAGCGGGTCCGCGCGGCGAAGCGGGATCGCCGGGCATTGAGCGTCGGCGTCGTCGGCAACGCCGCCGAGGTCTTTCCGGAGCTGCTGAGCCGTGGCGTCGAGATCGACATCGTGACCGATCAGACCAGCGCGCACGACCCACTGGCGTACCTGCCGGTGGGGGTGGAGCTGGCCAACGCCCGTGACTACGCGGCTGCGAAGCCGGCCGAGTTCACCGACCGGGCCCGGGCGTCGATGGCGACGCACGTCGAGGCGATGGTCGGCTTCCTCGACGCCGGCGCCGAAGTGTTCGACTACGGCAACTCGATCCGGGGCGAGGCGCAGCTCGGCGGCTACGAGCGCGCCTTCGACTTCCCCGGTTTCGTGCCCGCGTACATCCGGCCGTTGTTCTGTGAGGGTAAGGGTCCGTTCCGGTGGGCGGCGCTCTCCGGCGACCCGGCCGACATCGCGGCCACCGACCGGGCCATCCTGGAGCTGTTCCCGGAGAACGAGTCCCTGGCCCGCTGGATGCGGCTGGCCGGCGAGCGGGTCGCCTTCCAGGGCCTGCCGGCCCGGATCTGCTGGCTCGGCTACGGCGAGCGGGACAAGGCGGGTGTGCGGTTCAACGAGATGGTCGCCTCCGGCGAACTCTCCGCCCCGGTCGTGATCGGCCGGGACCACCTGGACACCGGCAGTGTCGCCAGCCCGTACCGGGAGACCGAGGGGATGGCTGACGGCTCCGACGCGATCGCCGACTGGCCGCTGCTCAACGCGCTGATCAACACGGCCAGCGGCGCTTCCTGGGTGTCCATCCACCAGGGCGGCGGCGTGGGCATGGGCCGGTCGATCCACGCCGGGCAGGTCTGCGTGGCCGACGGCACCGCGCTGGCCGGGCAGAAGATCGAGCGGGTGCTCACCAACGACCCGGCGATGGGCGTCATCCGGCACGTCGACGCCGGCTACGACATCGCCCGCGAGGTCGCCGACCGCACTGGCGTCCGGGTCCCGATGACCGAGGGACCCGCGTGACCGACAACCTTCCCGCCCGGTTCCGGGCTCTCTGGGACGACATCGCGCCGGTCGGACGGGACGCCGACAGTGGTGGCTACCTGCGGTACGCGTTGACGGAGCCGGAGCTGGAGCTGCGGGCCTGGTTCCGCGCGCAGGCCGAGCATCGCGCCATGCCGGTCACCGAGGACGGCAACGGCAACCTCTTCGCCCACTGGGGTGACCCGGAGGCCTCCGACGCGGTGCTCACCGGCAGCCACTTCGACTCGGTGCCGCACGGCGGGGCGTACGACGGGCCGCTCGGCATCGTCAGCGCTTTCCTCGCCGTGGATGAGCTTCGCGCCGCCGGCGTCACCCCGATCCGGCCGCTGGTGCTGGCCGCGTTCGTCGAGGAGGAGGGTGCGCGTTTCGGCGTACCGTGCCTGGGGTCGCGGCTACTCACTGGCGCGCTGCCGCCGGAGCGTGCTGCCGGCCTGCGCGACGCGGCCGGGGTGAGCTTCGCCGAGGCGCTCGGCGACCGGCCGACGGGCGCCCGCCCGGAGTTGCTGGGCCGGTTCGGCGCCTTCGTGGAGCTGCACGTCGAGCAGGGCCGCGCGCTCGCTGAGACGGACGCGCCGGTCGCGGTGGCGAGCGCGATCTGGCCGCACGGTCGGTGGCGCTTCGAGGTCGTCGGCGAGGGCAACCACGCGGGCACCACCCGGATGGTCGACCGCCGCGACCCGATGCTCACGTACGCGTTCACGGTGCTGGCGGCCAACAAGGAGGCCCGGCTGCGCGGCGCACACGCCACCGTGGGCCGGGTCGCCGTCGAACCCAACGCCACCAACGCGATCCCGTCGAAGGTGACCGGCTGGCTGGACGCCCGGGCCGCCGACCCGCAGACCCTCGCCGGGCTGGTCGACGCGGTGCGGGGCAAGCTCGCCGAGCGGGCCCGCCGCGACGGTACGGAGGTGACCGTCACCGAGGAGTCGGCCACCCCGCTGGTCTCCTTCGACGGCGGGCTGGCCAAACGGCTGGCCACGCTGCTCGACGCGCCGGTGCTGCCCACCGGGGCGGGGCACGACGCCGGGGTGCTCGCCGCGCACCTGCCCACCGCGATGCTCTTCGTGCGCAACCCGTCGGGGGTGTCGCACTCCCCCGCCGAGGCCGCGACCGACGACGACTGCGCCGCCGGGGTACGGGCGCTGGCCCGGGTGCTGGAGGAGCTGACATGCCGATGACTCCGACCCGCTGGCTCGCCGAGTACGCCTGGCTGCCCGAGCACACCGAACCGACACCCGACGTGCTGATCGAGGTCGAGGGCGGCCGAATCACGGCGCTCACGCCGCTCGTCGGGGCCGGAGGTCCAGCCGCCGGAGTGGACGTGTACGCCGACGCCGTGCCGCTGCCCGGGTTGACCCTGCCTGGCCTGTCCAACGTGCACTCGCACGCGTTCCACCGGGCGCTGCGCGGGCGGACCCACGGCGGTCGGGGCGACTTCTGGACCTGGCGCGACCAGATGTACGCCATCGCGGACCGGCTGGACCCGGACACCTACCTCGCCCTGGCCCGAGCCGTGTACGCCGAGATGGCCCTCGCCGGGATCACCTGCGTGGGCGAGTTCCACTACCTGCACCACCGGCCCGACGGCGGCGCCTACGACGACCCGAACGCGATGGGCGCGGCGCTGGTGGAGGCCGCCGCGCACGCCGGGATCCGACTCACCCTGCTGGACGCCTGCTACCTCACGTCCACTGTGGATGGTCAGGCGCTCGCCGGGCCGCAGCGCCGCTTCGGCGACGGTGACGCGGCCCGCTGGGCGGAGCGGGCGGCAGCGTTCCAGCCGATGGACTCACACGCCCGGGTCGGCGCGGCCGTGCACTCGGTGCGGGCGGTCCCGGCCGATCAGCTCCGCACGGTCGCCGACTGGGCCCGGGAGCGGCAGGCGCCACTGCACGTGCACCTCTCCGAGCAGCCCGCCGAGAACGACGAGTGCCGGGCCGTGCACGGGCGCACGCCCACCGCGCTGCTCGCCGAGCACGGCGTGCTCGGGCCGGACACCACCGCCGTGCACGCCACGCACCCGACCAGCGCCGACCTCACGCTGCTCGGCGAGAACCGGACCGGGGTGTGCCTCTGCCCGACCACCGAGCGGGACCTCGCCGACGGGATCGGCCCGGCCCGGCGGATGGCCGACGCGGGGATCCGGCTGAGCCTGGGCAGCGACAGCCACGCCGTGATCGACCTGTTCGAGGAGGCCAGGGCGGTGGAGCTGGACGAGCGGCTACGCACCCGCCGCCGCGGCCACTTCACCCCGGTCGACCTGTTGACGGCGGCCAGCGCCGCCGGGCACGTCGCGTTGGGCTGGGCCGACGCCGGAAGGATCGCCGTCGGCGCCCGCGCCGACCTGGTCACGGTACGACTGGACAGCGCCCGCACCGCCGGGGTGCCACCGCTGGGCGTGTTCTTCGCGGCGTCCGCGGCGGACGTCGAGCAGGTCGTGGTCGACGGCCGGGTGGTGGTGTCCGAGGGCCGGCACCTGACCGTGGACGTGCCGACCGAGTTGTCGGCGTCGATCGAGGCAGTGACACCAACATGAGCAGTCTGCTGGTCGACAACATCGGGGAGCTGGTCACCAACGGTGCCGGCCGGGGATCGCTGGGCATCCGCCGCGACGCGGCCGTGCTGGTCGAGGAGGGCCGGGTCGCCTGGGTCGGGCCGTCCACGCACGCGCCGGCCGCCGACCGTCGAATCGACGCCGGTGGGGCCGCCGTCCTGCCCGGCTTCGTGGACAGCCACGCCCACCTGGTCTTCGCCGGCGACCGCGCCGCCGAGTTCGCCGCCCGGATGGCCGGCCAGCCGTACACCGGCGGTGGGATCCGGACCACGGTCGGCGCGACCCGGGCCGCCACGGACGACGAGCTGCGGGCCACCGTGCGCCGGCTGCGCGGGGAGGCGCTGCGCCAGGGCACCACCACCATGGAGATCAAGAGTGGGTACGGGCTGACCGTCGCCGACGAGGCCCGCTCGCTGCGGATCGCCGCCGAGGCCAGCACCGAGACCACCTTCCTCGGCGCGCACGTGGTGCCCGCCGAGTACGCCGACCGCCCCGACGACTATGTCGGGCTGGTCTGCGGGCCGATGCTGGCCGCCGCCGCACCGCACGCGAAGTGGATCGACGTGTTCTGCGAGCAGGGCGCCTTCGACGTCGACCACGCCCGGGCGATCCTGGCCGCCGGTCAGGGCGCCGGGCTGGGCGTTCGCATCCACGCCAACCAGCTCGGCCCCGGCCCGGGGGTGCAGCTCGGCGTGGAGCTGGACGCGGCCAGCGTCGACCACTGCACCCACCTCAGCGACGCCGACGTGGCCGCGCTGGTCGGCACGGCCCACAGCGACGGGTCGGGGACCCGCACGGTGGCGACCCTGCTGCCCGGTGCCGAGTTCTCCACCCGCTCGCCCTACCCGGACGCTCGCCGGCTGCTCGACGCCGGTGTCACCGTCGCGCTGGCCACCGACTGCAACCCTGGCTCCTCGTACACCTCGTCTATGCCGTTCTGTGTGGCCCTCGCGGTCCGCGAGATGCGGATGACCCCGGCCGAGGCGGTCTGGGCCGCCACCGCCGGCGGCGCGCAGGCACTGCGCCGCGACGACATCGGCGTGCTCACCCCCGGCGCCCGCGCCGACCTGATCGTGCTGGACGCCCCCTCGTACCTGCACCTGGCCTACCGGCCCGGTGTTCCCTTGATCCGCCAGGTCCTGCTCAACGGAGTGCCGCAATGACGACCGTGACCATCCAGCCCACCGGAATCTCCGCCGACGACGTGCTCGCGGTCGCCCGCGGCACCGCCAAGGTCGTCCTCGACCCGGCCACGATCGACGCCATGGCGACCAGCCGGGCCATCGTCGACAGCATCGAGTCGTCCGGCCGCCCCGTCTACGGGGTCTCCACGGGCTTCGGGGCGCTGGCCAACACCTTCATCGCCCCGGAGCGACGGGCCGAGCTGCAACACGCGCTGATCCGCTCGCATGCCGCCGGGGTGGGTGCCCCCATGCCGCGTGAGGTGGTCCGGGCGATGATGGTGCTACGCGTACGGTCTCTCGCCCTGGGCCGCTCCGGGGTCCGCCCGCTGGTCGCCGAGGCCCTGATCGACCTGCTCAACCACGACATCACCCCCTGGGTGCCGGAGCACGGTTCACTGGGTGCCTCCGGCGACCTGGCACCGCTGGCGCACTGCGCGCTGGTGCTGCTCGGTGAGGGCTGGGTCCTCGGCCCGGCCGGCGAGCGGCAGGACGCGGCCGACGCGCTGACCGCCGCCGGAATCAAGCCGATCGAGCTGGCCGCCAAGGAGGGGCTGGCGCTGATCAACGGCACCGACGGCATGCTCGGCATGCTGCTGCTGGCCATCCACGACGCGGCGCACCTGTTCGCCATGGCCGACGTGACCGCCGCGCTGGCCATCGAGGCGATGCTCGGCTCGGAGCGGCCGTTCCTGCCCGAGCTGCACGCCATCCGGCCGCACCCCGGCCAGGCGGCATCGGCGGCGAACATCCACCGGCTGCTGCAGGACTCCCGGGTGATGGACTCACACCGCGACGACCTGGCGCACGCCGTGCAGGACGCGTACTCGATGCGCTGTGCGCCGCAGGTTGCCGGCGCGGCCCGCGACACCCTGGACTTCGTCCGCACGGTCGCGGGTCGGGAGCTGGTGTCCGTGGTGGACAACCCGGTGGTGCTGCCGGACGGCCGGGTCGAGTCGACCGGCAACTTCCACGGCGCGCCGCTCGGCTTCGCCGCGGACTTCCTCGCCATCGCCGCCGCCGAGGTGGGCGCGATCGCCGAGCGCCGGGTGGACCGGCTGCTCGACGTCACCCGCTCCCGGGAGCTACCGGCGTTCCTCTCCCCCGACGCCGGGGTGAACTCCGGGCTGATGATCGCCCAGTACACGGCGGCGGGGATCGTCGCCGAGAACCGTCGCCTGGCCGCCCCGGCCTCGGTGGACTCGCTGCCCACCAGCGGCATGCAGGAGGATCACGTCTCGATGGGCTGGGCGGCGGCCAAGAAGCTGCGCACGGTTCTGGACAATCTGACCAGCCTGCTCGCGGTGGAGCTGCTGGCCGGCGTACGCGGCCTTCAGCTGCGCGCCCCGCTGGAGCCGTCGCCGGCCGGCCGGGCGGCGGTCGCCGCACTGGGCGGGGCAGCCGGTCAGCCGGGTCCGGACGTGTTCCTCGCCCCGGTGATGGAGGCGGCCCGCGCGGTGCTGGCCGGCCCGGAGCTGCGCGCCGCCATCGAACGGGAGGTCGGCCCGCTCGGCTGATCTCCGCGGGGTCGCTGTCGTCCGCCGCGGGTCAGGCGGCGGGCGGCAGCACCTTGGCAATCAACTTGGCCAGCTCGCGCAGCGCCTTGCCGCGGTGGCTGATCGCGTCCTTCTCCGCCGGGGTCAGCTCAGCGTTGGTCCGGTCCTGCCCGTCACCCAGGAAGATCGGGTCGTAGCCGAACCCACCATCACCGCGCGGAGCACGCAGCACCCGCCCGGACTGCCGGCCGTCGACGAGGTGCTCCTTGCCGCCGGGCAGCACCAGGGCCACCGTGCAGACGAACGAGGCCGCCCGGTGCTCGTCGGGCACATCGGCGATCTGGTCCAGCACCAACTGAAGGTTGGCCCGGTCATCGCCGTGCTGGCCGGACCACCGGGCGCTGAACACCCCCGGCATCCCGTTGAGTGCGTCGACCGCGAGCCCGGAGTCGTCAGCGATGGTCAGAAGCCCGCTCTGACGGCAACCCTCCCGTGCCTTGATCAGCGCGTTCTCGCCGAAGGTCAGGCCGGTCTCCGGCAGCTCCGCGTACTGCTCGACGTCGTCCAGGCCGAGCAGGGCGATCCGCTGCGCGCCGAGCGCGCCGTCCAGGATCCGCTGGAGTTCCACCAGCTTCTTCCGGTTACGGGTGGCGAGCAGGACCTTGTTCATGCTGAACCACCTTTGTTCGCGACTGCGGGGCTCGCAAGCTCACTCCTCGCGCTCACGAGAGAGCCTTCCGCTGGGCTTCGGCCAGATCCGCGCACCCGGCGACGGCCAGGTCGAGCAGACTGTCGAGCTGCTCCCGGGCGAACACGCCCGCCTCACCGGTGCCCTGCACCTCGACGAAGTCACCCGCACCGGTGCACACCACGTTCATGTCCACCTCGGCGACGACGTCCTCCTCGTAGCAGAGGTCGAGCCGTGCCTCACCGGCGATGATCCCCACGCTGACCGCGGCCACCGACCGGTGCATCACCTTCTCCGGCTTGCCGGCCAACGCCTTGCGGGCGGCAAGCCAGCCCACCGCGTCGTGCAACGCGACGTACGCGCCGGTGATCGCGGCGGTCCGAGTGCCGCCGTCGGCCTGGAGCACGTCGCAGTCGAGCACCACCGAGTTCTCACCGAGCGCCTTGAGGTCGATGCTGGCCCGCAGGCTGCGGCCGATCAGCCGGGAGATCTCGTGAGTGCGGCCACCGACCCGGCCCTTGACGCTCTCCCGGTCGGAGCGGGTGTTGGTGGCCCGGGGCAGCATCGCGTACTCGGCGGTCACCCAGCCGAGCCCGGAGCCCTTGCGCCAGCGGGGCACCCCCTCGGTGACGCTCGCCGTGCAGAGCACCCGGGTGCCGCCGAACTCGACGAGCACCGAGCCCTCCGGATGGGTGCTCCAGCCTCGGGTCAGGGTCACCGGTCGAAGTTGAGAGGGCCCTCGCCCGTCAGGTCGCGCCATGCCTGCACCCTATGCGGTGCGGTGGTCCACCTCGCTCGGGGTGTCCCGGCCAGACTCCGCGCCGGGCACGCGGTGCTGGGTCAGACGTCGTAACTCGCGCCGGGGCGGACCACGTCGATCGGTCCGGTGTACGCGGCGGCGGCCGACTCCAGCGTGTGCGCCTCGCTGCCCCAGGCGGCCACCAGATGGGTGAGCAGCAGCCGGCCCACCACGGCCTTGGTCGCCGTCTCGCCGGCCTCGCGGCCGGTCAGGTGCAGATCCGGCGGATTGTCCACACCGTCGAGGTAACTGGCCTCGCAGAGGAAGACGTCGGCGTTCTGGGCCAGCCGCAGCAGCGCGTCGCAGGGTGCCGTGTCCGACGAGTAGCACAGCGACCGACCGCTGTGCTCCAGCCGCACGCCGTACGTCTCGACGGGGTGGTTGACCCGGTCGACGGTGACCGTGAACGGACCGATCGGGAAGGTGCCCGGCTCAAGGGCGTAGAACTGGTAGACGTCCTCCACCGTCCCGTCGTCTCCGTACGCGGCACCGAGCCGGTCCGGTGCACCGGAGGGCGCGTACACCGGCAGCGCCGGGTAGGGGCCTTCCGGGGCGTACCGGCGGACCACCACGTACGTCACGGCGTCGAGGATGTGATCACAGTGCAGGTGGGTCAGCAGGATCGCGTCCGGGGCGTGCAGCCCCGCGTACCGCTGGAGGCTGGACAGCGACCCTGAGCCGAAGTCGACCAGGAGCCGAAAACCGTCGGCCTCGACCAGGTAGGCCGAGCAGGGCGACTCTGGGCCGGGAAAACTGCCGGCACATCCAAGGACGGTCAGTCGCATCGAGTTGTCTCGCTGTCACTGTCAGTAGCATCCATGCCGGCCATCGCCCCAGTCATGATCTCTACCGACGCGTGCGTCACGCTGCGCAGCCTACGCCGGGCCACCCGGCGGCAAGAATCATCCAAAGGAAGTTGTCACGAACGTGACACCCGCTCACGGTGCGGCGGACAGCGTACGGGCCGTCGACGCACATCGACGGCCCGTACGCGGAAAGACCGATTCGGTCAGGCCCAGAGCTGCCCCTCCAGGGCGTCCTCGGCATCGGCCAGCGTGCCGCCGTACGCGCCGGTGGACAGGTACTTCCAGCCGCCGTCCGCGACCACGAAGGCCACGTCGGCTCGATGGCCGTCGCGGACCGCCTCGTGCGCCACCGCGAGCGCGGCATGCAGGATGGCACCGGTGGAGAAGCCGGCGAAGATGCCCTCCACCTCCACGAGTTGGCGGGTGCGCAGCACCGCGTCCCGGGTGCCGACCGAGAAACGCCGGGAGAGCACCGAGGCGTCGTAGAGCTCCGGCACGTACCCCTCGTCAATGTTGCGCAGGCCGTAGACCAGCTCGCCGTAGCGCGGCTCGGCGGCCACGACCTGAATGCCGTCGACCTTCTCCCGCAGGTAACGCCCGGTGCCCATCAGGGTGCCGGTGGTGCCCAGCCCGGCCACGAAGTGCGTGATGGTGGGCAGGTCGTGCAGCAGCTCCGGCCCGGTCGTCTCGTAGTGCGCCCGCGCGTTGGCCTCATTGCCGTACTGGTAGAGCATCACCCAGTCGGGGTGCTCCGCGGAGATCTGCTTGGCAGTGGCGACCGCCTGGTTGGAGCCACCCGCCGCCGCCGAAAAGATGATCTCGGCCCCGTACATCCGGAGCAGCTGGACCCGCTCGGTGGAGACGTTCTCGGGCATGACGCAGACCAGCCGGTAGCCGCGCATCTTGGCCACCATCGCCAACGAGATGCCGGTGTTGCCACTGGTCGGCTCGAGGATGGTGTCACCCGTCCGGAGCCGGCCGGCCTCCTCCGCCGCGCGGACCATGAACAGCGCCGCGCGGTCCTTGATGCTGCCGGTGGGGTTCCGGTCCTCCAACTTGGCCCAGAGCCGCACCGGAGGGGCCCCGTCGGGCACCGTCGGGGAGAGCCGGGGCAGGCCGACCAGCGGCGTACCCCCGCTGGAGTCGAGCAGGCTGTCGTACCGCGCCATGGCGGCCGACCTCAGCGAGCCGCGACGGCGCCGCGCGCCACCGCGGTCGCGGCGCTGTGTGAACTGATCGCCGCAGCGGCGGCGAAGCCGAACGCGCCGCCGGCCACGGCCGGCAGGATCGTGACGCTGTCGCCGTCGGAGAGCTTGGCGTCCAGTGCGCCGAGGAAACGGACGTCTTCGTCGTTGACGTAGACGTTGACGAAGCGGTGCAGCGAGCCAGCCTCGGTGATCAGCCGGCCGCGCAGGCCACCGTGCCGGGAGTCCAGGTCGGTGAGCAGGTCGGCGAGGGTGTCGCCGGTGCCGTCGACGACCTTCGCGCCGCCGGTGTAGCTGCGCAGGATGGTGGGGATGCGAACCTCAATGGCCATGATGTCGAGCTCCTCGATCGGGTGTGCCTACGGTGACGGGACGAGACGGGTGCGAACGCTGACGGGTCAGCGGCCGGAACACTCGTAGTCGACCGTCGCCGGGCTCTGCCCGAACATGTAGGACTGGACGGCGTGCGGGTCGACGCCGGCCTCCACGACCTGGACCGGCTCCTCGGTGACCACACCGTCGACGATCCGGAACGACCGGATCTCCTCCGAGTCGGGCTCGCGGGTCGAGATGAGCAGGTAATGCGCGCCCGGCTCGCCGGCGAAGGAGACGTCCGTCCGCGACGGGTACGCCTCGGTGGCGGTGTGCGAGTGGTAGATGACCACGGGCTCCTCGTCCCGGTCGTCCATCTCTCGCCACACCCGCAGGTGCTCCATCGAGTCGAACTCGTAGAAGGTCATCGACCGCGCGGCATTGTCCATCGGGATGTGCCGGGTCGGGGTGTCGCTGCCGACGGGACCGGCGACCACGCCGCACGCCTCGTCGGGGTGGTCCCGGCGCGCGTGGGCGACGATCGCGTCGATGATCGACCGGTCGATGCTCAGCACGAGTACCAGCCTAACGCCTGAAGAGCACGGGTCGAAGTGGTGCCGGTCACGCCTAGTCGATCAAGGCGTTGAGCAGCGACTCCTGTAAATATCCGAGGTACGCGTAGACCGAAAGCTGGAACACCCGACTGGAGGCCGGGTCCTCAGCGACCGCGTCGTCGAGCTCCTCACCCAGGTCCGTGCCGTCCTTGATCTCCAGTCGGACGCCCATCGCCAGCCGGGCGTCGTTCAGCGCCCGCAACCACGCCTCGGCCGCCTCGGCATCCAGGCGCACCTCACCACCGGCATCGTCGGGCAGCGCGGCCAGGATCGCCCCTGCCTGATCGATCTTCGCGGTCTTCAGATCACCCTCGGTGTAACGGCGGAACTCCGCGGTGCCGGGAGCGTCCTCCGGGTAGACCGCCGGAAAGAGCCGACCGACGACCGGATCGGTGTGGTCGAAGCCGTCCGTGAGTAGGCCGACCACCTCGGAGGCGACCTTGCGCAACACCCGCACCTCGTCGACGGCGAAGGTGGCGACGTAGCGGCCGGCCTGGCGACGGAACATGCTCATGAGCGGTCCACCGTCGCCCACAGCCCGTACGCGTGCAACTGCGACGCGTCGTGCTCCATCCGCTCCCGGGCACCGGTGGAGACCACGGCACGGCCCTTGTGGTGCACGTCCAGCATCAGCTGCTCGGCCCTCTCCCGGCTGTAGCCGAAAAGCTTCTGGAAGACCCAGGTCACGTACGTCATCAGATTGACCGGGTCGTCCCACACGATCGTCACCCACTGCCGGTCGGACGCCGGCACCTCGTCGGTGGCCGGCGTCTCGACCGGTGCAACCTGCGGAGCCGCCATGCCCCCCATCGTGCCACCGGTTTCCCGGAACCGAGGAACCGGAACGCCGGCCCGGCGTGGATCGCCCACCCCGGGTGCCGCTGAACCACCCCGAACGTCATCGGACGCGCGGTGCGGTGCGGACCCGGACCGAGGGGCGACCACGCCGTCAGGCGAGCAGGATGCCGTGATCGACTGCATCGGAGAGCACCACGCCCAGCGAGAGGCGGATCACCTCGAACCGTCGGGAGATCTCCCGGGACAACCCCAGCTCGACCTCCCGTAGCGCCCGCTGGGACCAGGCCCGCGCCGCGTTGTGATCGTCGTTGCCGGGCGTACGCCACTGCTGCCAGCACCCGCCGGAGAGCGCCACCGCGATCGGCGGAAGCACCTCGTCGCGGAACGTCGTCGGATAGCTGGCGAGGGCGTCGATCGCCTCCGGGCCGGTCAGCGCGGCCACTCCGGCTGTGCTGGTGATCAGCAGGACCTTGTCCAGCTCATGGCCGGGCCGGTGATCGGCCAGGCCGTACTGCACGGCGGTGGCGATCCGCCGCCGCACGCCTTCGACCGGCGGAGCGCCGAGCACCCGGGCCGCGACGTCGGTCACGATGCCCCGCACCGCCTGGTCGCACTGCGCGGTGGCCAACAGCGACAGCGCCGCCATCTCCCGATCCAGTAGGTCCGGCAGGCCCGCACAGCCGACTCCGAACACGATCTCCTGAACCGCCCGCAGGTGGATGTTCGCCAGTTCCAACGCGAGGTGCTGGCGGATCCGCTGCGCACACGAGCGGGTGAGCCGGTCGAGCTGCTCGGACCAGTCCCCCGGATCGGCGGCCACGGCGACCCTGCCGTGCTGGCCCGGCAGCACCGGCGGATCGACGCTGGCCCGCTGCAACCCCTCACGCGACGACCAGCCCACCAGCGCTCTGCGCAGGTCGGCGGCGGAGTCGGCGTCGTCGACCGGGAACCACAGCGCGCCGGCCAGCGCCGGCACCGCCGCCAGCAGGGCCGCCCGGTGTGCCGCCACGGTCACCGCGACCGCGTCCACATCTGTCGCCCCACCCCGGACCGACGGAACGGACGCCCCCGAGGCCTCCGTAGTCGCCGCGCCGTCGGCCAGCGGGGCCCACCCGGCCGCGCCGGGGGTGACCGCGAAGACGACCTCCACCGAGGTCGGGGCGACCTCGGCGAGCAGGTTCAGCTCAGCGGCGGTGAACGCCTGGTCGGCGGCGATCACGAAGAGCAGCGCGCCGGCCCGGCCCACCGCGTCGAGCAGCACCCGGTTGCCGGCCACGCCGAGCGTGGCGGTGTCGGGAATGTCGATCAGAGTGAAGTGCCGTAGCAGTGGCTCGGGCACGCTCAGCTCGACCCGCCGGGGCGGACGGGCCAACGCGGGGCCCGCGGCGTCCCGGTCCGCGCCGTACGAGTGCGGCTGGCGGTAACCGGGCACGAACGCGGCCCGCGTGGACGCCTTGGCGTTCCGCACCACCAACCAACTGCCCGCCGGCACGGTGAGCATGACCGGGTCGAGCCTGAGCAGGGTGGCGAGCACGGCACGCCGCTCGGCACCGGCCGGACCGACGGCGACCACGCCGAGCGGCTCCTCCGGGGCGGCGGCGGTCACGCCCACCCGGGTGGGCAGCGGGCCGCAGCTGGGCAGGTCGATTGGGCCGACCGTGTCGTCCGACGAGTCGACCGAGCGGAGAGGGCCCTGCTTCATCAGGTGGCCTCCCGTTGCAGACGACCGGGTCCCCGGTCGCGTGGCAGATCCGGCGAAGGAACCCGGATGCCCGAAGACTACGTGCGGGCGGACGACCGGGCGAAACACCCCTGATACTCAGGGGTAATTGTGCGACTACTCAACTTCGTTGTGTGACGGTGCGAGCGCGGACAGGATTCGATCGATATGCTGCGCGGATGAGTCGATGGAAGTTCGTCGGCCGAACCGACGAGCTGAACCGCCTCCTGGCGGCGGTGACCGGCGAGGCAGGCCGAGGGCTCTTCTTCAGCGGCAGCGCGGGCATCGGCAAGAGCCGACTGTTGCGCGAGGGCGTGAGCACGTTGCCCACCGAGCGGTTCGCGATCTGGTCCATCGCGGCCAGCGCGACCACTGCCGCGCTGCCGTTCGGCGGGCTGGTGCAGGTGCTTCCGGCCGAGCAACCCCAGGGCCTCTCCCCCGCCGGCATCCTGCGCTGGGCGCTCAACGTGTTGCAACAGCAGGCGGCTGGCCGACGGATCGTGCTCGCCATCGACGATGCCCACCTGCTCGATCCACCCTCGGCGGCGCTGGTGCACCTGGTCGCCCGCGCGGAAAACGCCACCGTGGTCGGCACCCTGCGCGACGGTGAACAGATCCCGCTGCCGATCCGCGCACTCTGGACCGACGATCTGGTCGAGCACGTCGAGCTGACCCCGATGCCACAGGCGGAGACCGCCGGCCTGCTGGCGGCGATCCTGGGTGGTCCGGTCGACGCCGGCTCCGCCGACCGGCTCGGCCAACTCTCGGCAGGCAACCCGCTGCTGCTGCGGGAGCTGGTGCACGCCGCCAACGGCAGCGCGGAGTTGAAGCAGACCTACGGGATCTGGAAGTGGACCGGGCGACTGGAGCTGGCACCCAGCCTGACCGACCTGATCGACACCCGGGTCGGGAAGCTCACCGACGGCGTCCGCGCGGTTGTCGAGTTGGTGGCGTTCGGCGAACCGCTCGGCCTGCACCTCCTCAAGCAGGCCGCCGACCAGGCGGACGTCGAGATGGCCGAGGAACGCGGGCTGATCAGTGTGGTCCAGCACGACCGGCGGACCAACGTCCGGCTGGCTCACCCGCTCTACGGCGAGGTGATGCGCCGCCGTTGCCCGGTCAGCCGCACCCGCCGACTCCAGGCCCACCTCGCGGAGCTGCTCGAGCAGGTCGGCAAACGCCGCCGCGACGACCTGCTGCGGGTGGCGGTCTGGCGACTCGACTCGGGCACCGCACAGGACCCGGCCCTGCTGGTGGACGCCGCGATGCAGGCGTTCACCCGCTACGACGTGCCGCTGGCGACCCGCCTGGCGCGTGCCGCGCTGAATGCCGACGGTGGCTCCGACGCGGCGGAGCTGCTGGCCACCATCCTGATGTTCGCCGACAGGCCCGACGAGGCGATCGGCGTCCTCGACGCGGTAACCCCCGAGCCCGGCGACGAGCGGCGACTCTGCCGCTGGCTGACGGTGCGGGGGATGGTCAGCTACTGGGGGCTGAGCCGGGAATCCACAGTGGAGGAGATCGCGAGCCGGGCCGAGCAGCTCAGCGACTCAGCCGACCGGTCCCGGGTGCACGCCTTCGAGGCGACCATGCGGCTGCACCGACTGGACACGACCGCCGCCGTGCGGCTCAGCCAACGCGTACTGGACCGGCCGGCGGCCGGCGTCGCCGCCCGCGAGCTGGCCCGCTGCACCATCGCGTACGTCCAGGCCGCGCAGGGCCAGCTGACCCACAGCGGTACGGCGATCGCCCAGGTGCACTCCGCCGCGGCCACCTGGCGCACCGACATGCCATACCTGCAGTTGGCCCTGGAACTCGCCCGGGGCACCAGGCTCATGCTCACCGGCGACCTGGCCGGGATCGACGCGATCGTGGCCGACGAGTTCGCCGACCTCGCCGGCGCCGGCGACTTCCGTCTCGGCACCGGCTACCTGGCCATCCTCCAGGCGTACGCGGCCCGGCTGCGCGGGCAGAGCGACGCGGCCATGCGAACCTCCCTGGGTGCCTGCGCGGTGCTGGCCACGAGCCGGGTCTATGCCGGTCTGGCCCAGGCCGAGCGTGCCCAGTCGGCGGCGCTGCGCGGTGACGCCGCGCAGGCGGCTGCGGCGATGGCCGAAGCGGACCGCACCCACGCGCCGGGCATGGCTGTGCTCTACCCGTGGTTGGAGCAGGCCCGGGGCGCGACGCTCGCCGCGTCCGGTGACCTGCCGGGCGCGGTCAAACAGCTCGGCGACCTGGTGGACCGGCTCCGCTCGGACGGCTTCGCCGGGCATGAGGTGCACGTCCTGCACGATCTCGTCCGGTTGGATCAGGCTGGCATGCCGATCGGGCCCACCTGCTCCGATGGTGGCCGGCGCACCGTCGCGCAGCGCCTCGCCGAGCTTTCCGAGCGGGTCGACGGGGCGCTGCCGCCGCTGCTGGCCCGGCACGCGCGCGCCGCGGTGACCGACTCCGCCACGGATCTGCTCGCGGTCGCCGACGACTACGCCACGTTGGAGCTGACCGTGTACGCGGCCGAGGCCACCTCCCAGGCCGTGCAGCGGTTGCGCCGGCAGCACTCGGCGGCGGCAAACGATGCCCGGGAGCGCCTGGCCGGGATGCTCGGGCGCTGTGACCTGATCCGGACGCCGGCGCTGCACGCGGGTGCGCCGGTGCTCACCGAGCGGGAGTGGCAGGTGGCACGCCTCGCCGCGCACGGCGCGTCAAGCCGGGCCATCGCGGAGCGGCTCTACCTCTCGGCACGCACGGTGGAGAACCACCTCCAGCGGATCTACGCCAAGCTCGGCGTGACCGGCCGGGCCGAGCTGTGGGCAGCGCTGCGCTCCATCCCGGGCCACGAGGGCAGCGACGCGGGCTGAACCTTAGGCTGGGGCGGTGAGCACCTACCGCCCCGCGCTGCTGACCGACCACTACGAGCTGACCATGGTCAGCGCCGCACTGAAGGACGGCACCGCCGACCGCCGGTGCGTCTTCGAGGTGTTCAGCCGCCGGTTGCCGAGCGGCCGCCGGTACGGCGTGGTCGCCGGCACGGTCCGGCTGATCGAGCTGATCCGCGACTTCCGGTTCGACCCCACAGAGGTCGACTTCCTGCTCCGGACCGGGGTCGTCGACGAGGCGGCGGCGGCCTGGCTCACGGACTACCGCTTCACCGGTGACATCGACGGGTACGCCGAGGGTGAGCTGTTCTTCCCCGGTTCGCCCATCCTCACCGTCTCCGGCGGATTCGCCGAGTGCGTGGTGCTGGAGACGCTGGTGCTCTCCGTGCTCAACCACGACAGCGCGGTGGCGGCCGCGGCAGCTCGGATGGTGACCGCGGCGCGTGGCCGGACGCTGATCGAGATGGGGTCGCGTCGGGCCCACGAGGAGGCGGCGGTCGCCGCGGCGCGGGCCGCGTACCTGGCCGGGTTCCGGTTCACGTCCAATCTCGCCGCCGGTGCGCGCTACGGCATTCCGACGGCGGGCACGGCCGCTCACGCGTTCACCCTGCTGCACGACGACGAGCGGGCGGCGTTCGCCTCGCAGGTCGCCACGCTGGGCAAGGACACCACGCTGCTGGTCGACACGTACGACATCAGCCAGGGCATTCGCAACGCGATCGCGGTGGCCGGGCCCGAGTTGCGGGCGATCCGGATCGACTCGGGCGACCTGGCGGTGATCGCTCAGCAGTCCCGGGAGCTGCTCGACTCGTTGGGCGCCACCGAGACCAAGATCATCGTTTCTGGTGACCTGGACGAGTATGCGATCGCCTCGCTGGCCGCCGAACCGGTGGACATGTACGGCGCCGGCACGGCCGTGGTCACCGGCTCCGGAGCACCGACCGCCGGGTTGGTCTACAAGCTCGTCGAGGTCGAGGGGCGGCCGGTGGTGAAGCGCTCCGAGCACAAGGCGACCATCGGCGGCCGGAAGGTCGCGGTCCGCCGGCACAAGCCGACCGGCACCGCCACCGAGGAGATCATCGTCCCGCAGGGCGTACCGGACCGGCAGCCCAACGACCGCCTGCTCCAGCACTCGTACGTGGTCGCCGGCGAGCCGGTGTCGCTACCCACCCTCGACGAGTCACGGGAGCACCTGCGCGAGTGCCTGATCTCCATCCCGTGGGAGGGGCTGAAGCTCTCGGCCGGCGACCCGGCCGTGCCGGTCACCGTCGTACCCGCTGGCTGAGTAGATCCGACCATGAGGAGAGGGAACCCCCAATGACCAACGCGCTGATCATCGTGGACGTGCAGAACGACTTCTGCGAGGGCGGCTCGTTGGCCGTCGTCGGCGGCGCGGGGGTGGCCGCGGGCATCTCCCGGCTGCTCGCCTCCGAGCCGGACCGGTGGGCGCACGTGGTCGCCACCAAGGACTACCACGTCGACCCGGGCGCGCACTTCGGCGATCCGCCGGACTTCGTGGAGTCCTGGCCACGGCACTGCGTGGTCGGCACCAGCGGTTCGGAGTTCCACCCCGACCTGGACACCGGTCGGGTCGAGGCGATCTTCCACAAGGGCGAGCACGCGGCGGCGTACTCCGGGTTCGAGGGGCACGCCGACGACGGCGAGTGCCTGGCCGACTGGCTGCGCCGGCACGACGTGGACCAGGTGGACCTGGTCGGCATCGCCACCGACCACTGCGTCCGGGCGACGGCACTGGACGCCGCCCGGGAGGGTTTCACCACCACCGTGCTGCTCGAGCTGACCGCCGCGGTCGCTCCGGCGACCACCGACGTGGCACTACGCGCCATGGACGGCGCCGGGGTGACCCTGCACGGCCAGCCTGTGATCAGGGCCGCATGAGCCGCTAATTGGTTGGCCATCGGGCCGCCGCCGGTCGAGGATGTGGCCGGAGGTACGGACCCACGTGAACATGAAGCCTTACCGGCAGGTGCTCGCCCTACCTGGCCTGCGGTCGCTGCTGCTGGTCGCCGTCCTCGCCCGCATCCCGCTCACCGCGACCGGGGTGACGCTGACCTTCCACGTGGTGTTCGACCTTGATCGGGGCTATGGAGCCGCTGGCCTGGTGGGTGCGGCCATCACCGTGGGCGCGGCGATCGGCGGGCCGTTACTCGGCCGACTGGTGGACCGACGTGGCCTGCGCCCGGTGCTGGTGCTCACCGCGATCGCCGAGGCGATCTTCTGGTCCACCGCGCCCTCACTGCCGTACTCCCTGCTACTGCCGGCCGCCTTCGTGGCCGGCTCCCTGGCCCTGCCCATCTTCTCCGTGGTCCGTCAGTCGATCGCCGCGCTGGCTCCGGAGGACCAACGCCGCCCGGCGTACGCACTGGACTCGATGTCGGTGGAGCTGTCCTTCATGATCGGCCCGGCGTTGGCGGTGGCCCTGGTCACCGCGATCTCCGCGCAGACCACCATGTACCTGGTGGGCGGCGGCATCGTCTCCGCCGGGATCGCCCTGTGGCTGGTCAACCCACCGATCCGCGGTGCCGCCGAGCCCACCGGCCCGCAGCGTCGAGTGCAGCGCCGGGAGTGGCTGACACCCCGACTGCTCGCCGTGCTGGCGCTCAGCGCCGCCGCGACCCTGGTGCTCGGCGGCACCGATGTAGCGGTGGTCGCCGTGCTGCGGGCCAGCGGCGAGGTCGGCTGGACCGGCGCGGTTCTGGCCATCTGGGCGGTCGCCTCGCTGGCCGGCGGGTTCGCCTACGGGGCTGTCCACCGCTCGTTCTCCCCGCTGGCACTGACCGCCGCACTCGCCCTGTGCACCATCCCGGTCGGGCTGGGCGGTGCGCACTGGTGGCTGCTGTGCCTGGCGCTGATCCCGGCCGGCGCGCTCTGCGCGCCGACCATCGCGGCCGGCTCCGACGCGGTCAGCCGCCTGGTTCCAGCCGAGGTACGCGGTGAGGCAATGGGCCTGCACGGATCGGCGGTCACCGTCGGCATCGCGATCGGCGCGCCGCTCGCCGGCGCGGTGATCGACGCCAGCGCGCCGCTCTGGGGCTTCGTGGTGACCGGCGCGCTCGGCGCACTGGTCACCCTGGTGGTGCTCCCGATCGAGCTGCGCCGCCGCCGCAGGGCCGACGCCCTCGCACTGCCGACGCCCGCCGAGCGCGACCTCGCCCCTGCCACCCGCTGACGGCTGCCGTGCCACTCCGGCTGAGTCGGGGTGACCACGTCGCCGCCGGCAGCGAGAGCGGCATGCCGCGGTGGCCCGCGATGTCTGGCGGCCCAGCGCGCCCGCCCGCCGGGCCGGGTGGCTCGCTGGCGGCACGCACGCTCACACCGGTTATGCCTGTGAGTCATAAATACGCCTCACAGGTATAACGCTCGTCAGCACCATGCCCGGGGGATCCCCGCCGGCCAAGCCAGGCCGGGCCGAGCCAGACCGGGCCAAGCTGGGCTGAGCTGGGCCAGGGCTGGGCGGGCCGGGCTGGGCCGGGCTGGGCTGGGCTGGGCTGGCTGTTGAGGCGGTCCTGGCCGGGGCGGAGGACGAGGACGGACATGCGACGAGCGCCGCTCCCGGTGATCCCGGAGGCGGCGCCCGTCGTACTGCCGAGCTTGAGCGTCAGTGCCGATCGATGTCGCTGGCGGTGTCCTCGCGGTAGCTGGCCCCGCCGTCCGACTCGCTGGTGAGCGGCTTGGCGCCACCCTCCGGCGGGCCGGCCAGGCTCTGGCCGCCGGCGGCCAGCTCCGGGAACTTCGCGTCGAACGCCGGCCGCTCGGAGCGGATCCGGGGCATCTTGTCGAAGTTGCGCAGCGGCGGTGGGCTGCTGGTCGCCCACTCCAGCGAGTTGCCGTGACCCCAGGGGTCGTTCACCTCGACCACCGGGCCGGTCTTGTACGACTTCCAGCAGTTGTAGATGAACGGCAGCGTGGAGATACCGGTGATGAACGCGCCGACCGTGGAGATCATGTTCAGCGTGGTGAAGCCGTCACTGGGCAGGTAGTCGGCGTACCGGCGGGGCATGCCCTCGTTGCCGAGCCAGTGCTGCACCAGGAACGTGGTGTGGAACCCGATCATGGTGAGCCAGAAGTGCACCTTGCCCAGGCGCTCGTCGAGCATCCGGCCGAACATCTTCGGGAACCAGAAGTAGATGCCGGAGAAGACCGCGAACACGATCGTGCCGAAGAGCACGTAGTGGAAGTGCGCCACCACGAAGTACGAGTCCGACACGTGGAAGTCGATCGGCGGGCTGGCCAGCAGCACGCCGGTGAGACCACCGAAGAGGAAGGTGACCAGGAAGCCGACCGCCCAGAGCATGGGCGTCTCGAAGCTGATCTGGCCCCGCCACATGGTGCCGATCCAGTTGAAGAACTTCATACCGGTCGGCACGGCGATCAGGTAGCTCAGGAAGCTGAAGAACGGCAGCAGCACCTGGCCGGTGGCGAACATGTGGTGCGCCCAGACGCTCATGGAGAGCGCGGCGATCGCGACGGTCGCGGCGACCAGACCCTTGTAACCGAAGATCGGCTTGCGGGAGAAGACCGGGATGACCTCGCTGATGATGCCGAAGAACGGCAGCGCGACGATGTAGACCTCGGGATGCCCGAAGAACCAGAACAGGTGCTGCCAGAGCATTGGCCCACCGGTCGCCGGGTCGTACACGTGGGCGCCGAGGATGCGGTCCGCGGCGAGCGCGAACAGCGCGGCGGCCAGCAGCGGGAAGACCAGGATCACCAGAAGGCTGGTGACCAGGATGTTCCACGTGAAGATCGGCATCCGGAACATGGTCATGCCGGGCGCGCGCAGGGTCAGCACCGTGGTGATCATGTTTACCGCGCCGAGGATGGTGCCCAGGCCGGAGATGGCCAGACCCATGATCCACATGTTGGCGCCGACACCTGGCGAGTGCTCGACGCTGCTCAGCGGCGCGTACGCGAACCAGCCGAAGTCAGCGGCGCCACCCGGGGTGATGAAACCGGCGGTCGCCATCGTGCCGCCGAACAGATACAACCAGTAGGCGAAGCTGTTCAGCCGCGGGAAGGAAACGTCGGGCGCGCCGATCTGGATCGGCACGATGTAGTTCGCGAAGGCGAACACGATCGGCGTCGCGAAGAACAGCAACATGATCGTGCCGTGCATCGTGAAGAGCTGGTTGTACTGCTCGGGCGACAGGAACTGCAGCCCGGGTCGGGCCAGCTCAGCCCGCATGATCAGGGCCATCAGGCCACCGATCATGAAGAACACGAACGCCGTGATCATGTACATGATCCCGATTTGCTTCGCGTCCGTGGTTCGCAGCAGCCGCGCGATGGCCGACCCCTTGACCGGCTCCCGGACCGGCCAGGGCCGGGTCACGACCGGCTTGGGTGCGACGGTGGTCACGAGTGGCCTCCGGTTCTCGGTTGTCCCGCTCGGCACACGCTGGTTATCGGCGGGCCGTCATCCGCAAGGAGGATAGTCCCCGGCAGGTCGCAGCGCCGCGTGGGGTGGCGTGACACGATCTACAACGGGCCTACAGCGGGCCGAGCAGTAGCCGGTAGTGCTCCCCGAAGATCCGGCCGCCGCGTCCGCGCAGCAGTGGGTCGCGCAGCGCCGGCGGCACGTCCCTGGTCCGGTTGCGGTCCCGGGTCCGGTCCCGCACCCATCGGGTACGCGGACGGCGACGACTCTCGTACGCCACCAGGGCCGCCTCCACGCTGCCGGCGGCACGCAGCGACTCGGCCAGCACCACGGCGTCCTCCAGTGCCATGGCCGCGCCCTGGGACAGGGTCGGCGCGGTGGCGTGCGCGGCGTCGCCGACCAGCAGCACCCGTCCCCGGTGCCAGCGGCCCAACTCCACCTCGTCGGTGATCCCGACGTGCACCTCGTCGAGTGCTGCCAGCACCTCGGGCACCGGGCCGCGGTAGTCGGCGAAGAGTTCGCGCAACCGGGCCAGCGGGTCGGCGGGCTCCTCGGTGCCAGCCTCGTCGGCGTACAGGTGCAGGCGCCCGGCACCGATCGGCACCATCAGGAACCCGGAGCGCTGGCCGAGCAATGCGGTCCACTCGGTGACCGGCGGGCCGTCGCGCAGGACGGCCCGGTAGACCACCTGCCCGACCGGGCGAGGCGGACCGCCGAGTGCGGCCAGCGCGCGGACCGAGGAGCGCGGTCCGTCGGCACCGACGACCAGGTCGTACTCGCCGGCGGTGCCGTCGGTGAAGGTGACGCCGACCGCGCCCGGGAGCAGGTCCAGGGTGCGGACCTCGGCGCCGTGCCGGACAGCGCCGCCAGCGCCGCTGAGCAGCACCCGGTGCAGGTCGCCTCTGGGCAGCGCCCGACATTCGCCGACGCCGGCCCAGAGGGTGTCGAGGTCGACCTCGCACAGTTGCGCGCCGTCGGCGTCGAAGAACCGCTGCCGGTGGATCACCTGCCCGAGCGGACGCACCGGGTCGTGCAGGTCGAGCCGGTGCAGCGCACGAGCGGCATTGCCGGGCAGGTAGAGGCCGCTTTCCGTGGACTCCCCCGGTGGCAGCTTGTCGGTGACGTCCGGCCGGAAGCCCGCCAGGCGCAGCGCCCGGGCCACGGCCAAGCCGGCGATGCCCGCGCCGACGACGAGGATGCGCAGGGGGGAGCCACCCATGGTGGTGTACGCCTCCGGAGGGGGAGCGGCACGCGTTGGAGGCAACACGCTACTCGGAGCGATCGGTGCACGCCAGAGTCCGATCGGCCCGCCCGGAGCCGCTCGTCGGCGCCCCGTACCGCTTAGCTGGCCGTCCTTCGCCGCCCGTCCGGCGGGGGCATGGCAATCCTCACAATTCACCGGTTTGACCCGTACGGTTGCATCGCAGTTTCAGACATGTAAATGTGTCGTTGAGCGTGGGAGCGCTCCCGCACCGCCCCGACCCATCCGGCGCCCGGCACGCGCCGAGTCAAGGAGCGTCATGAAACGTCAACTTCGGGCCCTGGCGGCCGCCGGGCTGCTAATCACCAGCTCACTCGTCGCCGTGGCCCTCGGAGGCAACGCCTCCGCCGACACCCAGATCTGCGAACAGTACGGATCGACTGTCATCCAGAGCCGCTACGTGGTGCAGAACAACCGCTGGGGCACCACCGCCCAGCAGTGCATCAACGTCACCGGCAGCGGCTTCGAGATCACCACCCTGAACGGCAGCAGCCCCACCAACGGGGCGCCCACGGCGTACCCCTCGGTCTTCTTCGGTTGTCACTACACCAACTGCTCCCCCGGCACGAACCTGCCGATCCAGGTGAGCCAGATCAGCAGCGCCACCAGCAGCATCAGCTACCGGTACGTCAGCGGCGCCACCTACAACGCGTCGTACGACATCTGGCTGGACCCGTCGCCCAAGCGGGACGGGGTGAACCAGATGGAGATCATGATCTGGCTCAACCGGCAGGGCCCGATCCAGCCCATCGGCTCGGTCGTCGGCACGACCAACCTGGCCGGCCGCACCTGGGAGGTGTGGCGGGGCAGCAACGGCTCCAACAACGTCATCTCCTACGTCGCGCCGTCGGCGATCTCCAGCCTGAACTTCAGCGTGCTGGACTTCATCAACGACGTCCGCAACCGGGGCGCGATCACCAACTCCTGGTACCTGACGAGCATCCAGGCCGGCTTCGAGCCGTGGCAGGGTGGCGTCGGCCTCGCGGTGACCTCGTTCTCGGCCGCCGTCAACGGCGGGGGCGGTCCCACCAATCCGCCTCCCACGACCCCGCCGCCGACGACCCCGCCGCCGGGTGGCTCGGGCTGCGCGGTGAAGTACACGGCGAACTCGTGGAACAACGGCTTCACGGCCGACGTGCAGATCACCAACACCGGCTCCAGCGCGCTCAACGGTTGGACGCTGACCTACGGCCTGCCCGGCGGTCAGCAGGTCACCAACGCGTGGAACGCCACGGTGAGCCAGAGCGGGTCCACGGTGACCGCACGGAACGTGGGCCACAACGGTTCCGTTCCACCCGGGGGCACCGCGAGCTTCGGCTACCAGGGCACCCTGAGCGGGTCGTACTCGTCACCGACGAGTTTCTCGCTCAACGGGGCAACCTGCTCCCGCACCTGAGGACGACGGTCGGTGGGGCCACCCGCCGCTGGTGCCGCTGATCGCCGGTGGTGTGCTGACAGTCGGTCTGGCCTGGTTCGCCGGCCCGGACGCGCTCAGC
>NZ_JBEXGR010000035.1:0-47133 GCF_040607415.1 Micromonospora sp. NPDC005291
TGGGGTGCACGACGCTGGTGGTGTTCGCCCTGTTCGGCCCGGTGAACTGGACGGCCGTCGCGGTGGTCGCGCCGACCCGCTCCGATCAGCGGATGCCCGCCTCGCGTAGCAGTTCTCCGGTCAGCGTCCCGGGATCGACCTGCTCGGCGGGCAGGCCCCGTGCCGCGAACCAGGCGCCGACCACCCGCACATCGCGGGCCAGGAACTCCGGCCCCTGCGGGTTCGCCACCACGTCGACCACCTGCGGCAGGTCGATCACGACCAGCCGACCCTGGTGCACGAGCAGGTTGTACGGCGACAGGTCGCCGTGCGCATAGCCGGCCCGGGCCAGCACGCGCAGCGCCTCCACCAACTGGGCCCACAGGTCGCGCAGCTCGGCCGGGCCGGGTCGCAGCTGGGCCAGGCGGGGCGCCGCCTGCCCCGACTCGGCGTCACCGACGAACTCCAGCATCAGCTCGGTGCCCCGTAGCTGCACCGGGTACGGCACGGCGATCCGGTCGTGCCCGGCGCCGATCTCCCAGAGCCGGGCCAGGGCGTCGAACTCGGCCGCGGCCCACTGCCCGGCGATCATCTGCCGGCCGAACGCCGTCCGGCCCTCCATCGCCCGGTTCTCCCGGGACCGGCGCACCCGGCGGCCCTCCAGGTAGCCGGCGTCCCGGTGGAACAGCCGGTGCTCAGGAGCGCGGTAACGCTTGACCGCCAGCAGGCAGGACCGGTCGGTGTCGGGCACCGCCCGACGGACCAGGTGGACGTCCGCCTCCTTGCCGGTCTTCAGCACACCCAGCTCGGTGTCCTTGGCGGCCAACTCGGTGATCAGCCAGTCCGGGTGTGGCTGCGGCCCGTGCACGGCGTCATCCCAGGACGACCAGCGCTCGCCGGTGTCCGGGTCAGGTTGACTGTCCGGGTCTGCGGGCGGCTCGGTGGGCCGCCCGCGCTTCAGAAACTGTGGTTCGTCGTCGTCGAAGCGGCTCTTGCCGCGGCTCCGGCGCTCCAGCGCCGGAAGGTCATGATCACGCACTGTGGTGAGGTTCCCTTGGTCGAGGCTGAGAAAGGCGGCTGGAAGCGACCTGCGGAGACGGCCATGACCGACCCCCTCTCCTCGACCGGGCACACGCCCGGGATGCACCATGCGCCGACAATGCTCGCCGCCCCACGGCAGCCGGTCAACCGATTTACCGAGCCGCCGTCCGAACAGCGGCGAGACCTGGCGAGCGACAGCCAGCCAGCCAGCGAACCCTCAGCGGGCGAGCACGGTGGCGACCGCGGCGATCAGCCCGTCCACGGTGTGGCTCGGCGCGAACCGGTCGTCCGACCAGGTGCGCCCCCGGTGCAGCCAGACGCTGGGCAACCCGACCGCGGCGGCGCCGCCGATGTCCGCCTCCGGGCTGTCGCCGACCACCCAGGCGCCGCGCAGCGGCATCCGGACCCGCTGGGCGGCGAGCGCGAAGATCCGCGGATTGGGCTTGCTGACGCCGGCCTCCTCGGAGATCACCCAGTCGGCGACGTAGCGGTCCAGGCCGGTCCTGCGGATCTTGGTGTCCTCGACGCGTACCGTGCCGTTACAGACCACCACCGGCACCCAGCCGGCGTCGTCGGCGATCCGCAACGCGCAGGCGATCAGGGGGTCGAGCCGGGTCTGTGCCACCACCCCGTCGTGCAGCTCCTCCACCAGGTCGATCGAGGGGATGCGCAGCTCGTAGCGGTCCCGGATCGCGTCGGCGAGATCCCAACGGTCGGTCAACCCGTCGGCGTCGATCGAAACCAGCCAGTCGATGTCGGTGGGGGGCGCGCCGATGCCGTCCAGGAAGCGCTCACCCCAGCGGCGGAACGGCCCGGCCCGATCCAGCAGGGTGTTGTCCAGGTCCAGCAGGAGCAGTGGCACTCGGGCACCCTACGGGACCGACGTGTCCGCCAACAGATCCGGCGGGTATCGACCTGACGACGGGGCTCAGCCGGACATCGACACCCGAGGACCGCCCTGGTCCGGCAGCCGATCGGCGAGCATCGAATGGGCCGCCCGGGTAGCCGCGAGCGCTGCCGGGTCCAGCGTCGCCACCAGCACCGCCGTGCCGTCGTCGGCGCCCCGAGCCAGCACCCGTCCCTGCGGATCGTAGATCGCCGCGCCGCCGTTGAACCGCCACGGGTCGACACCGCCGACGGCGTTGGAGAACACCACGAACATCGTGTTGTCGAGGGCTCGCGCGGCGTAGTAGAGATCCCGGCGGTGCTCAGAGCCGGCCAGGTAGCCGCTGGGGCACAGGTAACCGTGCGCGCCGTCGAGGGCGGCGGCCCGGCCGTGCTCCGGGAAACAGCCGTCGTAGCAGATGCCGAGCCCGAGCCGCCAGTCGTCGACGAGCAGCGTGGCACCCCGACCGCCGGCGCTGAACAGCTCGCGTTCGTCGCCCCACAGCTGCTGCTTGTCGTACCCGACCCGGACCGTGCCGGCCCGGTCGACCACCAGCGCGGCGATGGTCCGCCGGCCGTCCGGGTGCCGGGCGGCGGCGCCGACCAACGCGGTGACGCCGGCCTCACGCGCCGCGGCGCGCAGCGGGTCGAGCCGGGGATCCGCGACCGTCCCGTCCGGGTCGGCCGCGAAGTCGGTGCCGGTCGGGTCGGCGGCGAGGGCCGGCGGGTGGTACGCGCAGAGGAACAACTCCGGCAGGACGGCAACCCGGGCGCCCAGCTCACCAGCCTGGCGGATCAGGTCGGCGGCGGCGACCGCGTTGCCGGCGACGTCACCCGGCGTCGGCGTGGCCTGAACGGTGGCCACGGTCAGCGGGGCGCTGGGCACGGTACGGGGCAGGGTCACCGGGCGATGGTAGTCGGCGACAACCAAGCCGTACGTACGGTTTGCATGCCCCGGGGTGACCTGCAACGATCGACGCGTGCCCAGAGTAAGCCAGGACCAGCTCGACGCGCGCCGGCAGGAGATCCTCGCCGCCGCGCGGGCGTGTTTCGCCCGGCTCGGTTACGAGGGGGCGACCGTACGCCGCCTCGAGGAGGCCACCGGCCTGTCCCGCGGCGCCATCTTCCACCACTTCCGCGACAAGGACTCGCTCTTCCTGGCCGTCGCCGAGGACGACGCCGCGGCCATGGTCGAGACGGTGGCCCGCAACGGTCTCGTGCAGGTGATGCGCGACCTGCTCGCCCGCGCCGTCTCCCCGGACACCACCGGCTGGCTGGGCAGCCAACTGGAGGTCTCCCGCCGCCTGCGCACCGACCCGGCGTTCGCCAGGCGCTGGGCGGAGCGGTCCGCCGCGATCGCCGAGGCGACCCGCGACCGACTGGCCCGCCAACGCGACGCTGGCGTGCTACGCGAGGACGTACCGATCGACGTGCTGGCCCAGTTCCTGGAGTTGGCCTACGACGGCCTGGTGCTGCACCTGGCCATGGGCCGACCGGCCGGTGACCTGGGCCCGGTGCTCGACCTGGTCGAGGAGGCGGTCCGCCGCCGCTGAGCGGTCCCCCGCACACCGGTACGCCGACCGTGGCGAGGCTGCTCCACAATGGGGCCGCCGATCCCTCCGGCGACAGGAGCAGTCGATGACCGTCTACGCCGCGTCGGGCGACACCTGGGGCATCCCGGGCCCGACCTTCATCCGGTACTACCTCCTGACGGCCGCGGTGGTGGTGGCGATCGCGGTGTACCACCGGATCCGTCTCGCGGCCGGACCCGCGGCTGCCACGGCCGACCCACTCGGGCCGGAGCAGGTCGCGTACCTCAACGGTGGGCCTCAACTCGCCGTGCACGCCGCGCTCGGCGGGCTGCGCGGTAGCGGCGCGATCGGCGTGCGACCGGACCGCCGGCTGACCACCGTCGGTCCCGCGCCGACCGGGCTCACCCCGCTGGAGCAGGCCATCCTCTGGGCCGCCCACCAGCACTCGCGGGTCCGGGACCTGCCGCAGGACGAGCGCGTACGCGTCGCGCTGCACCAGACCCGCTACGGCCTTGAGCAGCGCGGGTTGCTGACGAACGACACGCAGCGCGCACGCGCCCGCTTCTGGGGCACGATCCTGATCGCCCTGCTGGGTCTCGGTGTGCTCCGGTTGGTCTCCGGCCTGTTCAGCGGTCACCCGGTCGGTTACCTGCTGCTGACCCTGGCCGCGCTCCTGTGCCCCACGCTGGTGCTGCGCCGGGCGCCCCTGCTCACCCGGGCCGGCCGGGCCGCGCTGCGCGGCCTGCGCCGCGAGCACTCCCACCTCGCGCCGGCCTCCACGCCGGCCTACGCCACCTACGGAGCGGCCGGCGCGGCGATGGGTGTGGCCCTGTACGGCACCGCCTCGCTCTGGGTGCTCGACCCGGGCTTCGCCGAGCAGGCCGAGATCCAGCGCCAGGCGGCGTCCGGCAGCGGCTGGTCGGGTGGCTCCGACGGCTCGTCGGGTGGCGGAGGCGACAGCTCCGGCGGAGACGGCGGCAGCTCCTGCGGCGGTGGAGGTGGCTGCGGCGGCGGGGGGTGCGGCGGATGACCGGGCCATCCGGGGTCGGCATCGGCTGGCGTCCGGAGATCGCCGGGTTCGTGGCCGACCTGCCCGGCTTGCGCTTCGTCGAGGTGGTGGCCGAGGCGGTGCCCGCGTCCGGGCCGCTCCCGCCGGGCCTGGCGCAGCTGCGCGAGCGCGCGGTGACGGTCGTACCGCACGGGGTACGGCTCTCCCTCGGCGGCGCCGAGCCGGTCGACCCCGCCCGGATCGCCCACCTGGCCGCGGTGGCGCAACGCGTCGACGCCCCGCTGGTCAGCGAACACATCGCGTTCGTCCGGGCCGGCGGCCTGGAGGCCGGGCACCTGCTGCCGCTGCCCCGCAGCCGGGAGGCCGTCGACGCGGTCTGCGCCAATGTGGCACGGGCCCAGGCCGAGCTGCCGGTGCCGATCGCGCTGGAACCGATCGCCGCGCTGGTCGACTGGCCCGACGACGAGTTGGACGAGGCGGACTTCCTCACCGAGATCCTCGACCGGACCGGGGCGCTGTTGCTGCTGGATGTGGCCAACGTGCACGCCAACGCCCGCAACCGGGGCACCGACCCGCTCGCGTTGCTGGACCGTCTGCCGCTGGAGCGGGTCGCGTACGCCCACGTGGCCGGCGGTGCGGAGCACGGCGGTTTCTACCACGACACCCACACCGACCCGGTGCCGGCGGCGGTGCTGGAGCTGGTGGGCGCGCTCTGCGCCCGACAGCGACCACCGGCGCTGCTGCTGGAACGCGACGGCCACTATCCACCGGCGGCCGAGCTCCGCGCCGAACTGGACGCCCTGGCCGCCGCCGCGGGCTTCCCGGCCGTGACATGACCGCCCCCTCGGCCGGAGCCCCGGTGGGCAGCACCGCCCCGAGCGACGATGCCGGCACGCCTCCATCCGGCGCTCTCGCGGGGCTCGCCGAACGCCAGGCGGAGCTGGTCGCGACGCTGGTCGCCGGAGGACCACCACCGCCGGGGTTCGCACCGGCCCAGCTGGCCGTCACCCGGGCGGCCCTGCTGCGCAAACGTGCCGGCGAGGTGGCCCGGCACTGGCCGCTGCTCGCCGCCGGCCTGGGTGCCAGGTGGTCGACGACGTTCGCCGACTGGGCCGCCCAGCGACCAACCGCAGGGTCACTGCGCGACGGTTGGGACCTGGCCCGCGCACTGCACGAACAGCGTGCGCTGCCTCCGCCGGGCGCCGAGGAGTTGGCCGTCCGGGAGGCCCGACTGCGCTACGACGGGCTTCGGGAGCCGCGTCCGCGTCGGTTGCCGGCGGTGGGCCGCGCCGGCGGCGCCGTCGCGGTGCAGATCGCCGGGCGGGTACGCCTGCTGCGCCCCGCCCCGCGTCCCCCGACGGCGTCCACCGTTGGTGGCGACGGCATCCCGGATGCGGCAGGATCGGCCTCATGGATCTCGGACTGACCGACCGCGTGTACGTCCTCACCGGCGCCTCCCGCGGTCTGGGTTACGCGACCGCGCAGTGCCTGGTCGCCGACGGGGCGCGGGTGGTGCTCTCGGCCCGGGACCCGGACGCTGTGGCCGCCGCCGCCCAGCGGCTGGGTGGCCCGGAGCGGGCCGTCGGGCTGACCGCCGACCTGACCGACCCGGAGACCCCGGGGCAGCTCGTCGCCGCGGCCCAGAAGCACTTCGGCCGGCTCGACGGCGCACTGATCTCGGTCGGCGGGCCACCGCCGGGCAACGCGGCGGCGATCACCGACGAGCAGTGGCGGCTCTCCTTCGAGACCGTCTTCCTGGGCACCATCCGCGCGGTACGCACCATCGCCGGCGCGCTGCCCGAGGGTGGCGCGATCGGGCTGGTGCTCTCCACCTCGGCCCGCGGCCCGGTGCCCGGCCTCGGCATCTCCAACGGTCTACGGCCCGGTCTGGTCGGGGCCGCCAAGGACATCGCCGACGACTACGGCCCGCGCGGGGTCCGGGTGGTCGGTCTGCTGCCCGGCCGGATCCTGACCGACCGCAACCGGGAGCTCTTCGCCGCCACCGGCGACCCGGAGCGGGCCCGCGCCGAGGCGGAGGCCGGTATTCCGCTGCGCCGCATCGGCGACCCGGCCGAGTTCGGCCGGGTGGCCGCGTTCGTGCTCTCCCCCGCCGCGAGCTACCTGACCGGTCTCACCGTGCCGGTCGACGGCGGCGCGCTGCGCGGGCTGTGACACCCGACCCGGCCCGAGATGCCCCTGCGGTGCTGCCCGAGAAGGCCGGACGTGCCCGTGCTGCTGCCGGGCATCCGCGGCCGACCCGGGCGGAGTTGGCGGCGGCCGCTGACCGGAGGATCCCCGACGTCCTCGCGCCGGGGTTGACGGTGCTCTTCGTCGGCATCAACCCGGGCCTCTGGTCGGCCGCGACGGGCTGGCACTTCGCCCGGCCCGGCAACCGGTTCTGGCCCGCACTGCACCGGGGCGGGTTCACTCCCCGACTGCTGCACCCCAGCGAACAGGACGAGCTGCCCGCCCTCGGGCTCGGCATCACCAACATGGCCGCCCGGGCCAGCGCCCGCGCGGACGAGTTGAGCACCGAGGAACTCCTCGACGGTGCCGCGATCCTGACCGACAAGGTGGCCCGGTACCGGCCGCGCTGGGTGGCGGTGGTGGGGGTGACCGCGTACCGGATCGGTTTTCGCCGGCCGAAGGCCACCTTCGGGCCGCAACCGGAGTCGCTGGCCGGCGCCCGACTGTGGGTGCTGCCCAACCCGAGCGGCCTGAACGCGCACTTCACTCCGGTCACCCTGGGCCTGGCGTTCGACGAGTTGCGGGTGGCAGCGTTCTGACCGGTGGTCAGCGACAGGCTTGTCCCGCGGCACGGGCGTATCTACCCTCATCCGCAGACCGCGACCACGGCACACCGGAGTGACCATGACGGATGTACCCGCCACGACCCAGGGTCCGGCCTACGAGACCAGCCACGCCCAGTCGTCCACTGGGCCGGTCCGTTCGCTCGTCGCCGTCCAGCTGTACACCGTGGCGGCCTACCTCGCCGCAGCCGTCATCCCCTACCTGTGGGCTCCCCGGCCGTACCCGCCGACCTGGACCTGGATCGTGCCCGGCTGGCTGCTCGGCGTGCCGGGCTTCTTCATCACCCTGCTCGGGCCGGTGCCCGGCATCCTGCTCGCGGTCGTCGGGGTCGGTGTGCTGGTGACGACACGCCGCCGCCCCCCGACCCGACTGCGTCGATGGTTGGTCGCCTCCACCGCTCTCGCCGCCGCCTACGGTCTGTTCGCCTGCACGCCGTTGGCCAGCACGATCGCGGCTTTCGTGGCCGACTGATCCGAGATCAGTCCGGTGTCGACCGCCCGGCCGCTGAGCGTCAGTTGGCAGCGGCGGGCGGCAGCACCTCGTCGGCGCGGTAGGTGCCGAGCGGCATGACCACCGGCTCGGGGCCGGTCGCGTCGACGAACGGGGTGGGCGAGTCGGCAACCGCGAACTGGGTCCGGTACAGCTCGGCGTAGAGCCCGCCGACGGCGACCAGCTCGTCGTGCCGCCCCCGTTCGACGATCCGCCCACCGTCGAGGACCAGGATCTGGTCGGCGTCGCGGACCGTGGAGAGCCGGTGTGCGATCACCAGCGCCGTCCGCCCGGTCAGCGCCACGGACAGCGCCCGTTGCACCGCCGCCTCGCTCTCCGAGTCGAGGTGTGCGGTCGCCTCGTCGAGGATCACGATCGACGGGGCCTTGAGCAGCAGCCGGGCGATCGCGATGCGCTGCTTCTCGCCGCCGGAGAACCGGTAACCACGCTCCCCCACCGTGGTGTCCAACCCGTCGGGCAGCGACCGGACCAAATCGGCGACCTGAGCGCCGGCCAGCGCGGCCCAGATCTCGTCGTCGGTGGCGTCCGGCTTGGCGTAGCGCAGGTTCTCGGCGATCGTCTCGTGGAACAGGTGCGAATCCTGGGTGACCACACCGATCTCGTCGCGCAGGGAGGCGAGCGTCGCGTCGCGCACGTCGACCCCACCGACCAGCACCTGCCCGTCGGTGACGTCGTAGATCCGGGAGATCAGCATCGACAGTGTCGACTTGCCGGCGCCGGACGGGCCGACCAGCGCGACCATCTGCCCAGGCTCCACGCTGAACGAGACTCCCTTGAGCACCGGCTCGTTGACGGTCCGGTCGAGCGTGGCGACCTCCTCCAGGGAGGCGAGGGAGACCTCGGCGGCGCTCGGGTAGCGGAATCGCACATCGCGGAAGTCGACCCGGCCGGTGCCCCGGGGCACCGCCACCGCGTCGGGCTTCTCCACGATGCCCGGCTTCAGGTCGAGCACCTCGAAGACCCGATCGAAGGAGACGAGCGCGCTCATCACGTCCACCCGGACGTTGGAGAGCGCGGTGAGCGGGCCGTACAGGCGGGTGAGCAGCAGCGCGAGCGTCACCACGGTGCCCGCGCTGACGCCGCCGGTCACCGCGAGCCAGCCACCGAGACCGTAGGTGAGCGCCTGCGCGAGCGAGGCGACCAGCAGCATCGCCACGAAGAACGTGCGGGAGTACATCGCGGACTCGATGCCGATGTCGCGGACCCGCTCGGCCCGGCCGGCGAACCGACGGGCCTCGATGTCGGGCTGACCGAAGAGCTTCACCAGCAGCGCACCGGCCACCCCGAACCGCTCGGTCATGGTCGCGTTCATCTTGGCGTCGAGGTTGTACGCCTCGCGGGTGATGTCGGCCAGCCGTCGACCGACCCGGCGGGCCGGAATGATGAAGATCGGCAACAGCACCAACGAGAGCGCGGTGATCTGCCAGGAGAGGGTGAACATCACGGCCGCGGTGAGCACCAGCTGGATGACGTTGCTGACCACACCGGACAGCGTGGAGGTGAACGCCCGCTGGGCACCGAGCACGTCGTTGTTCAGCCTGCTGACCAGGGCGCCGGTCTGGGTACGGGTGAAGAACTGCAACGGCATCCGCTGCACGTGGTCGTAGACCCGGGTGCGCAGGTTGAGGATGATGCCCTCGCCGATCCGGGCGGAATACCAGCGTTGGGCCAGCGACAGCAGTGCGTCGGCGACCGCCAGCGCGGCGATGAACAGGGCCAGCCGCACCACCAGTCGGCCCGCCTCGGTGCCGCCCCGATTGATCGCGTTGATCACGTCACCCGCGAGCACCGGGGTGGCCACGCCGATGATGGCGGCCAACACCACGGTGGCCAGGAAGACGACGATGTCGCGCCGGTAGGGCTGGGCGAAGGCCACGATGCGCCGCGCCACCCCGCGCTTGAGCCGGTGGCCGGCGACCTCGTCGCGGTTGCGCATCGACCGGAGCATGCTCCATCCGGCCATGCCACCGCCGGACATCGGGTTGGACACCGCTCACCTCCGGGTCATCGGGCAGACCGCACCGTCAGGTCAATTCTCCCGACGACTGTGACAACCTCGGTCGTAACCCGGATCTTCCCGTGCGGTCCTTACCTATTCTCCCCGGCCAGCCAGGTCACGCAGCCGGCGGGTCTGCGCCTCCCGCTCGGCGCGCTGCTGGTCGGCATGCGACCGCCCGGCCGCTCCGGCGAGCAACGCCTTGATCTCCACCACCGCGTCGCGGGCCCCGGAGAGCAGGCCAGCGGTCAGGTCCTGGACCGCGCCGTCCAGCTCGGCGGGTGGCACGACAAGGGTAGCCAGCCCGATCCGGTCCGCCTCGGCGGCGTCCAGCCGGCGGCCGGTGGCGCAGATCTCCAGCGCCCGTGCGTAGCCGACCAACTCGACGAGGCGTTTCGTGCCGGCCAGGTCGGGCACCAGACCGAGGGTCACCTCAGCCATCGACAGCTTCGCGTCCGCGGACAGCACTCGCAGGTCACAGGCGAGCGCGAGCTGGAAGCCCGCGCCGATCGCATGGCCCTGCACGGCCGCGACGGAGATGACGTCCGGCCGGTGCAGCCAGGTGAAGCCGCCCTGGAACTCCGCGATGCGCTCCGCACACTCCTGCTCGGGCAGTGTGGCCAGCTCCGCGAAGGAACCCGGGCCGGAAGCGCCAGCAACCGCGAGGTCGAGGCCGGCAGAGAACGCACGCCCCTCGCCCCGCACCACCACCACCCGCACGTCGCCGGGCAGGTCGCGGGAGAAGTCGCTCATCGCTCGCCACATCGCGGGCGTCTGAGCATTGAGCACGTCGGGCCGGCACAACGTCACCGTGGCAACCGGCCCGTCGCAGGCGAGCCGAACCCCGGTCGCCTCGGCGGTCACCGGGCGGCCCGGGGCGCGGCGCTGATGGACGACGCTGGGGGGCGGGTCACGCCTTCTTGCGGCGCCGGGCACCGCCGCGCTGACGCAGCTGCACCCCGGACTCGGTGAGCACTCGGTGGATGAACCCGTAGGAACGGCCGGTCGAGGCCGCCAACGCGCGGATGCTCTCCCCCGAGGTGTACCGCTTTACCAGGTCCTTGGCGAGCGTCTGACGCTCGGCTCCGACGATCCGGCGACCCTTCTCAGTGCTGGTGGCTGTGCCAGTGGCTGCCATGCTGTGTCCTCACGTCCCAGACTGTGCGGTTCGGATACGGTCCCACCTATTAGACCGCCTCGAACGATCATGCGCCAGATATCAACTCTTCGCCAACCGACACGCTATGCAATGTCAGCTTCCCGATAGAGTGATCCTGGCGATCGGCCGCGCGGCGACGTCCAGGCGTACCACTGCCGTGCGCTGGCTGTTGCCAACGACCCGTAGCCTTCGGTCGTGATCGACCTGCTGGGCACCGCGGCCGGAGGTGCCGTGGTCTTCGCCGCCACCGACATCGACGACATCGTCATCCTGACGCTGTTCTTCGTCGCGGCCCGCACCACCGGCCGACCCCGCACCTGGCAGATTGTCGGCGGTCAATACCTCGGCATCGGCGCGCTCGTGCTGGCCAGCGCGGTGGTCGCGGCCGGGCTTCTGGTGGTGCCGGACCCGTGGACGGGGCTACTCGGTCTGCTGCCGATCGCGCTGGGCGTACGCGCGCTGCGGAGCTCCGACGAGGACGAGGCCCCGGCGGTCGTCACCGGGATGCTCGGTGTGGCCGGGGTGACCATCGCCAACGGCGCCGACAACGTGGCCGTCTACGTACCCGTGTTCCGGGCCCTCGGCGTGGCCGACAGCGCGGTGTTCCTGCTGGTCTTCGTGCTGCTCATCGCATTGTGGTGCGCCGCCGGGGCCTGGCTGGGCGGGCGCCCCCAGGTGGTCCGGCTGGTCGAGCGCGCCGGCCACTGGCTGGTGCCGACGATCTTCATCGGCATCGGCCTGGTGATCCTGGTCAGCTCCGGCGTGCTCGGCCGGCTGGTCGACCTGCTCGGCTGAGAACGGGCCGAGCGGCCCGTCCGGACGCGATCAGGCCAGCTCGACCAGCTCGAGCAGGTCGTCGCTCCAGGCGTCCTCGTCGCCGTCGGGCAACAGGATGGCGCGGTCCGGCTTGAGCGCCAGCACCGCGCCCGGGTCGTGGGTGACCAGGACGATCGCCCCCGGGTAGTTCGCGATGGCGTCGAGCACCTGCTCCCGGCTGACCGGGTCGAGGTTGTTCGTCGGCTCGTCGAGCAGCAGCACGTTGGCGCCGGAACAGACCAGGGTGGACAGGGCCAACCGGGTCTTCTCGCCGCCGGAGAGCACCCCGGCCGGCTTGTTCACGTCGTCACCGGAGAAGAGGAACGCGCCGAGGATCTTGCGCAGGTCGGTGTCGGACTGCTCGACGGCGGCGGCGCGCATGTTCTCCAGCACGGTCCGCTCCACGTCCAGCGTCTCGTGCTCCTGGGCGTAGTAGCCCAACCGCAGGCCGTGCCCAGCGTGCACCTCGCCGGTGTCCGGGGTGAGCAGCCCGCCGAGCATCCGCAGCAGCGTCGTCTTGCCGGCACCGTTGAGCCCGAGGATGGCCACCCGGGAGCCCCGGTCCACCGCGACGTTGACGTCGGTGAAGATCTCCAGCGAGCCGTACGACTTGGACAGGCCGGTCGCGGTGAGCGGGGTCTTGCCGCACGGCGCGGGGTTGGGGAAGCGCACCTTGGCCACCCGGTCGGAGACCCGCACCTCCTCCAGGCCGGAGATGAGCTTCTCGGCCCGGCGGGCCATGTTCTGCGCGGCGACGGTCTTGGTTGCCTTGGCCCGCATCTTGTCGGCCTGCGCCATCAACGCGCCGGCCTTCTTCTCCGCGTTGGCCCGCTCCCGGCGGCGGCGCCGCTCGTCGGTCTCGCGCGCCTCCAGGTACGCCTTCCAGCCCAGGTTGTACACGTCGACCACGGACCGGGTGGCGTCGAGGAACCAGACCTTGTTGACCACCGACTGCAGCAGCGCGCCATCGTGGGAGATCACGATCAGGCCGCCCTTGTGGTTGGCGAGGAAGCCGCGGAGCCAGGTGATCGAGTCGGCGTCGAGGTGGTTCGTCGGCTCGTCGAGCAGCAGGATGCCACCGCCGTTCTCACCGGCGTCCCGGAACAGGATCCGGGCCAGCTCGATGCGTCGGCGCTGACCACCGGAGAGAGTGCCGATGGTCTGCGCGAGCGCCCGGTCCGGTAGGCCGAGGTTGGCGCAGATCCGGGCGGCCTCAGCCTCGGCGGCGTACCCGCCCAGGGCGGCGAACTGGTCCTCCAGCGCGCCGTACCGGCGGACCAGCTTCTCGTCGGTGTCCTCGGCGAGCCGGGCCTCAAGCTCCTGCATCTGGGACATCAGCACGTCCAGGCCGCGTGCGGAGAGCACCCGGTCGCGGCCGGTGACCTCCAGGTCGCCGGTACGCGGGTCCTGCGGGAGGTAGCCGATGGCGCTGCGCTGGTCGATCTGCCCGCCGTACGGCTGCCCCTCGCCGGCGAGCACCTTCAGCGTGGTGGTCTTGCCGGCACCGTTGCGGCCGACGAGGCCGATCCGATCACCGGGCTGCACGCGCAGCGTGGTGTCGGACAGCAGGATCCGGGAGCCGGCACGCAACTCCAGGCCGGTGGCAGTGATCATGTTTTCGGGCTCGCTCTCGGGGTCTGAAGGCTGACTCGGGGCACGCGAAACGGCCGGCGGGCTCAAGGGGCCCGACGGCGCGGGGCGGTTCAGCCTTCGCAGCGCAGCACCCGACAAGTGTACCGGGCGCCGCCGGACGGCCCGCCCGGATTACCAGCCAAGATCATCGGGTATCGCTAACGGCGATCCGGACCCCCTCCGGCTATCAGGCGACACAACGACATTCACATGACAATCACCGGCATACGGCGATCGGGGTCAGCATGGAACTCAACGAGCGGGCCGAACTCGACACCTCCCAGGTCAACGACCGGGGCCGAGGCGGTGGGGCGGGCGGTGGCATGGGCATCCCGCTGCCCGGCGGCGGTGGTCGCGGCGGGCTGATCGGCATCGTGGTGGCCGTGCTGGTCGCGCTGCTGGGCGGCGGGTTCGGCCTGAACGCGATGACCAACGGCGACGAGGGCGGGCAGGCCGGCGGCACCGACCTGGAGCAGCTGTGCTCGCGTGACAACGCCCAGCGCTTCGACGACGTACGTTGCCGCAACCTGCTCTTCGTCAACAGCATCCAGGGCTACTGGGAGAAGGCGTACCCGGAGCTGGGCAAGGGCAAGTACGAGCCGACCGACACCAACTACTTCCAGGCCGCCGTGAACACCGGCTGTGGCCAGGCCGACTCGGGCGTCGGCCCGTTCTACTGCCCGGCCGACCGGCAGGTGTACATCGACCTGAGCTTCTACGACGAGCTGGCCTCCCGGTTCGGCGCCAAGGGCGAGTTCGCCCAGCCCTACGTGCTCGCCCACGAGTACGGCCACCACGTCCAGAACCTGCTCGGCACGAACGAGAAGGCCGGCCAGGGCGACCAGAGTGGCCCCCGCTCCGCGTCCGTCCGGCTGGAGTTGCAGGCCGACTGCTACGCCGGTGCCTGGGCCAAGCACGCCACCGAGAGCAAGGACAAGTCCGGCCAGGAGCCGCTCTTCACGTCAATCACCCAGACCGACATCAATGAGGCGCTCAAGGCCGCCGAGGCGATCGGCGACGACAGCATCCAGGAACGCTCCGGTGGACAGGTCAACCCCGACTCCTTCACCCACGGCACCTCCGCGCAGCGCCAGCGCTGGTTCCAGCAGGGCTTCAACGGCGGCGACCCAAAGACCTGCGACACCTTCGCCACCAACCAGCTCTAAGCCCCCTCACCCCCACCCCCACCCTCACCCTCACCCCCGTCAGCGTCGATCATGGAGTTGTGGTTCCCGGTTTAGGACGGTAAGCGGTCTTCGTCCACCACCACAACTCCATGATCGACGCGCCGGTCCGAGTCAGTCGGGCCGCGAGACTTGGTAGTGACCGATGAGCCAGGCGCCATTGGCACGCCGCACGATCACGCCGAGGTGGACGGTGAGCGTCGGCCGGTCGGTGAAGCCGAAGTCGACCTCCAGATAGCCGAGGACCAGGTCGTCGGCGAGCCGCCGGGTCTCCCGAAGGTCGTACGTGGCGGTCAGGCCGAGCGGCTGGGCGGCGTAGTACGCGGCGACACCCGCACGGCCGACCGTGTACGGGTGCAGGCCCTGGAAGATCGCGTCGTCGGTGAAGCACGACGCGACGCGATCCGGCTCATGGGCGTCGACCGCGGACCGCCACCGGTCGAGGACGGTACGCAGGATCTCGGCCTCGGCGCTGGACATGATGAACTCCCTGGTCTTCGTCGGTCTCGGCCAGAGACGGCGTGGATCCCGTCGGACGAGCCCTTCCGGAGCTACCCGGAGGGGTCAACGGGATGACGGCCCATTCTCCGAGCGCCGGTCCGACCATGTCCCAGGAATCCTTGATATGGCGCGCGGTCGTCCGTCCGCCGACACTGCCCGACCGGCAGCGCCCGAGGTCAGTCGGCCCGGTCGGGCGCCGGATCACGCAACCGGATCCATACCGCCCGGGCCCCGCCCACCGCGGCGACCAGCACCGCGTGCCGAGGCTCCGGCACATCGAGCAGCCGCTCGGCACGCAGCGGCACGAGCGGGGCCAACCGCCGGTCGGTGAGCACCGTGTCGACCGCCCGCCGATCACCGCCGCAGACCACCGCCGCGAGAGCCGCCGCCTCCGGCAACAGCAGCCGTACGGCCAGCTCCGCCGCGTCCCCCATCGCCGCCTTGGCCTGGTTGTCGCGCCGACGGGCGAACCTTTGTTGCGACCATCCCCCCGCGGCGGTGCGCCCCTGCACGTACTGGCGGTCCACCTTGGACACGACGAGGTCGGGGCCCTCGGCCACGCCCACTGCCACCGCGCCCTTGCGGGCCAGCAGCAGGCCGATCCGGCGGGGCGCGACGGCGGAGGCCACGAACCCGGCGACGTCGACGCTGGCCGGCGACCCGGGTGGGGCGTGCAGTTCGGCGGTGGACCCGTCGGGGGCGGCGAGCAGTAGCCCGTACCCCTGGACGGTCGTGGTGGGCGAGCCGTGCCGGTCGGCGAAGCCCTCGACCCAGCGGCCGATACGGGCCGGGTCGACCTCGACCCACCGGCCGCCCCCGGCTGCGGGTCGACTGGTCACCGCCCGACCGTACGGCACGGCCGGCCCGGCAGGGCGGTCGGGCGGGGCCGGCACGGCCGGTCGGCGGGCGGGGACCGCTCAGCCCGGGCGGGGCCGGCACGGCCAGTCGGACGGGCGGGGATCGCTCAGCCCGGCAGCAACGCGACCACCGCCAGCGCGGCGATGAGCGCGCTGGAGACCAGGCCGGTGACCAGCCGGCCGCGCGGTCCAGTCAGCGCCCGGCCGACCATCGTGCCGCCGCCGGCGATGAACAGCTGCCAGCTCGCCGACGCCAGGAACACACCGGCCACGAAGAACGCCGCGGAGCCCGCGTCCGTGTCGGCGGTGTCCCGACGGCCGAGCACCAGCGCGGCGAAGTAGAGCACCGTCATCGGGTTCAGCAGGGTCAACCCGAGCAACGCGGCGTAGGCCCGCCCCGGAGTGCTCAGACCTCGACCGACGGGTGCCGTGGGCGTCTGCCGCGAGCGGTGGGCGCGCCAGGTCCGCCACAGGCCATGCGCGGCGAGACCCAGCAGGACCACGGCGGCGACCACCCGCAGCGGCCCGGCGACCGGCGTGATGATCCCGACCAGACCGGCACCGCCGAGCACAGCGACCGCCGCGTAGAGCCCGTCGGCCGTCGCCACCGCGAGCGCCGCGGCCGCACCGACCCGGAACGAGGTACGGGCACTGAGCCCCAGGATGAGGATCGCGATCGCGCCGACGGGGATGGCGACACCGTAGCCGGCCACCAGGCCGGCGAGGAACGCTCCGCTCACGACGACGGACGGCGAATCGAGGCCACCCCGGGCACGGTGCGCTGTCGACGCGCGGCGGTGGCCGCGCGGACAGAAACCTGTTTCGGGTACGCCTCAGTCACCCCGTCATCCTGGCCGCCGAAGCCTCACCCCCGCCACCAGATTTCCCGCGCCTCGCGCCCCGCGCCCCGCGCCCCGCGCCCCGCGCCCCGCGCCCCGCGCCCCACGCCCCACGCCCCACGCCCCACGCCCCACGCCCCACGCCCCACGCCCCAAGATCGTGCTCGATCCAGGATGTAGTGGTCTCACCGACGCGCCGATGCCACTCGATCCTGGATCGAGCACGATCTTGGGCCGGGCCGGGCCGGGCCGGGGCGCGGCGCGGCGCGGCGGGAGCTGGCGGGGTCGCGCGGTTGCGGCCAGCAACGCCCCGGGCGCGGTCGTCGGCGTCGGGTAGAGGCGCCTCCGGGGAGTGGGCGCTGTCGGCGTATGACGGGGGCCGCGTCGACAGCGAGCCGAATCCGGCACGCGCAAACCCACCCCACTCGACGCCACCGCATGTCCCGCGTTTGCCCACGTCATGATCGGGGCCGACCAGGTCTTTTCAGGCGGGCAGCCGGGGGTGGCGACCGAGGTAGCAGAGCAGGACACTGACCTCGTCAGCCTCCGGAGCGGGGTCGATCGCCGGGGCGTACACGCCGTAGGCCCGCAGTGGCTCGACGATCTGCCGGGCGACCACCAGCAGGGGGCGGGCCAGGTCGTCGCCGAGCGGGGACGGTTGGCCGGTGGCCGTGGCGATGTCCCAGGCGTGCACTGCCGCGTCGAGGGCGCACGCGACGGCACCAACGTGGGCCGGCAGCTTGCCCTGGGGCAGCGGCGTGGGCACCTCCGGGTCGTCGTCGGCGACACCTGCCCAGGCGCGGGCGGACGCGTCGAGGGCGGCGCGCAGGCCGACCAGCTTGTCACCCTCGATCCGCCCAGAGGGCGCGAACGGATCCTCCGACGGCCCCGGCCCGCCGACGATCATTGCCGCGTAGCCGATCTGGTCGCCGGTCGCGTGCTGAAGCACCTGAGTGACCGTCCACCGCTCGCACGGGGTGGGCCGCTCCCAGGCGTCGGCCGGGACACCCTCGACGGCCGTCCGGAGCGCCTTGTGCGCCTCGTCGAGCACGGTCCGCCACTGTCCCGCTGCCATCTCGCTCATCGTCCTGACCTCTCCGCCGATCCCGTCAAGTTAGCGACTCCGCCCACTTGGGGAGCGGAATATTCCGCTCCGTTGCTCTGGGTCAGGCTAGCAGACCGGAACGATCCGTTCCACTACTGATCCAGGTTTTGCTCACCACGACATCGAGCGCGGCACCCAAACGGGCGCCGCGCTCGATGTCGGTGGATCGGAGTCGGGTCAGACGTTGAAGCCGAGGGAGCGGAGCTGGTCCCGGCCCTCATCGGTGATCTTGTCCGGGCCCCACGGCGGGAGCCAGACCCAGTTGATTCGGATGTCGTTGACCAGGCCGCCGCCCGGGCCGGTGGTCAGCGCCTGCCGGGTCTGGTCCTCGATCACGTCGGTCAGTGGGCAGGCCGCCGACGTGAGCGTCATGTCCAGGGTCGCGACGTTCTCGTCGTCGACGTGCACCCCGTACACCAGGCCCAGGTCGACCACGTTGATGCCGAGCTCCGGATCGACGACGTCCTTCATCGCCTCTTCGACGTCGGCGATCATGGCCTTGGTGACGCCGCCCGCCGGGGTGACGGCGTCGCCGGCACCCGGCGTCGCGGCACCGTCGGTCGTCACGGCGTCGGTCTGCGGCGCCGCGGTGGCGTCACCGGTCTCCGGCGTCGCCGCGGTAGCGGTGTTCTCGCTCATGCCGTCCCTCCGCTTAGCTTCGTGATGCCACGAGGCACCACCGTGTCATTCGCTCGCTGACGCACGCTCACGCCTTCACCTCCGGGCTCACGCCCACACCGGCGCGTGCCGCGGCGTCCTTGAACGCCATCCACGGCAGCAGCGCGCACTTGACCCGGGCGGGGTAGCGGGCCACACCCGCGAAAGCCACCCCGTCACCGAGCACGTCCTCGTCCGGCGTGACCTGGCCACGCCCGGACATCAACTCCACGAACGCCTCGTGCACCTCGAAAGCTTCCCCGGCGCCCCGACCGCGCAGCAACTCGTGCAACACGCTCGCCGAGGCCTGGCTGATCGAGCAACCCATCCCGTCGTACGAGATGTCGTGCAGCACGTCGCCGTTCGTGGCCACCCGGACGGTGACCTCGTCACCACAGGTCGGGTTGACGTGGTGCGCTTCCGCGACCCGGTCGCCCGAGTCGTCGGCGTCACGCAGGCCACGTCCATGTGGGCGCTTGTAGTGGTCCAGGATGATCTCCTGGTAGAGCTGGTCGAGCTGCATCAGTCGAACACCTTCCGCACCTGCTCCAGACCGGCCACCAGAGCATCGATCTCCTCGGTGGTGGTGTAGAGGTAGAACGAGGCCCGGGTCGTCGCCGGGACGCCGAACCGGTTGCACACCGGCTTGGCACAGTGGTGGCCCACCCGCACCTGCACGCCGAGCGAGTCGAGCACCTGACCCACGTCGTGCGGGTGCACGTCACCCAACGCGAACGAGATGGTGCCACCCCGGCCCACCGGCACGGTCGGGCCGAAGATCCGCAGGTCCGGCACCGAGCCGAGGGCTTCCAGCGCGTACGCCGTCAGCTCCTTCTCGTGCCACTGGATGGCCCGCATCCCGATCCCGGTGAGGTAGTCCACCGCCGCTCCGAGCGCGACCGCCTCGGCGATCGGCGGGGTGCCCGCCTCGAATCGGGCCGGCGGCGCGGCGAACGTCGACCGGGCCATGGTGACCGTCTCGATCATCGAGCCGCCCCCGAAGACCGGCGGCATGGCCGCCAGCAGCTCGCCCCGGCCCCAGAGCACACCGATGCCGGTCGGGCCGCACATCTTGTGCCCGGTGAAGACGATGTAGTCGGCGTCGAGATCGACCACGTCGATGGGCAGGTGCGGCACCGACTGCGAGCAGTCCAGCAGCAGCAGCGCGCCCACCTCACGGACCCGCGCGGTGATCCGCGAGGTGGCGTTGATCGTGCCGAGGATGTTCGACATGTGCACCAGCGAAACGATCTTCGTCCGCTCGGTGACCAGGTCGTCCAGCCCGGACTCGTCGAGCCGGCCCTGATCGGTGACCGGGAACCAGCGCAGGGTCGCGCCGGTCCGCTCGCAGAGCAGCTGCCACGGGACGATGTTCGAGTGGTGCTCCATCTCGGAGATCACCACCTCGTCGCCCGGGCCCAGCCGGAACCGCGGGTCGGCGTCCGGACGCAGCGAGGCGTTGGAGAACGCGTACGCCACGATGTTGATCGCCTCGGTGGAGTTCTTGGTGAACACCACCTCGCCGGGGCTCGGCGCGTTGATGAACGCGGCGATCTTGGCCCGCGCCCCCTCGTACGCCTCGGTGGCCTCGGTGCCCAGGGTGTGCACGGAGCGCGACACGTTGGCGTTGTGCAGCGCGTAGTGCTCCCCCAGCACGTCGAGCACCTGGCGGGGTTTGTGCGAGGTGTTGGCGCTGTCAAGGTAGACCAGCGGGTGCCCGTTGATCTCCCGATCCAGGATCGGGAAGTCGGCGCGCACCCGGGCCACGTCGAAACGCGGCACGTCGTCGTACTGCGGCATCCCTGGTGGGATCGCGATGCTGGTCATCTCGGCAGCGCCTCTCTCGCTCAGGCCTGGGCCGTGCCGGCCCCGGCGGCGTACCGCTCGTAGCCCTCGGCCTCGAGCTTGTCGGCCAGCTCCGGGCCGCCCTGCTCGACGATCCGGCCGGCCACGAAGACGTGGACGAAGTCCGGCTTGATGTAGCGCAGGATCCGCGTGTAGTGGGTGATCAGCAGTACGCCGGTGTCGCCGTTGTCGCGGACCCGGTTGACGCCCTCGCTGACCACGCGCAGCGCGTCCACGTCGAGGCCGGAGTCGGTCTCGTCGAGGATCGCGATCTTCGGCTTGAGCAGCTCCAGCTGGACGATCTCGTGCCGCTTCTTCTCACCGCCGGAGAAGCCCTCGTTGACGTTGCGCTGGGCGAACGCCGGGTCCATCTGGAGGCGCTCCATGGCGCCGCGCAGCTCGCCGCCCCAGGTACGCAGCTTCGGCGCCTCGCCGTCGATGGCGGTCTTCGCGGTCCGCAGGAAGTTGGCCACCGAGACGCCGGGCACCTCGACCGGATACTGCATGGCCAGGAAGAGGCCGGCGCGAGCGCGCTCGTCGACCGTCATGGCCAGCACGTCCTCGCCGTCGAGGGTCACCGTGCCGCCGGTGATCTCGTACTTGGGATGACCGGCGATCGAGTACGCCAGGGTGGACTTGCCGGAGCCGTTCGGGCCCATGATCGCGTGGGTCTCACCGGAGCGGACGGTCAGGTCGACGCCCGACAGGATCGGCTTGAGCTCACCCTCGGGCAGCTTGACCGACACCTTCAGGTCGCGGATCTCCAGGGTGCTCATTATCGGGTCACTCCATTACTCGGCGTCAGGCTGAGGTAGATGTCGCCGTCGCGGACGTCGACGGGGTAGACGGGTACGGGTTCGGTGGCCGGCAGCCCGGTGGGCTGCCCGGTGCGCAGGTCGAAGCGCGAGCCGTGCAACCAGCACTCCAGCGTGCAGCCGTCGACCTCACCCTCGGAGAGGGCGACCGAGGCGTGCGAGCACTCGTCGTACGCGGCGTAGAAGTTGCCGTCCTCGCCGTGCACCAGGGCGATCGGAGTGCCGTCGACATCCGCGCTGATCGCGGTGCCCTTCGGCACGTCCTCGGCGGAGCAGATTCGGATCATCAGGCGCCCGCCTTGGTCAGCCGGGCCTCGATCGCGTCGCCGAGGCGCTCGCGCAGCGACTCCACCGGGATCTTGTTGATCAGCTCGGCGAAGAAGCCGCGGACCACCAGGCGACGGGCTTCGCTCTCCGGGATACCCCGGGCCATCAGGTAGAACAGCTGCTCGTCGTCGAAGCGGCCGGTCGCGCTGGCGTGGCCGGCGCCGGCGATCTCGCCGGTCTCGATCTCGAGATTGGGTACGGAGTCCGCCCGCGCGCCGTCGGTGAGCAGCAGGTTCCGGTTGATCTCGTACGAGTCGGTGCCGGTCGCCTCGGCCCGGATCAGCACGTCGCCCACCCAGACGGTGTGGGCGTCCGCGCCCTGCAGCGCGCCCCGGTAGCCGACGTAGCTGCGGCAGTCCGGAACGCTGTGGTCGACCAACTGCCGGTGCTCCAGGTGCTGGCCGGAGTCGGCGAAGTAGACGCCGTACAGCTCGGCCTCGCCACCCCGGCCGGTGTATTCCACGCTGGTGAACTGCCGGACGAGGTCACCGCCGAGGCTGACCTGGACGTGCGTCACCCGGGCGTCCCGACCCAGCTTGATCTTGAGGTGCTGTGCCTGCACCGCGTCGTCGGCCCAGTCCGCGACGGTGACCAGGGTCAGCTTCGCCCCGTCGGCCACGGAGACCTCGACGTTGTCGGCCAGGGTCACCGAGCCGACGTGCTCCAGCACCAGGGTCACCTCGGCGAACCGGCCCACCTCGACGAAGGTGTGCCCGAAGGCCACACCCTCGGCGCCCTCGCCGACCACCCGCAGGCTCACCGGCCCACCCACCACGACGTCGCTGGCCACGGTGAGCAGCAGCGCCTGGCCGGCGCCGCCGTACGCGAGCGCGCTGACCCGGTCGACCGGGGTGAGCACGCTGCCCACCCGCCGGTCGTCGGTGCTGATCCGCTCCACGGCCACGCCCTCGGGCAGGTCGGCGTACTCGTGCCGGACCGTGCCGGTGGCGGCCTGCGGCTCACCGGCGAGGCCGCGCAGCCGCTTGAGCGGGGTGAAACGCCAGTCCTCCTCCAGGCCGGTGAGGGCCGGGAAGTCGGCGACGTCGTACGAGCGCAGCGCCTGCGACTTGGTGCTGGGCGGCGCGGAAGCCTGGGTAGTCATTTCTTCCTTGGTCTGTTCTGCGACGACAGTGTCTGGTGCTCGGTCGGCGGGGCGGGCGGCGTCAGCCGACCGCGCCCTCCATCTGGAGCTCGATCAGCCGGTTGAGCTCCAGGGCGTACTCCATCGGGAGTTCCTTGGCGACCGGCTCGATGAAGCCGCGCACGATCATGGCCATCGCCTCGTCCTCGCTCAGGCCCCGGCTCATCAGGTAGAAGAGCTGGTCGTCACTGATCTTGGAGACGGTCGCCTCGTGCCCCATCGACACGTCGTCCTCACGGATGTCGACGTACGGGTAGGTGTCCGAGCGGGAGATGGTGTCGACCAGCAGCGCGTCGCACTTGACCGTGCTCCGGCTGTGGTGCGAACCCTCCAGCACCTGCACCAGACCCCGGTACGAGGTGCGGCCGCCGCCCCGGGCGATCGACTTCGACACGATGGTCGAGGAGGTGTGCGGCGCGGCGTGCACCATCTTGGCGCCGGCGTCCTGGTGCTGACCCTCGCCGGCCATCGCCACCGAGAGCACCTCGCCCTTGGCGTGCTCGCCGGTCATGTAGACCGCCGGGTACTTCATGGTGACCTTGGAGCCGATGTTGCCGTCGACCCACTCCATGGTCGCGCCCTCGTGGCAGACGGCGCGCTTGGTGACCAGGTTGTAGACGTTGTTCGACCAGTTCTGGATGGTCGTGTAGCGGCAGCGCGCGTTCTTCTTGACGATGATCTCCACGACCGCGCTGTGCAGCGAGTCGGAGGAGTAGAGCGGCGCAGTGCAGCCCTCGACGTAGTGCACGTACGCACCCTCGTCGACGATGATCAGCGTCCGCTCGAACTGGCCCATGTTCTCCGTGTTGATCCGGAAGTAGGCCTGCAGCGGGATGTCCACGCGCACGCCCTTCGGCACGTAGATGAACGAGCCGCCGGACCACACGGAGGTGTTCAGAGCGGCGAACTTGTTGTCGCCGACCGGGATCACCGTGCCGAAGTACTCCTTGAAGACATCCTCGTGCTCGCGCAGCGCGGTGTCGGTGTCCAGGAAGAGGACGCCCTGCTCCTCAAGGTCCTCACGGATCTTGTGGTAGACGACCTCGGACTCGTACTGCGCCGCGACACCGGCGACCAACCGCTGCTTCTCCGCCTCCGGGATGCCCAGCCGGTCGTAGGTGTTCTTGATGTCCTCGGGCAGGTCCTCCCAGCTGGTGGCCTGCTTCTCGGTCGAGCGCACGAAGTACTTGATGTTGTCGAAGTCGATCCCGGTGAGGTCCGCGCCCCAGGCCGGCATCGGCTTACGGCCGAACAGCCGGAGGCCCTTGAGTCGCAGGTCGAGCATCCACGCCGGCTCGTTCTTCTTGGCCGAGATGTCCCGCACCACCGCCTCGTTGATGCCGCGCTGGGCAACCGCCCCGGCGGCGTCCGGGTCGGACCAGCCGTACTCGTAGCGACCCAGGGCTGCGAGCTGCTCTTCCTGGGTCAGGGGCTGGACGATCTGCTCGGTCATCTATCTGTCCTCACAGTGGTGACGGGATTACCTGATTGGGCGCGTACCTGCTGGGCCGGGATGTGCGTGGTGCACACCCCGTCGCCGTGCGCGATGGTGGCCAGGCGCTGCACGTGGGTGCCGACCAGACGGGAGATCACCGCGGTCTCGGCCTCGCACAGCTGGGGAAACTCGCCGGCGACGTGCGCCACCGGGCAGTGGTGCTGGCAGAGCTGACCGCCGGACGCGCTCGTGGTCGCGTTGGCAGCGTAACCCTCGGCGGTGAGCGCGTCGGCGAGTGCCTCCGCACGCGCGAGGGGATCGTCGCCGGCGTCCTCCATGGCGGCCCGACAGCGGGACTCCAGGGCGGCGACCTGCTCGGTGGCGAACGCCTCGACCGCCTCCGCGCCGCCGCTGCGGGCGATCCAGCGCAACGCGGCGGTGGCCATGTTGTCGTAGTGGTGGGTGCCACAGCGGATCCGGGCCGCCTCGGTCAGCAGGAACACCTTGGCCGGACGCCCCCGACCGCGACTGCCCTGCACGGTCTGCTCACGGGCGAACACGTCACCCTCGGCGAGCATCGCGTCCAGGTGCCGACGGATCGCCGCCGGGCTGAGCCCGAGCGCCGAACCGAGCTGCGCAGCGGTGGTGGCCCCCCGCTCCAGCAGCAGCTGGGTGACCCGGTCCCGGGTGGAGACCTCGGCCGCCGCAGCGCCGCCGAGCGCGGGCGACGTGGGCACGACGGGCGCGGACGCGGACGCACCGACGGCCGGAACGGCCGTCGGCTGGTGCCCGGAGAGCGCCGCCGCGTTTTTCACAACGCCAACGTTACGTAATTACCCGGAGGGTCGCAAACCCAGGCCCCGGTGATCCGAACCACCGAGCCGATGGAGTCGGACGAACCTCGATCACTACGGTGCGTAGGATTTGCGCCGTGAACCGAATCGCCCGTCCGGTCTCCGGCACCCTGCTGCGCCGTCTCGCGCTCACCTCGATCATCGCGAACGTGGGCATCGTCGTCACCGGTGGGGCCGTCCGGTTGACCGCCTCGGGCCTCGGTTGCCCCACCTGGCCCCGGTGCACCGACGATTCATACGTCACCACTCCCGAGATGGGCGTCTACGGGGTGATCGAGTTCGGCAACCGCATGCTGACCTTCGCGGTGGGCCTCATCGCGCTGGCCACCCTGCTGGCCGTGTTGGCACACCGGCCACGCCGGCCCGGGCTGCTGGCGCTCGCTGTCGCGGTCTTCCTGGGCATCCCCGCCCAGGCGGTGCTCGGTGGCATCACCGTGCTCACCAACCTCAACCCGTGGGTGGTCGGGCTGCACTTCCTCGCCTCGATGGCCGTGATCGCCGCCGCGTACGCCCTTTGGCGACGCATCAGCGACCCGGACGGCCCGACCGTGGCCGTGGTGCCCGCGCCTCTGCGCGTGCTGGCCCGGGTCACCACCGGCGTCAGCGTCGTGGTGCTGGTCGTCGGCACCTGGGTCACCGGCAGTGGTCCGCACGCCGGCGACCACGGCGCGGCCCGCAACGGACTGGACCCGGAGTCGATCTCACAGGTGCACGCCGACAGCGTCTTCCTGCTGATCGGCCTCTCGGTGGCGCTGATCTTCGCATTCCGCGCCGTCGGAGCCGAGCGGGCCACCCGTGCCGCGATCGTCCTGGTCGCCGTGGAGCTGGGTCAGGGTCTGATCGGCTTCGTGCAGTACTTCACCCACGTGCCGGCGATCCTGGTCGGCGCGCACATGCTCGGCTCCTGCCTGGTCCTGCTGGCCACCCTGTCGGTGCAGTGGTCGACCCGCGAGCGCCGCCCCGTCACCCCCACGCTCCAGGCGACCATTCCCACCGACGCAGAGGCCGTCCCGGTCACCGCCTGACCTCACGGGGCCGCCGCGCCCCGCGCCCCGCGCCCCGCGCCCCGCGCCCCGCGCCCCGCGCCCCGCGCCCCGCGCCCCGCGCCCCGCGCCGAAGATCGTGCTCGATCCAGGATGTAGTGGTCTCACCGACGCGCCGATGCCACTCGATCCTGGATCGAGCACGATCTTGACCGCCGACCCCTTCGCCGCGACCGGCGAACTAAAGATCCGCGCAACTTCAGGGGAAAGTGTGGCCTCGTGAAGGGCTGAGACCACTACTTCAGTGAAGTTGCGCGGATCTTTAGTTCGGCGAACGACTACCGGCGGGTCCGGACACCTCTAGGCGGGTCAGCGAGCCGGCCGGACGCCTTGGCGTGCATCTTGGGGGCGGGCCCCTTGGACGGTCAGCTGCGGCGGCCCAGCAGGGTGGTGATGGCGGCGGCGAGACGGTCGGGGGCTCCGTCCGCGTACCCGATGAAGAGCGACGGCTCGGTCAGCTCCAGCTCGACCAGGACCGGCTCGCCGTCCGGGCCGGGGATCAGGTCGACCCGGGCGTAGAGCAGACGCCGCGTGCCGCCAGGCACCGCGGCGAGGGTCTTCTCGGCCACGGCCAGCTGTTCGGGTCGGGCGGTGCGGGCGGTGATCTCCCCGGACTTTAAGAGCCCGTCCGGGCCCAGGTCCGGCCCGGTCAGAATCGGGCCCTTGCGGATCGCGTGGCTGAATGCGAGCCCGTCCGGGCCGGCCATGAAGAGCAGTGCCGTCTCACCCTCGGTGTCGACGGCGCCCAGGTACGGCTGGACCATGGTCACCCGGCCGGCGTCGGAGAGCCGGCGGACGTGTGCCTCGGCCAGGTCCCGGTGCTCCGGGTCGGCCATGTCATACCGACCGGTGTCCTGACTGCCGGCGCTGACCGCGGGCTTGAGCACGTACTCGCCGGTCTCGGCGGGCAGCTGCCAGCTCTCCCCCGGCTCGACCCAGGACGTCGGCACGGTCGGCACCTCGGCGGCGCTCAGCTCGGCGAGGTAGCGCTTGTCGGTGTTCCAACGCACCACGTCGGCCGGATTGACGAGCGCTGGGACGGTGGCCGCCCAGGCGACGAACTCGTCGCGGCGCAGCGCGTAGTCCCATGGTGAGCGGAGCACGACCAGGTCGTAGGAGGACCAGTCGACGTCGGGGTCGTCCCAGATGGCGGTCTCGACGGCGACGCCACGGGCGGTGAGTGGGGCGACGACCAGCCGGTCGTCCGGGTCGAGATCGACCAGTTCGGCACAGGTGACGAGAGCGACCCGGGGTTCCCCCCGGGTCGGCTGCTGGTGGGTGGTCAATTCAGGTGTCTTATCTCAGCGGGCCATCGTGCGCCGGGCCATCGACCGCCAGAGGTCGTTGCTCGGACGCATCTGGTCCATCAGTTCACGCTCCCAGGCGTTCTCGACGGTGACTCCCGCCTTGGCGCACGCCTCCCGGGCGGTGACGGTGTCGTCGGCGAACTGGTCGCCCCACTCACCGTCGGAACCCACGAGGACGATCCGCGCGCCACGCTTGCCGACGTACTCGATGACCGCCTTCGCGCCGCCGTGTCCGGCTGCGAACGCTCTGAGGCCCGCGACCAGGCCGTGGGGCGCCTGCTCGCCGGCGGTCTGCTCGGCCGTCAGCGTCGTATCGGAACCATCTGCCATGACGCGAAGCCTAAGCAGACTTGCACCCCCTGGGGCGAGAACCCTGAACCTTTTGTGATGCCAATTACCTCCAGGTTTAAGGAACACCACAGGTTTGCTGTCCGTTTTTATCCGGACTTTTCAGCTTGAAACCCCTCGGCAAATCAGGGCCTAGGTGCCGCAGGTTGAGCCGATCCGACTCATGCTGAAAGTTACTCTGATGTGACATTAAACCCGGACAACTCATCCATGGCCGTGATTAGTCAGGAGATCATCGGCACCGGCGACGGTTCACAGACGGGCAGTGCCGGGGCGTGGCGGGTGCGCGGGTGACGGTTGGCGCGTCAGATCAACGCGTCGAGCGCGACGGCCATGAACACGATCGTCAGGTACGTCGTCGACCAGTGGAACAGCCGCATCGGCTTGACCGCCTCGCCGCGCGTCGCGCGCCGGCAGAGTCGGTGCGCCTCGACCACGAAGATGGCGCCCACCACCAGGGTCGGCACCCCGTAGATCGCGCTGAGCCCCAGCGGCCAGACAGCCAGGGAGGTGAGCACGGTGAGCCACGCGAAGATCAGGATCTCGGCGTTCACCCGACGGGTCGAGGCCACCACTGGCAGCATCGGAATACCGGCCCGCGCGTAGTCGTCCTTGTACTTCATGGCGAGGGGGTAGAAGTGCGGCATCTGCCAGAAGAAGACCACCGCGAAGAGCCCCCAGGCGGCAGGCGCCAGCGAGCCCGTCACCGCCGCCCACCCGATCAGCACCGGGGCCGCCCCGCAGGCGCCGCCCCAGAAGGTGTTCGTCGGGGTGGACCGCTTGAGCCACAGGGTGTAGACGAGGTCGTAGTAGAGGATCGCCGCGAGCGTCAGCCCGGCGGCCAGCAGGTTGGTGAACGCTGCCATCAGAGCGACCGACACCGCCGCCAGCACCAGACCGAAGATCAGAGCGCTACGGGGCGACACGGTGTGCGCCGGCAGCGGTCGACGCTTGGTACGCCTCATCAACTGGTCGATGTCCCGGTCGATGTAGCAGTTGAGCACGCTGGCCGCGCCTGCGGCGAGGGAGCCACCGATCAGCACGACGGCCATCAGCCACAGCGACGGGAGCCCGCCCTCGGCGAGCATCATCGCCGGGATGGTGGTGACCAGCAGCAGCTCGACGATCCGCGGCTTGGTGAGCGACACATACGCCGAGAGGACCGCGCGCACGTCCCGCCGCGCCACCGGACTCTCAGCCGCCCGTGCCGGCTGCTGCCCGGCTGGGTTGCTCGCGGGGCGCTCGGTGATCATGCTCACGGATTGCCACCTTCCGGCATCGGCACGGGGAGATCGGATCGGCGGCGCCCGCTCGGGTCCGCACACCGAGTCACACACTACGCGTCGTCGTTTTGGCTGCCCGGCCGACCCGACAACGGTGCGAGCCGTCACACCACCGGGTTGAACGAATCAGCCTCAGCCCCGTATTGCACAGCATGCAGAGATCCCCGGGCGCGCGTTTAGGCACGCTCGATAGGGTCATCAGTGAGGGTTCCGCCCATCTGCCGAGGAGCACAACCATCGTGGCTGCCAAACGACCCGAGCACTCCGCACTGAACTGGTCCGACCTCGATCGCCGGGCCGTCGATACCGTCCGCGTGCTGGCCATGGACGCCGTGGAGAAATCCGGCAACGGTCACCCGGGCACCGCGATGAGCCTCGCGCCCGCGGCCTACCTCCTCTTCAACCGCGTCATGCGGCACAACCCGGCCGACCCGAACTGGCCCGGTCGGGACCGGTTCGTCCTCTCCGCCGGGCACTCCAGCCTGACTCTCTACATCCAGCTGTTCCTGTCCGGTTACCCGCTGAGCCTGTCCGACCTGCAGTCGCTGCGGCAGTGGGGTTCGCTCACTCCGGGTCACCCCGAGCACGGGCACACCCCGGGCGTGGAGACCACCACCGGCCCGCTCGGGCAGGGCCTGGGCAACGCGGTCGGCATGGCCATGGCGGCCCGCCGCGAGCGCGGCCTGTTCGACCCCGAGGCAGAGCCCGGCGCGTCGGTCTTCGACCACGACATCTGGTGCATCGTCTCCGACGGCGACATCGAGGAGGGCATCAGCCACGAGGTCAGCTCCCTCGCCGGGCACCAGCAGCTGGGCAACCTCACGGTGATCTACGACGACAACGAGATCTCGATCGAGGACGACACCCGGATCGCCAAGAGCGAGGACGTGGCAGCCCGCTACGAGGCGTACGGCTGGCATGTGCAGACCGTCGACTGGCGGAGCGGCGACGCCGACCAGGGCGACTACCACGAGGATGCCGAGGCGCTGCACCGGGCGCTGTTGGCCGCCAAGGCCGAGACGGGTCGTCCCTCCTTCATCGCGCTGCGCACCATCATCGGCTGGCCCGCCCCCAACAAGCAGAACACCGGCAAGATCCACGGTTCGGCGCTCGGCGCGGACGAGGTGAAGGCCACCAAGCAGATCCTGGGCTTCGACCCGGAGCAGACCTTCCAGGTCGACGAGGAGGTGCTCGCCCACGCCCGGGGCGTGATGGGTCGCGGCTCCGACGCGGAGCAGGAGTGGACCACCGCGTTCGACGCCTGGAAGAAGGCCAACCCGGAGCGCACCGCGCTCTACGAGCGGATGGCCGGCCGGGTGCTCCCCGACGGCTGGGCCGACGCGCTGCCGGTCTTCCCCGCCGACGCCAAGGGCGTGGCCACCCGGGCCGCCTCCGGCAAGGTGCTGGAGGCCCTCGCGCCGGTGCTGCCGGAGCTGTGGGGTGGTTCGGCCGACCTGGCCGAGAGCAACAACACCACCATGAAGGGCGAGCCGTCGTTCATCCCGGCCGCGCACGCGACCAAGGACTTCCCCGGTCACGAGTACGGCCGCACGCTGCACTTCGGCATCCGTGAGCACGCCATGGGCGCGATCCTCAACGGCATCGCCCTGCACGGCGGCACCCGCCCGTACGGCGGCACGTTCCTGGTGTTCAGCGACTACATGCGCCCGTCTGTCCGGCTTGCCGCGCTGATGAAGCTTCCGGTGACCTACGTCTGGACGCACGACTCGATCGGCCTCGGCGAGGACGGCCCGACCCACCAGCCGGTGGAGCACCTGACCGCGCTGCGCGCCATCCCGGGCCTGGACGTAGTCCGCCCGGCGGACGCCAACGAGACCGCCTGGGCCTGGCGCCTGGCTCTGGAGCACACCGACCGGCCCACCGCGCTGGCGCTGAGCCGTCAGCCGCTGCCGACCCTGGACCGGGACGTGCTGGGCGGCGCGGACGGCGTGGCCAAGGGTGGCTACGTGCTGGCCGAGGCGTCCAACGGCAAGCCGCAGGTGATCATCGTTGGCACCGGTTCCGAGGTGCAGCTCTGCCTGACCGCGCGGGACCGGCTGGAGGCCGACGGCACCCCGACCCGGGTCGTCTCGATGCCCTGCCAGGAGTGGTTCTACGAGCAGGATGAGGCGTATCGGGAGTCGGTGCTGCCGCGCGGGGTAAAGGCACGGGTGAGCGTGGAGGCGGGCATCGGAATGTCGTGGCGTGGCGTCGTCGGCGACCTCGGCGAGAGCGTCAGCCTGGAGCACTACGGGGCGAGCGCCCCGCACACCGTGCTCTTCGAGCAGTTCGGCTTCACCCCCGACCGGATCGTGGCGGCGGCGCACGCCTCGCTGGCCCGGGTCGGCGACATCACCGGTTTCACGACCGGCAACTGAGGGAGCGTGGACGGCATGACGGACAAGCTGAACGAACTCACCGCCGCGGGCGTGGCGGTCTGGCTCGACGATCTTTCCCGGGTCCGACTGAGCTCCGGCGGGCTGGACCAGCTTCGCCGCGAGAAGCACGTAGCCGGAGTCACCACCAACCCGACGATCTTCGCCAAGGCGCTGAGCGACGCCGACGAGTACAACTGGCAGCTGCGTGACCTCGCCACCCGTGGGGTGGAGGTCGAGGAGTCGGTGCGCATGCTCACCACGTACGACGTGCGGTGGGCCTGCGACGTGATGCGTCCGTCGTACGACGGGAGCGCGGGTGTCGACGGTCGGGTCTCCATCGAGGTGGATCCCCGACTGGCGCACGACAGCGACAAGACCGTGGCCGAGGCCAAGGCCCTGTGGTGGCTGGTCGACCGCCCCAACCTCTTCATCAAGATTCCCGCGACCGAGGCGGGCCTCCCGGCGATCACCGCCACCCTGGCCGAGGGGATCAGCGTCAACGTGACGCTGATCTTCGGTCTGGACCGCTACTCGGCGGTGATGGAGGCGTTCCTCGCCGGCCTGGAGCAGGCCAAGGCCAACGGCCACGACCTGTCCACCATCGGCTCGGTCGCGTCGTTCTTCGTCTCCCGCGTCGACTCCGAGGTCGACAAGAGGCTGGAGAAGGTCGGCTCCGAGCAGGCCAAGGCCCTGAAGGGCAAGGCCGCGGTCGCCAACGCCCAGCTGGCGTACGAGCGCTACACCAAGGTGTTCTCCTCCGACCGCTGGAAGGCGCTCGCCGACGCGGGCGCGCACCCGCAGCGGCCGCTGTGGGCGTCCACCTCGACGAAGAACCCGGACTACCGCGACGTCATCTACGTCGAGGAGCTGATCGCCCCCGGCACGGTCAACACCATGCCGGAGGCGGTCATCCACGCGTACGCCGATCACGGCGAGACCCGCGGCGACACCATCACCGGCGCCTACGACGCGGCCCGCAAGGTCTTCGCGGACCTGGAGTCGGTCGGGGTGGACATGGACGACGTGATCGCCACTCTGGAGCGCGAGGGCGTGGAGAAGTTCGAGGCCAGCTGGCAGGAGCTGCTCGACGGCGTCCGCAAGTCGCTGAAGGCTGCGGCCAGCGGCAAGGGCGCGCCGAACAAGGCCGCCAAGGGCAACGCGAAGGCCGCCGAGAAGGCCGGTGGTAACGCATGAGCGACCTGTTGGATGGGCCGGTGGAGGCCGCTGCCGGGCTCGCCGTGTACGGCGCGGACGCGGTCGACAAGTCCGCGCCGGCCTCGACCCGCGACGCGCTGGTCAAGGCCGGCGTCCCGGGCAAGCTGGCGGCCAAGGACGCGAGCCTGTGGGGCCCGGACGCCGAGGCCGAGGCGAAGACGCGGCTCGGCTGGGTGGACACCCACCAGCGCAGCCGCGAGCTGCTGGTGCAGCTGGCCGAGCTGACCGCGGAGCTGGCCGATCTGGACCACGTGGTGCTCGCCGGTATGGGCGGTTCGTCGTTGGCCCCCGAGGTGATCACGCGGACTCTGGGTCGCCCGCTGACCGTGCTGGACACCACCGACCCGGGCCAGGTCCGGGCCGCGCTCGGTGACCGGCTGGAGCGCACCGTGGTTGTCGTGGCCAGCAAGTCCGGATCGACGGTGGAGACCGACAGCCACCGACGCGCCTACTGGCAGGCGTTCCTGGACGCCGGCATGACCGAGGCGGAGGCCGGCCGGCACTTCGTCATCGTCACCGACCCGGGTTCGCCGCTGGAGACCACCGCGACCGAGATGGGCGCGTTCACCGTGCTCGCCGACCCGAACGTGGGCGGCCGGTACTCGGCACTGACCGCGTTCGGCCTGGTGCCCTCGGCGCTGGCCGGGGTCGAGGTCGCGGAACTGCTCGACCAGGCCGACGCGCTGGCCGCGTCGCTCGCCGGGGACCGGGACAATCCGGCGCTGGCGCTGGGCGCCGCCCTGGGCGCCGCCGCCACGCTGGCCCGGGACAAGGTCGCCCTGGTCTCCGACGGCACCGGCATCGACGGGCTCGGCGACTGGGCTGAGCAGCTGATCGCCGAGTCGACCGGCAAGGCCGGGGTGGGCATCCTCCCGGTGGTCGTGGAGTCCCCGCAGAGCCCCGGCGCCTCCGGGTCGGACGTGCTGACCGTCAGCTACGGCGGCGCGCTGGCCCCCGGTGACGTGCCGGGCGGCGGCGCCGCCCCGGACGTGGCCGTCAACGGCCCGCTGGGTGCGCAGTTCCTGGCCTGGGAGTACGCCACCGCGGTGGCCGGCGTGGTGCTCGGCATCGACCCGTTCAACCAGCCGAACGTCACCGAGTCCAAGGAGAACACCAACAAGATCCTGGCCTCGGGTCTGCCGGCGGAGACGCCGTCGTTCACCGAGGGCGCGATCGAGGTGTACGCCCCGCAGGGCGCTCCCGATGACCTGGCCGGGGTGCTGCGCTGGCTGCTCGACGGGCTGGGTGACGACGGTTACCTCGCGGTGATGGCGTACCTCGACCGCTCTGCCGACGCCGACGCGGCCCGACTGCGGCCGCTGCTGGCCCAGGCGGGCGGGCGCCCGGTCACCTTCGGCTGGGGGCCACGGTTCCTGCACTCGACGGGCCAGTACCACAAGGGCGGCCCACAGGTGGGCAGCTACCTCCAGGTGACCGGCGCGGTCGCCGAGGACCTGGAGGTGCCGGGCAAGCCGTACACCTTCGGTGAGTTGCAGGCGGCGCAGGCCGCCGGCGACCGGCAGGCCCTCGCCGGTCGGGAGCGGCCGGTGCTGCGGCTGCATCTGACCGACCGTGCCGCCGGCGTCGCCCAACTGCTCGACGCGGTCGGTGAGCTGCGAGCGTGAGGATGGACGACGTGACGCAAGCCGAGCGAGGAAGCAGCGTGAGCGCCAACCGGGAGGCCTCGGTGAACCCGCTGCGCGACCCGCAGGACCGCCGGTTGCCCCGGATCCCGGAGCCGTGCGCTCTGGTGATCTTCGGGGTGACCGGCGACCTGGCCCGCAAGAAGCTGCTCCCCGCGGTCTACGACCTGGCCAACCGGGGGCTGCTGCCGCCCGGCTTCGTGGTGCTCGGCTTCGCACGCCGCGACTGGGGTGACGGTGACTTCGAGACGTTGGCCTGCGAGGCTGCCCGCAAGCACGCCCGTACCCCCTGGCGGGACGAGGTGTGGGCGCGGCTGGCCGGCAACATCAAGTTCGTCGGTGGGTCGTTCGACGACGACGCCGCCTTCGATCACCTCGCCACCACGCTGGACGAGCTGCGGCAGACCCACGGCATCACCGGCAACGCGGCGTTCTACTTCTCCATCCCCCCGGCCGCGTTCCCCGTCGTACTCAAGCAGCTGGCCCGCACCGGAATGGCCGACAACGACAAGTCCGGCGGGTGGCGTCGCGTCGTGGTGGAGAAGCCGTTCGGCAACGACCTGCCCTCGGCGAAGGCGCTCAACGACCTCGTCGACGACGTGTTCACCCGGCAGGACGTCTTCCGGATCGACCACTACCTGGGCAAGGAAACGGTCCAGAACATCCTCGCCCTGCGGTTCGCCAACAACCTGTTCGAGCCCCTGTGGAACTCCAAGTACGTCGACTCGGTGCAGATCACCATGGCCGAGGACGTCGGCATCGGCACCCGCGCCGGTTTCTACGACACCGTCGGCACCGCCCGCGACGTCCTGCAGAACCACCTCCTTCAACTTCTCGCCCTGGTGGCGATGGAGGAGCCGACCAGCTTCGACGCCGACGAGATCCGGGCCGAGAAGCTGAAGGTGCTCAAGGCGATCACCCTGCCCAAGGACGTGGCCCGGGACACCGTACGCGGCCAGTACCTGCCCGGCTGGGTGGGCGGCGAACGCGCGGTCGGCTACCTGGAGGAGCAGGACGTCCCCACCGACTCCACCACCGAGACGTACGTGGCGGTGCGGCTGGGCATCCAGAACCGCCGCTGGGCCGAGGTGCCGTTCTACATCCGGGCCGGCAAGCGACTGCCCCGGCGGGTCACCGAGGTCGCCATCATGTTCAAGAAGGCGCCGCACCTGCCGTTCAACGACGCCGACATGGAGTCGCTGGGCAACAACCAGTTGGTCATCCGGGTGCAGCCGGACGAGGGCGTGGTGCTCAAGTTCGGCTCGAAGGTGCCAGGCACGACGATGGAGGTCCGCGACATCGCGATGGACTTCCAGTACGGCGAGGCGTTCACCGAGTCCAGCCCGGAGGCGTACGAGCGACTGGTGCTGGACGTGTTGATCGGCGACCGCACGCTGTTCCCGGACGCGGCCGAGGTCGAGCAGAGCTGGCAGGTGATCGACCCGCTGGAGCACGCCTGGGCGGGCACCACGCCGGAGAAGTACCGCTCCGGCGAGTGGGGGCCCCGGGCCTCCGACGAGATGCTGGCCCGCGAGGGCCGCGCATGGCGACGCGCGTGAACGAGCGCGTGTCGCAGACCAGGAGGCTCCAGTGATCGGGCTGTGGGACACCACCGGCAACGAGGTGGTCAAGGCGCTCGCCGCTGAGCGGCGCAGCGCCGGCGGGGTGGCCAGCGGCATGGCGCTCACCCTCATCGTGGTCGTGGATGAGAAGCGGGTCCGTGAGGCGGAGGCGGCGGCGACGATAGCCGCCGCCGCCCACCCGTGCCGGCTGGTGGTGGTGGTTCGCTCCGAGATCGAGCGGGACCGCAACCGACTGGACGCGGAGATCGTGGTCGGTGGCCGGCTCGGCCCGTGCGAGGCGGTGGTCACCCGGATGTATGGGCGGCTGGCCCTGCACGCCGAGTCGGTCGTGATGCCGCTGCTCGTTCCGGACGTGCCGGTGGTCACCTGGTGGCACGGCGAGCCGCCGGCGGAGATCGCCACCGATTTCCTCGGTGTGGTCGCCGACCGGAGGATCACCGACTCGGCGCAGGCCGCCGACCCGGTGGAGGCGCTGCGGCAGCGTGCCCGGGACTACGCACCGGGCGACACGGACCTCGCGTGGACCCGGATCACCCCGTGGCGGACCCTGGTCGCCGGGGCGTTCGACACCACCGAGGAGCGGGTCACCGAGGCGACCGTCGTCGCGCCGCCCACCGACCCGACGGCGACGCTGATGGTCGGTTGGCTGGCCAGCCGGCTCGGCATCACGCCCCGCCGGGTGGACAGCACCGAGTTCCCGCGAATGCGGGAGGTGCAGCTGACCTGCGCCAACGGCGACCAGCTGACGCTGACCCGCGAGGACAGCATGGCGGTGTTCCGGCGGACCGGCCAGGACGACCGGGCCCTGCCGCTGGTCCGCCGACCGCTCGGTGACGAGCTGGCCGAGGAGCTGCGCCGCCTGGATGCCGATCAGGTGTACGCGGAGGCGTTGGGCGCGACGGTCGGGCTGCGAGGGCTGGAGCAGCGTCTCGCGCAGCGGGTGCACGTCTGGAAGGATCCGGCCACCGCGCGGCGCGCCGAGGCCGGGGTCACCGCGCACAGCGGCACGAGCGGCGAGGGCTGAGCCCGACGCCGGTGCAGGACAGCGGGGCAGGGCCAATTTCGGACCCTGCCCCGGCACCTCCGGGGCACCCCGCCCCGCCACCTCCGGGCGTACCGGCCCGGGTACGACGCGACAGCGACCGCCGTGCGGTCGGGAAACGAAGGCGCATTCCATGAGTGAGGCGAGTGTCGCCGTCCACGCCGACGCCGACCTGCTGGCGCAGGCTGTGGCAGCCCGGTTGTTGGTGAAGCTGCTCGACGCCCAGGCCGACCGGGGCGAGGCCTCGGTGGTGCTCACCGGTGGTCGGATCGCCGCGGCCGTGTACCGGGCGGTGGCGACGCTGCCGGCCCGCGACGCGGTGGACTGGTCCCGGGTCGACGTGTGGTGGGGCGACGAGCGGTTCCTGCCCGCCGGTGATCCGGAGCGCAACGAGACCCAGGCCCGCGCCGCCCTGCTGGACGTGGTGCCGCTGAACCCGGCCAGGGTGCACCCGATGCCGGCCTCCGACGGCCCGGCCGGCAACGACCCCGAGGCGGGCGCAGCCGCGTACGCGGAGGAGTTGGCCCGTGCCGCCCGGCCCGGGCACGCCACGCTGCCGCACTTCGACGTGTTGATGCTGGGCGTCGGCGAGGACGGGCACGTGGCCTCGGTCTTCCCCGAGCACCCGGTGCACTACGAGACCCGGCCGGTCAGCGCGGTGCGGGGCAGCCCCAAGCCGCCGCCGATGCGGACCACGCTCACCCTGCCGGCGATCAACACCGCCGAGGAGGTCTGGCTGGTGGCCGGTGGCGCCGACAAGGCCCGCGCGGTGGGTATGGCGTTGGCCGGCGCCGGGCCGGTGCAGTTGCCGGCCGCCGGGGTGCACGGCGTGGGCCGCACCCGCTGGCTGCTGGACCGGGCGGCGGCAGCCGACGTACCCGTCCGCCTCCGCAGCCTCCGCCAACTGAACTGAACGTAGGGGCCTCTTGTCAACGCCTGGCGTTGATGAGGGGCCTTCCTTTCACTCGCCCCTGCGGCGGCGTAGCGCGGCGAGCGCCTCGGCCAGCAGCGCCTCCCCCTCCTCGGCGGTACGGCGCTCCTTCACGTACGCCAGGTGGCTCTTGTACGGCTCGGCGCGGACCCGGCCGGGTGGGTTCTGCTCGTCCCGGCCCGCGGGCAGGCCGCAGCGGGGGCAGTCCCACAGGGGCGGCGCCTCGACGTCCGCGGCGATCCGGATGTCGATCCGGTGCTCGTTGCGGCACCAGTAGGTCACGTCCTGTCGGGGGACGGGTTGGTGCCGCCCGTCCGGGCGCATGGGCGCGGACCCGACACGGGCGCCGCGGATAACGTTGCCACTCGGCACGGCTGCTCGCTCCTGTCGTCGGAGGGGACCCGCCGTCTTCAGGGGTGGGCGGCGGGCGACGCGGTGCAGCGGAGAAAAGCCTGCGCGCGGCCCGTCGGGTGACGGACCGCGCGCAGATTGTACGACTTGATGAGCTGCTCAGGTGCCGCTGTTCATCTGGAGGCGCAGCCAGAGCCCGAGCCCGACGATGGCAGCGAACCAGACGACGCTCACCAGAACGGTGTATCGGTCCAGGTTTTTCTCCGCCACCGAGGAGCCTGCGAGGCTGGAGCTGACGCCACCGCCGAACATGCTCGACAGACCGCCGCCCTTGCCACGGTGCAGCAGGATAAGCATGGTGAGCAGAATGCTCGTGATGACCAGCAACACGATCAACGTGTATGCGAACCAGATCGGCATGGCTGGGGTCAGTCCTCTCGTAGCGATCCTCGCCCGGTCTGATCGGGCACGGTGGCACCGACCGGCGGACGGGCGGTGTCAAGGATACCGAGCGATCAGCGAGCGATGTGCTCCGGGAACCGGCAGATCTGGGCGAACTCCTCCGCGTCCAGGCTGGCGCCCCCCACGAGGCCCCCGTCCACGTCCGGCTGGGCCATGATCGAGGCGACGTTGGACGCCTTGACCGAGCCGCCGTAGAGGACCCGGACCTGGTCGGCGGTGTCCTGGTCGAAGCGTTCCGCCAGTCGCCGACGGACCGCCCCGCAGACCTCCTGGGCGTCCTCCGGCGTCGCGGTCTTGCCGGTGCCGATCGCCCAGACCGGCTCGTACGCGATCACGACCTGCCGCACCTGCTCGGGCGTGAGCCCGGCGAGGCCGCCGTCGAGCTGGTCGGCACAGTGCGCCACGTGGGTGCCCTGCTCGCGCACGTCCAGCCCCTCCCCCACACAGAGGATCGGGGTCAGGCCGTGCGTCAGCGCCGCCTTCACCTTGGCGTTGACCAGCGCGTCGTCCTCGTGGTGGTAGGCCCGCCGCTCGGAGTGCCCGATCACCACGTACGTGCAGCCGAGCTTGGCGAGCATCGCGCCGGAGATGTCCCCGGTGTACGCGCCGGACGCGTGCGGGGAGAGGTCCTGCCCGCCGTAGCCGATCAGCAGCTTGTCCCCGTCCACCGCGGTCTGCACGGTGCGCAGGTCGGTGAAGGGCGGCAACACGACCGTCTCCACCTCGGTGAGGTGCTTCTCGGTGAGGCTCGCGGCCAGCTTCTGCACCAGCAGGTTGGCCTCGAGGTGGTTGAGGTTCATCTTCCAGTTGCCAGCCATCAACGGCCGGCGGGTGGTGCTCGCCATTCAGTTCTCCAGGGCTGCGATGCCGGGGAGGGCCTTGCCCTCGAGGTATTCCAGGGAGGCGCCGCCACCCGTGGAGATGTGCCCGAAGGACGACTCGTCCAGCCCCAGGGCACGGACCGCCGCCGCCGAGTCGCCGCCGCCGACGACGCTGAACGCGTCGGCCTTGGTGATCGCCTCGGCGATCCCCCGGGTTCCAGCCGCGAAGGCCGGCATCTCGAACACGCCCATCGGGCCGTTCCAGAAGATCGTCTTCGCCTGGGACAGCGCGGCGGCGAAGCCCGCCACCGTCTCCGGGCCGATGTCCAGACCGAGCCGGTGGCTCGGGATGCCGTCGACGCGGACCGTGTCGTGCGTGGCGTCCGGGGCGAACGCGTCCGCGACCACCACGTCGACCGGGAGCATGATCTTGCCGCCGGACCGCTCCAGCAGGTTGCCGCAGGTCTCGACCATGTCCTTCTCCAGCAGCGAGGTGCCCACCTCCAGGCCCTGAGCCTTGAGGAAGGTGAAGCACATCCCGCCACCGATGAGCAGCCGATCGACCGTGGGCAGCAGCGCCTCGATCACGGCCAGCTTGTCGGACACCTTCGACCCACCGAGCACCACCACATACGGCCGCTCGGGGTTACCGGTGAGCTTGGAGAGCACCTCGACCTCACGCAGCACCAGTCGGCCCGCGACGTGCGGCAGCCGAGCCGGCACGTCGTAGACGCTGGCGTGCTTGCGGTGCACGGCGCCGAACGCGTCGTCCACGTACGCGTCGCCGAACGCGGCGAGCTGGTCGGCGAAGGCACCCCGCTCGGCCTCGTCCTTGCTGGTCTCACCCGCGTTGAAGCGCAGGTTCTCCAACAGGGCGACCTGGCCGTCGGCCAGGCCAGCGACGGTGGAGCGGGCGGAATCACCGACGGTGTCGGTGGCGAAGTGCACCGGCGCGCCGAGCAGCTCACCGAGCCGCCCGGCGACCGGGCCGAGGCTGAACTGCGGGTCCGGTGCGCCCTTCGGGCGGCCCAGGTGCGAGCAGACGACCACCTTCGCGCCGGCCTCCACCAGCGCACCGATGGTCGGCAGCACCGCGCGGATGCGCCCGTCGTCGCTGATGGCGCCGGTCTGCTTGTCGAGCGGGACGTTCAGGTCGGCGCGCACCAGCACGCGCCGACCTGCCACCCCCTCGGCGAGCAGGTCGTCGAGGGTCCGGATGCTCACAGCGAGGAACCGACCAACTTGACCAGATCGACCAGGCGGTTGGAGTAGCCCCACTCGTTGTCGTACCAGCCGACGACCTTGACCTGGTTGCCGACCACCTTGGTCAGCGGCGCGTCGAAGATGCACGACGCCGGGTCGGTGACGATGTCGCTGGAGACGATCGGGTCCTCGTTGTAGACCAGGATGCCCTTGAGCGGGCCGTCCGCGGCGGCCTTCAGCGCGGCGTTGACCTCGTCCACGGTGGTCTCGCGACCCACGTTGACGGTCAGGTCGGTGACCGAGCCGGTCGGGATCGGCACCCGCAGGGCGTACCCGTCGAGCTTGCCCTTGAGCTCCGGCAGCACCAGGCCGATGGCCTTGGCGGCACCGGTCGAGGTCGGCACGATGTTCAGCGCGGCGGCCCGGGCCCGACGCAGATCCGAGTGCGGCGCGTCCTGGAGGTTCTGGTCCTGGGTGTACGCATGGATCGTCGTCATCAGACCGTGCTGGATGCCGAACGTGTCGTGCAGGACCTTCGCCATCGGCGCGAGGCAGTTGGTGGTGCACGAAGCGTTGGAGATGATGGTGTGCTTCGCCGGGTCGTAGGTGTCCTGGTTGACACCCATGACGACGGTGACGTCCTCGTTCTTCGCCGGGGCGGAGATGATGACCTTCTTGGCCCCGCCGGCGACGTGCGCCTTGGCCTTGGTGGCGTCGGTGAAGAAGCCGGTCGACTCGATGACGACGTCGGCGCCGACCTCGCCCCACGGCAGCTTCGACGGGTCCTTCTCGGCGTACGCCTTGATGGTCTTGCCACCGACGGTGATCTCGTCGGCGGTGGCCTTGACCTCGTACGGCAGGCGACCCAGGATGCTGTCGTACTTGAGCAGGTGGGCGAGCGTGGCGTTGTCGGTCAGGTCGTTCACCGCCACGACCTCGATGTCGGCGTCGGACGCCAGCACTGCCCGGAAGAAGTTACGGCCGATCCGGCCGAAGCCGTTGATGCCAACCCGGATGGTCACAGGTCACTCCTCGCGTTCTGGTCCGCCGGCTTCAGACAACGGGCCGGCGGAGTGGTGTGCGCCGACCGTTGGAGCCGGCCGTTGACGGTTGATCTCGGCCACCCCGCCGCGGTCTGAGGACCTGACCGCCCGAGGCGGTGGCACGACGAGGTGTGCCTGTGTCGGCCCCCTTGCCGTACGCAGCGACCTTATCCGAGCGTGCGAGGCCACGCTGCGCCGGGTCGTGCACCCGGGCGCACCGTGCGGCCCTGCCGTCCTATCAGACCACGAGCATGTCGGGCGTGACGGCTGCTTCGGTATCCGGGATGCCGAGGTCTCGGGCCCGCTTGTCGGCCAGCGCCAGCAGCCGCCGGATACGCCCGGCGATGGCGTCCTTGGTCAGCGGCGGGTCGGCCAGCGCGCCCAGCTCCTCCAGCGACGCCTGCCGGTGCTCCAGGCGCAGCCGTCCGGCGTCGGTCAGGTGGTTGGGGGCCTCGTCGGCGAGGATCTCCAGTGCACGGGTGACGCGGGCGGCGGCGGCCACCGCGGCGCGCGCCGAGCGACGCAGGTTGGCGTCGTCGAAGTTGGCGAGCCGGTTGGCGGTGGCCCGCACCTCGCGGCGTACCCGACGCTCCTCCCAGGCCAGCACGCTGGAGTGCGCGCCGATCCGGGTGAGCAGCGCGGCGATCGCGTCGCCGTCCTTGACCACCACCCGGTCCACCCCGCGTACCTCGCGGTTCTTGGCGGTGATGCCGATGCGGCGGGCCGCGCCGACCAGCGCCAACGCCGACTCCGGCCCCGGGCAGGTGATCTCCAGGGCGCTGGAGCGGCCGGGCTCGGTGAGCGAGCCGTGCGCCATGAACGCGCCCCGCCACGCGGAGACCGCGCAGCAGACGTTCGCCGCGACCACGTGCGGGGGCAGCCCGCGCACCGGTCGACCCCGCACGTCGAGCAGGCCGGTCTGCCGGGCGAGGGCCTCGCCGTCCTTGACCACCCGCACGATGAAATGGCTGCCCTTGCGCAGCCCACCGGAGGCCAGCACGTGGATCTCGCTGGGGTAGCCGTAGACCTCCGCGACCTCCCGGCGCAGCCGTCGGGCCACCGCCCCGGTGTCCAGTTCAGCCTCCACCACCACGCGGCCGGAAACGATGTGCAGCCCGCCGGCGAAGCGCAGCAGTGCGGCCATCTCCGCCCGCCGACAGCAGGGCTTGGGCACGTCGACCCGACTCAGCTCGTCCTTGACCGCGGCCGTCATCGCCATTGTGCGTCCCCTCACGGACCTGTTCCGGCGTGTCGCCGGAGATTACGTACGTGTCTAACGATCGGCGCCCAGGACAGGCACCAGCGCGGCGCCCAGGGCAGCCGGATCATGGCGGGGAGTGCCGTCGATGACGGCGACGGGGGCGAGGACCAGGCGGGCACCCAGCGATTCTGCCGCACGTTCGACCGGTTCGGGGTCACCCACCGCCTTGGCATCAGTGAGCACGAGATCCACCTTGAGCTCGGGCAGATACCAGCGCAGAGCCGCGAGATGATCGGCGACGGAGAGCCCGAGGGTCTCCTTCTCCGCGGCGAGGTTCAGCGTGACCAGCCTCCGGGCCGAGCTGGACACGATCGCGTCGGCCAACTGCGGCACCAGCAGGTGCGGTAGCACGCTGGTGTACCAGCTGCCCGGGCCAAAGATCAACCAGTCCGCCGCCCTGATCGCCTCGACGGCCTCGGCGCAGGCCGGTGGGGCGGCCGGGGTGAGACGCAGCGACTCGACCCGCCCGGTGGTGACCGCCACCTGGTGCTGGCCGCGCACGGTGCGCACCTCGTCGGGGGCGGCCGGGTCGGCGCCGCGTACCCGCGCCTCGATGCTGACCGGCTGGCGGGACATCGGCAACACCCGGCCGACCGTGCCGAGCATCGCGCCGGCGTGCTCCAGCGCGGCCACCGGGTCGCCGAGCAACTCCATGAGACCGCAGAGCACCAGGTTGCCCACCGCGTGCCCGGCCAGCCCGTCGGTGCCGGCCGGGGCCCCTTCGGTGCCCCGCGGGCCAGCACCACGCTGGTCGAGGTCGTCGGTCGTCGCCGGGCCCGGGTCGGTCGCGCCGGATAGGGGTACGCCCACCGGCACGGCGGCGAAGCGGTGCTGGAACAGCCCGGCGCTACGCCGAGTGGCCGGATGGTCCCCGGCCAGCGCCACCAGGGCCTGGCGCAGATCGCCCGGGGGCAGGCCACCCCGCTCTGCGCGCAGACGGCCGCTGGAGCCGCCGTCGTCACCCACGGTGACCACCGCGGTGATGTCAAGGTCGAGTTCGGGGGCACAGTGACGCAGCGCGCGCAACGAGGCGGACAGCCCGTGCCCGCCGCCGAACGCCACCACCCGCCGGGCCGTCATTCCCGCCCCAGGTCGCGGTGCTGGGCGTTGGCCGCCAGCCCGGAGTGGCGCAGTCGCGCGGCCAACTCCTCGGCGATGGCCACACTGCGGTGCTTGCCGCCGGTACAGCCCACGGCGACCGTGAGGTACCGCTTGCCCTCCCGCTCGAAGCCGGCGGTGGTGGCGTTGACCAGGTCGGCGTACGAGGCGACGAACGCGTCCGCGCCCTCCTGGCCCAGCACGTACGCGCTGACCGCCTCCTCCCGCCCGGTGTGCTCGCGCAGCTCCGGCACCCAGTACGGATTGGGCAGGAACCGGGCGTCCAGCACGAAGTCGGCGTCGGGCGGCAGCCCGTACTTGAAGCCGAACGACAACACGGTGACCCGCAGCCGCCGGGCGTCCTCACCGCCGAACAGCTCCTCGATACGCCGACGGAGCTGGTTGACGTTCAGGTGGCTGGTGTCGATGATCACGTCAGCCTGGTCGCGCGCCTCCTCCAGCAACCCGCGCTCCACGGCGATGCCGTCGGCCAGCCGCCCGTCGCCCTGCAACGGGTGCGAACGGCGAACGCTCTCGAACCGCCGGATCAACACCTCGTCGTCCGCGTCGACGAAGACCACCCGGGGCGAGAACCCGCGCTCCTTCAGCTCCCGGATCGCCCCGGCCAGGTCGGTGGAGAAGGCCCGCGACCGCACGTCCAACACCATCGCGGTACGCCGAGCCGCGCCGCCCGCCTTGAACGCCAGCTCGGCCATGTCCAGCATCAGCGCCTGCGGCAGGTTGTCGACCACGTAGTAGCCGACGTTCTCCAACGCCCGGGCAACCGTGCTGCGGCCACCCCCCGAGACGCCGGTGACCACCACGAGTGTGGTCTCCGACTCGGCCGCCGACTGCCCGTCAACGGCCACCGGGTCGTCGATCCGGTCACCGGCTGTGCGCGCCTCGCTCACCCGTACCCCCAAGCTGTGGCGCCGCGCGGCCGCCCTCGGCCGCGATTGGTCAATCAGCGACTCTATCCCGCCGCCGGGTCGAGGCCGGGCACCCGCCACGGGTCGTCGGACGACCGATGACGCGCGGTCGCCCTCCCGACAGCCCTCGCCCTTGATAAAGATCAATATGGTGGTCGGGGTGACGGCCCACCGCGGCCTGGCGAACCGGTCCAGCCAGTCAGGCGCGCTCACCTCGGGTGCGCCGGGCGGGCGCTGTCGGGGTCGGATCGTAGACTCCGCGGATGGCTTCTCCCACCGACCTGCGTACCGAGGACGCGCTGCCGGTGCTGCGCCGGGTGTTCGGCTACGACGCCTTCCGCGGTTTCCAGCAGGACGTGATCGACCACGTGGTCGCCGGCGGCGACGCGCTGGTGTTGATGCCCACCGGTGGCGGCAAGTCCCTGTGCTACCAGATCCCGGCCCTGGTCCGCGACGGGGTCGCGGTCGTCGTGTCCCCGCTGATCGCGCTCATGCAGGACCAGGTGGACGCACTCACCGCGGTCGGCGTACGCGCCGGGTTCCTCAACTCGACCCAGACCCTGGACGCCCGACGCCGGGTCGAGGCGGCCTTCGTCGCCGGCGAACTGGACCTGCTCTACCTTGCCCCCGAGGCGCTCGGCACCCGCTCCACCCTCGCCCTGCTGGACCGGGGGCGCATCTCGCTGTTCGCGATCGACGAGGCGCACTGCGTGAGCCAGTGGGGGCACGACTTCCGCCCCGACTACCTGGCGCTGTCGATGCTGCACGAGCGGTGGCCCCAGGTTCCCCGGATCGCGCTGACCGCCACCGCGACCAGCGCCACCCGCACCGAGATCGCCTCCCGGCTCAAGCTCGACGACGCCCGCCACTTCGTGGCCAGCTTCGACCGGCCCAACATCCAGTACCGGATCGTGCCCAAGCGGGAGCCCCGCAAGCAACTACTGGCCCTGCTACGCGACGAGCACCCCGGCGACGCCGGGATCGTCTACTGCCTGTCCCGGGCCTCGGTCGACAAGACGGCGGAGTTCCTCACCGCCAACGGGGTCGCCGCCCTGCCGTACCACGCCGGGCTGGACGCGGCCACCCGCGCCGCCAACCAGCAGCGCTTCCTGCGGGAGGACGGCCTGGTCATGGTGGCCACCATCGCCTTCGGCATGGGCATCGACAAACCCGACGTCCGGTTCGTCGCCCACCTCGACCTGCCCAAGTCGGTCGAGGGCTACTACCAGGAGACCGGCCGCGCCGGGCGGGACGGCCTGCCCTCCACCGCCTGGCTGGCGTACGGGTTGCAGGACGTGGTCCAGCAACGCAAGATGATCGAGACGTCCGACGGCGACCTCGCGCACCGGCGCAACCTCGCCGCGCACCTGGACGCGATGCTCGCCCTCTGCGAGACGGTGCGCTGCCGGCGGGTCCAGCTGCTCGAATACTTCGGCGATACGACGACGTCCGCGTGCGGCAACTGCGACACCTGCCTCACCCCGCCGGAAACCTGGGACGGCACGGTCGCGGCCCAGAAGTTGCTCTCCGCCGTCTTCCGGCTCGACCGTGAACGCAACCAGCGGTTCGGTGCCGGGCAGTGCATCGACATCCTGCTCGGTAAGCAGACCGACAAGATCAGCCAGTACGGTCACGACTCGCTGACCGTCTTCGGCATCGGCTCCGAGCTCAGTGAACCGGAGTGGCGGGGCGTGGTCCGGCAGCTGCTCGCCGAAGGGCTGCTCGCCGTGGAGGGCGACTACGGCACGCTCGCCCTCACCGAGGCGAGCGCCGAGGTTCTGGGTCGCCGCCGCACGGTGACGATGCGCCGCGAGACGGAGAAGCCGGCATCGACCCGCTCGTCGAAGCCGCGCGGTTCGGCCACCGTGGTCGCCGAGCTGACCCCGGCCGCCACGTCGCTCTTCGAGCGGCTGCGCGGCTGGCGGGCGGCCACCGCCAAGGAGCAGGGCGTCCCGGCCTACGTGATCTTCCACGACGCCACGCTGCGGCAGATCGCCAGCGACGCGCCGGGCACGCTGGCCGACCTGTCCCGCGTCAGCGGAGTCGGCGAGAACAAGCTCGCCAAGTACGGCGAGCAGATCCTGGCCGTCCTCGCGACCGACTGATGGCATGCCGAAGGGCCGGGCCCCTGGTGGGGGTCCGGCCCTTCGGTCGTGTTGTTGTGTGCGGGTCAGCTGGTGGCGTAGCCGCGGGTGGCGATCCAGTCGGCGAGGTGCTCGGTGGTGACTTCGTAGGAGGCGGTGTTCGGGTTGGCGGAGTCGG
>NZ_JBEXGR010000036.1:0-38982 GCF_040607415.1 Micromonospora sp. NPDC005291
GACGCCCAGCGAACATGATTCGCCAAACCCCGATGCGTAACCTGCACACCCTTCGGCCGACCCGTCGAACCCGACGTAAAAATCACATACGCCAAATCATCCAGATCCGCCACACCCGGCAACACCACCGGCAACGAACCCGCCGGCGGCACCAACTCGACGCTCAACACCTCAACACCAACAGGGCAGCGATCCACATACCCCGACGACGTCACCAGCACCGACGCACCCGCATCAACCAGCATCGCGTCGACACGACCCGCCGGATACGACGGATCCACCGGCACAAACGCCGCCCCCGCCTTCCACACCCCCAGCAACGCCGCCACCAGATCAACACCCCGATCCAGCAACACCCCCACCACCGACCCCCGAGAAACACCTCGAGAGGCCAACCACGACCCCATATCCACAGCCCGCGCATCCAACTCCGCGAAGGCGACCCCATTCACCGCCACACCCGACGACACCCGACCAACCTGCTCCTCAAACCACCCCAACACCGACCCCGACAACGGCTCCACCACACCATCGCCATCGGCCAACACCACCGACACCTCACCCACCGGCAGACACACCACCCGCGCATCCCCACCCGGATCCGCCACCATCGCCTCCAACACCACCCGATACATCGCACCCAGGCGGCGCAGGGCGTCGTGGCCGACGTGCCGCCGGCTGGCCTGGAGGGTGAGGAAGCCGAGCCGGCTGAACACGCCCAGTGGAAACTCGGTGGGGCTGTCGTCGATGGACTCGGCGTAGTCGATGTCGTCGGCATCGATCTGGTGGAAGTCGTGGAAGCTGAACCGCACATCGAGCATGCGGGCGTCCTCGCCGACCTCCCGCTGCAAGGTGGACAGCGGGTAGCGCCGGTGCGGCCACAGCTCCACCTCGGCGGCGAAGGTCCGCCGGATCAGCTCATCCCAGCTGGCAGCCGGCCCGTCGTAGCCGACCGGCACGGTGTTGAGGTGCATGCCGTACACCCGGTCCGCACCGGCCGCCTCGGGGCGGATGTTGCAGACCAGGCCGGTGTAGAACCGCTCGGCGCCGGTCAGCTGGCTCATCACCTTCAGGTGCGCGGCCAGCATGACCGACTTGAACGGCACGCCGAGGCGCCGGGCCAGATCCCGCAGCGAGGCTTCGAGGTCCTGCACCGGCACCCAGTGCTCGTGCTTGGCACCCTCCGGCGCGTCGGGGTCGCCCCAGCCAGTGGGCAGGTCGTGACGGGCCCGACCGGCCAGCACGCCACGCCAGAACGCCCGGTCCGCGTCGCCGGTGACCGACCGTCGTTCGGACGCGACAGCGTCGGCGAACCGCACCGACGGGATCGGCTGCGGCGACAGCGGCTCTCCGGCACGGATCTGGTGGTAGGCGCGGACCAACTCCATGATCAGCGAGTGGTAGCTCCATCCGTCCAGGATCGGGTGGCACTCGGTGATGGTGAGCCACCAACTGCCGTCCGAGCAGGTCCTGGCGTGCAGCCGCAGCAGCGACGGGCGATCGAGGTCGAACAGACGGGTCCGCTCGACCGCGATGTGGTCGCGCAGCTCCCGGTCCAGCTCGGCCCGCTCGGTGGCAAGGCTGTGGTCGTGCGTGACGGTCAGTTCGGCGGTGGCGTGCACCAGCTGCATCGGCACCGAATAGCTGGTCAGGTCGAAGGAGGTACGCAGCACCTCGTGGCGGCGCACCAGCAGTGCCGCGGCGGCACGTAGCGCGTCCAGGGAGAACTCCCCTTCGCCACGGACCCGGTAGCTGGTCACGTTGTGGTAGGGGTTCTGCTCGGTGTCAGACAGCAGCTCGACCAGCATGCCGAGCTGTCCCTGGGTGCACGGGTAGGCGTCCACCACGCCGACGGGCAGCGCGGCGCGGTCCGCCTCGCCGACCAGCTCGAACGGGGCGACCGTCGGCTCCGGCTCGGCGGCCGGCCGCGCGGTGAGCAGTTCGGCCAGCTCGGCGACGGTACGCCGCTCGAAGATGTCCCGGACCTCCACGTCGAAGTGTGCCGCCCGCAACGCGCCGGCCAGTGCCACAGCGCGAATGGAGTCGCCACCGAGGTCGAAGAAGCCGTCCTGCACGCCGACCCGGTCCAGCCCGAGGGTGGCGGTCCAGATGTCGGCGAGCTGTTGCTCCACAGCGGTGCGCGGGGCCACGTACGGCCGGTCGACGGCGGCCACCGAACGGCCCGGGGCGGGCAGCGCGGCCTGGTCGAGCTTGCCGTTGACGGTCAGCGGGATCCGGGGCAGCGGCATGAACGCCACCGGGACCATGTAGTCCGGCAGCGTCCGGCCCAGCGCCGCGCGCAGCTGCGAGGGGCGCAGCAACGTCGAGTTGTCATCGGCCACCAGGTACGCGGTCAGCCGCTGGTCACCCGGGTTGTCCTCGCGCAGCACCACCACCGCGTCCCGGACGCCGGGCAGGACGGTCAGGGCCGCCTCGATCTCGCCCAGCTCCACCCGGTAGCCACGGATCTTGACCTGGTGGTCGATGCGTCCGACGAACTCCAGCCCTCCGTCGGCGTCCCGTCGGGCGAGGTCGCCGCTGCGGTAGAGCCGCGAACCGGCCGGCCCCCACGGGTCCGGCACGAACCTCTGCGCGGTGAGCTCGGCGCGACCGAGGTAGCCGCGGGCGACACCCGGGCCGCCCACGTGGATCTCACCCGGCACGCCGATCGGCACCGGTCGGCCGTCGGCGTCGAGCAGGTGGACGGTGAGGTCCGACAGCGGTACGCCGATCGGGCTGGCCGTACCGCCCACCTCGGCGGCGACGACCCGGTGGTACGTGGTGTGCACGGTGGTCTCGGTGATCCCGTACATGTTGATCAGTTGCGGCGCGTCCACGCCACGGCTGGCCACCCACGGTGCCAGCTCGGCGAAGTCCAGTTTCTCGCCGCCGAAGGTCACCACCCGCAGGGCGAGCCGGTCCACCCGAGCGTCGCCCTCGGCCGCCAGTCGGACCAGCGCGCGGAACGCCGTGGGCGTCTGGCAGAGCACCGTGACCCGGTGTGCGATCAGCTCGTCGAGCAACTCCTGCGGGGATCGGGCCAGCGCCCGGGGCACCACCAGTAGTCGACCGCCGTGCAGCAGACAGCCCCAGATCTCCCAGACCGAGAAGTCGAAGGCGTACGAGTGCAGCAGCGTCCACACGTCGTCCGGGCCGAACCGGTAGTCGTCGGCGGTGACGGTCAGCAGCCGCAGCACCTGCCGGTGGGCCACCGCGACACCTTTGGGGCGGCCGGTGGAGCCCGAGGTGTAGATGACGTAGCAGAGGTTGTCCACGTCCATCGGCACGGCCGGGTCGGCGGCCGGCTGGGCGGCCAGCTCCGCGGTGACGTCCGGAGCGTCCAGCAGCACCACGGTCCCGTCGAAGCCGGCGAACCGGTCACGGTGGGCGGTGGTGGTCAGCACGATCTCCACGTCGGCGTCGCTGATCATGAAGTCGAGGCGTTCGTCCGGCGAGGCCGGGTCGAGGGGCAGGTACGCCGCACCGGACTTGAGCACGCCGAGCAGGGCCGGCACCAGTTCGGGGCCGTGGTCGAGGTGGACCCCGACCAGCCGCTCCGGGCCGGCACCGTGGCCGCGCAGCCAGTGGGCGAGCCGGTTGGCGTCGGCGTTCAGGTCGGCGTACCGGCGGGTGGTGTCGCCGACCGTCAGCGCCGCCGCGTCGGGGTGGGCGGCCGCGATCGCCTCGAAGACGCCGTGCACGGTGCCGGTGACCGGGTCCGCGGTGACCGGCCCCCGGGTCACGACGGCCAGCTCGCCGGCACCGAGGATGGCCAGGTCGGAGAGTCGGGCCGTCGGGTCGGCCGCCACCTGCTGCAGGAGCCGCACCAAATGGTCGGCGGCACGCTCGACGGTGGCCGGGTCGAACAGGGCGGTGGCGTACTCGATCCGGCCGCGCAGCCCGCCGTCGGCGCCCTCCATCATGTGCAGGGTCAGATCGACCTTGGACGACCGCAGGGGCAGCTCGACCGGTTCCACGCTCAGGTCCCCGGGCCAGTCGGTGGTCGGCGACTCGGACTGGAGGGTGAACGCGACCTGGTAGAGCGGTGTCCGGGAGAGATCCCGCTCCGGCTCCAGCTCGTCGGCCAGCAGGGCGAACGGGGCATCGGCGTGGTCGAACGCGCCCAGCACGGTGTCCCGGGTCTGCTCCAGCAGGGCGGCGAACGAGGGGTCGCCGCTCCACCGGGCCCGCAGCACCAGGTTGTCGATGCCGTACCCGACCAGGTTGTGCAGCTCCGCGCGACTGCGCGCGGACGACACCGTGCCCACGGCGAGGTCGGTCCGGCCGGTGTAGCGCGACAGCAGCACCTGGTAGGCGCTGAGCAGGGTGACGAAGACGGTGGTGCCAGCGTCGCGTGCGACGCCGCGCAACGCGGCGGAGAGCTCGGCGGTCAGGGTGAACGGCACCGACGAGCCGCGCCAGTCCCGGCTCTTCGGTCGGGTCCGGTCGGCCGGCAGCTCCACCGGCGTCAGCCCGGCGAGTTGGTCGCGCCAGTAGTCGAGCGACCGGACCACCTGCTCGGCGCGCAGTCGGCCGCGCTGCCAGGCGGCGAAGTCGGCGAACTGCACGGCGGGCGCCGGCAACCAGGGCTCGACGCCGGCCCGGAGGGCGGCGTACAGCTCGGCCAGCTCACCGGTGAGCACCGCGAGGGACGGCGCGTCGCAGGCGATGTGGTGCAGCACCAGGGCGAGCACGTGCTCGTCGGTGTCCAGCCGGACCAGCACGGCCCGCACCGGCCAGTCCCGGGCCAGGTCGAACCCGGTCAGCGCGGTGTCGGCGAGCACCGCGTCGAGCGCCGCCTCCCGCTCGGTGCGCGGCCGGTCGGTCAGGTCCACCACCGGCAGGTCGCGGCGCGTCGGCGGGTCGATCACCTGGACCGGAGCGGTGCCGGCGAGGGCGTAGCGGGTGCGGAGGATCTCGTGCCGGGCGACCAGGGCGTCGAGGGCACGACGCAGCGCGTCGGCGTCCAGCTGCCCGCGCAGCCGCAGCGCGTGGGAGACCAGGAACTCGGCGCTGGTGGGGTCCATCCTGTTGAGGAACCACATCTGCTGCTGGCCGTACGACAGCGGCAGCTCCCCCGACCGGTCGACGGTGAGAATCCGGTCCCGGCGGCCGGTACGACGGCCGGCCAGCCGACGCTGGACGAGTTCTTCACGCAGGTTCGGCTCGTTGGCGATGCTGGTCATGCCGGGTACTCCTCGGATCGCGAAAGGTCGTGGGTGAGGTCGGCGGCGTCCAGCCCGTCGACCTCCGCTCGGATCAGGTCTTCGATGGCGATCGCCTGGGCGCGCACCGTGGGGTGCTCGAACACCAGGCGGATCGGCAGGTCGAGGTCGAACTCCTCCTGCAACCCGGCGATCAGCCGGGCGGCGAGCACCGAGTGGCCGCCCAGGAGGAAGAAGTCGGTGGTCGCGCCGATCCGCGCGTCGAGCAGCTCTGCCCAGTTCGCGGCGACCCGCTTCTCGACCACGGTCTGCGGTGCGACGAACTCGGTGGGGTCGGCGGTGCCGTCGGCGAGCGCCGCGTCGAGCCGGCCGCGTAGGGCGTCCCGGTCCACCTTGCCGTTGGCGTTGAGCGGGATCCGCTCCACCGGCACGAACAGGCTCGGCACCATGAAGTCGGGCAACTGCCGGGCGCAGTACGCGGCCAGGTCGGTGGCCTCGCCGCTGTAGAAGGCGACCAGGCGGTCCTGGTGGGCGAGGACCACGCAGTCGCGTACCCGAGGGTGTTGGGCGACGACGGCGCTGATCTCGCCGGGTTCGATGCGATAGCCGCGGACCTTGACCTGGTCGTCCACCCGACCGACGAAGGCCATCGTGCCGTCGGGCCGCCAATGGCCCAGGTCGCCGCTGCGGTACAGGCGGGCGCCCGGCGGGCCGAAGGGGTCGGGCACGAAGCGCTCGGCGGTCAGCCCTGGCTGCCCGAGATAGCCGGTGGCCAGGCACGCACCACCGATGTACAGCTCGCCGACGGCGCCGACCGGCAGCAGCCGCATCGCGTCGTCCAGGATCCGCACCACGGTGTTCGCCATCGGCCGGCCGATCGGCACGATCTCGCTGGTCTGTGGTGCCACCACCGGGTACGCCGACATGATCACGGTGGTCTCGGTCGGGCCATAAGAGTTGATCAGGCCGCCCGGACCGAGCAGGTCGAGCCACTGGTTCGCCACCGACCGGCGCAGCACCCCACCGGCCACCCAGAGCTGACCGGCCAGCCGCTGCGCCTGCGCGGCGTAGACCTGCGCGGCCAGCAGCTCCAGGTGCGGCGGCGTCATGATGAAACGGTCGTACGGGCCGGCGGCCAGCAGCAGCGCGCCGAGCTGGGTGAGGTCGAACTCCTGCGGAAGCAGGGTCACCGGCTGCCCGGCCACCAGCGGCCCCCAGAGGTTGGAGATCGACAGATCGAAGGCGATGGTGGAGAAGAGCGGGGCTCCGCCGCCGGCCGGGCGGCCTCCCCGGTCGCCGAGCACCTCGGTCTCCGTGGCGCAGGCCAGGAAATTCGTCACCGCCGCGTGAGAGAGCAGCACCCCCTTGGGGCGGCCGGTCGATCCGGAGGTGAACAGCACGTACGCGGTCTGCGCCGGGTCGAGGTCGCGAGCCGGCGCGGTGGGCGGTTCGGCACTGACCATCAGCCGATGGGTGTCCACCTGGAGGGTGGGCACTCCGAACCGGTCGGCGTACCGCGAGTCGGTGACGGCGAGGCCGACGCCTGCGGTGTCGAGCAGGTAGCCGATCCGCTCGGCCGGGTACGAGGGATCCAGCGGAAGGCAGGCGGCACCCGCCTTCCAGCACCCGAGAATCGCGGCGACCAGGTCGGGTCCCCGTCCCAGCAGTACGGCGACGGTCGCCCCCGGCGTGACGTTGGACCGGCGCAGGTGGTTGGCGAAGCGGTTGGCCCGGTCGTCCAACTCCGCGTAGCTGGTGCGTGCATCGCCGTGACGCAACGCCACGGCCTGCGGTGTCGCCGCGCGGCGTGCCTCGAACAGGTCGACCACGGTGGTGGCCGGACGGGGCACCGTCGGCCCGTTCCACTCGTGCAGCAGCCGGTGCCGCTCCTCGGCGGAGAACGGGTCGAGCTGGTCCAGGCGGGCGTCCGGCTCGTCGGCGGCGGCGCGGAGCAGCCGGACGAAGTGGTCGGCCAGTCGTCGCACGGTTGCCTCGTCGAACAGCGCGGTGGCGTACTCCACGGCTCCGGCGAGCGAGCCGTCCGGTTGCGGCCACACGTGCACGGTCAGGTCGGTCTTGGCCACAGTGGACGCCTGCCGCAGCGCGTCGATCGTGAGCGGGTCGTCGGCCATCCGGCCGGTGATCCCGCCCTCCTGATAGTTCAGCGCCACCTGGTAGAGCGGGGTGCGGGAGAGGTCCCGCTCGCCGACCAGGTCGTACACCACCCGGTCGAAGGGCAGGTCCTGGTGGGCCAGGGCGGCGACGGTCCGGTCGCGGACCTCCCGGACGGCCTGGTTGAAGCCGGACGCCGGGTCCAGAGTGCAGCGCAGCACCACCGGATTGAGAAAGATCCCGGCGATCTGGTCCAGCTCTGCGGGCCGGTGCCCCGAGGTGGGCGTGCCGATCGGCACGTCCCACTGCCCGGTGTAGCGAGCGAGAACCGTGGCGAAGCCGGTGAGCAGGGTCATGAACGGGCTGGCCGCGCAGCGCCGACCCAGCTCGGTCAGGGCGCCGGCAACCTCCGCCGCGATGGTGAAGCCGAGCATGCTGCCCTGCGCGTCCCGCCTGGCCGGGCGCGGATGGTCCAGCGGCAGCTCCAGCTGGGGCATCCCGGCCAGCGTCTCCCGCCAGTACGCCAACTCCCGCTCGACGACCTCGTCGGTGAGGTGCCGCTGCTGCCAGACCGCGTAGTCGGCGTACTGCACCCGCAGCTCCGCCAGGTCGGCCGGCCGTCCCTGCGCGGCGGCGTCGCACAGCTCCCGCAGGTCCCGTTCGAGGACGTCGGCGGTGCCGGCGTCGGACGCGATGTGATGCACGGCCAGCACCAGCAGGTGATCCCGGCCGGCGGCGATGGCCAGCCCTGCCCGCCACAGCGGGCCGGTGTGCAGGTCGAAGCCCCGGCCGAGCTGTGCGGTGATGAGTTCAGCCAACCCGCCGTGGCTGACGTCGCGCACCTCCAGGTCGGCCGCTCCCGGCGGCACGACCTGCTGCCGGGCCACGCCGTCGACCACCAGATAGCGGGTGCGCAACGGCTCGTGCCGTGCCTCGAGCGCGTGCAGGGCCGCCCGGACGTGGTCGGGGTGGGTGGCGGCGGGCAGCCGTACGTGCACGGGGACGACCCACTCCTTGCTGCCCGGATCGAGCTGGTCGAGCATCCAGAGCCGGTGCTGGGCGGCGGAGAGTGGCAGGGGCCGGTCGCGTCCCACCGGCAGCACCGGCGGGTCCGCCGGGGTGGCCGCCTCCACCAGCCGGGCCTGCGCGGCCACGGTGGTGTGGGTGAGCAGGTCGCGCAGCGCCACCGTGCCGCCGGCCCCGCTGAGCCGGCTCTCCAACATCAGCGTCACCAGTGAGGAGCCGCCGAGTTGGTAGAAGTCGTCGTCGACGCCGACCTGGTCGACGTCGAGCAGATCCCGCCAGATAGCCGCGACCGTCCGTTCGGCGGCGGTCCGCGGTGGACGCAGCGCCGGCCGGTCGAGAGGGTCGATTGCCGGCAGGGCGGACCGGTCGATCTTGCCGCTGGCGGTGAGCGGGAACTCCGCCACCGGCTGGAACACGGCCGGCACCAGCGCCTCGGGCAGCCGGCCGACGCAGAACGCGCGCAGCGCCGCCGGGTCGAGTGACCGCCGACCGGCGACGTACGCGGCGAGCTGCCGGCGACCGGCCGGATCGGTGTGCCCCACCACCACCGCCGCCTGGACGTCCGGGTGGGCGGCGAGCACCGCCTCCACCTCGGCCGGCTCGATCCGTACGCCGTTGACCTTGAGTTGGTGGTCAGCTCGACCGACGAACTCCAGGCTCCGGTCACCGCGCCACCGGACCTGGTCGCCGGTGCGGTAGAGGCGGGCGCCGGGCGGCCCGTACTCGTCGGGCACGAACCGTTCGGCGGTCAGGTCCGGCCGGTGCAGATAGCCCCGGCCCAGGTTGGCCCCACCGACGTAGAGCTCGCCGACCACACCCACCGGCACCGGTCGTCGGTCCGCGTCGAGCACCTGGACGCGGATGCCGGGCAGCGGTCGCCCGATCGGCACCGGCCCGGCCGGCTGTGCCGTGTCCACCGGGTGGGCGGTCACGTCGATGGCGCACTCGGTGGGGCCGTAGGTGTTCCACACCCGCACGTCGGGTGTGACCGTCAGCCGCCGGCACAGGTCGGCGTGCAACGGTTCCCCGGCCGAGAAGACCAGTCGCAGACTGGTGCAGTCGGCCCAGCCGGGCTGGTCGACCAGCCGACCGAACACCGACGGCACTCCCTGTAGGACGGTGATCCGGTGCCGGATGACCGCGGCGACCAGGGCGGCGGGATCCCGGTGCGCCCCGTCCGGGGCGAGCACCACAGTGCCGCCGCTGGCCAGCGGGGCGAAGAACTCCCAGCCCGCCGCGTCGAAACTGACCGAGGTCTTCTGCAGCACCCGGTCGCCAGGGCCCAGGCCGTGCTCCCGGATCGTCCAGGTCACCCGGTTGCCGATTCCGCGGTGGGTGATCAGCACTCCCTTGGGCTGGCCGGTCGACCCGGAGGTGTAGATGGCGTACGCCACCGAGTCCGGGTCGGGTGACCGCACCGCGGCGGTGTCCGGGCAGGCCGCGATCCGCGCCCGGTCGGCGTCCAGGCAGACCACCCGGCCGGGCGTCGCCTCGTCGCGCAGCGCGTTCCGGGTGAGCAGCACGCCGGCCCCGCTGTCGGCGAGGAGACGCCGCCGCCGCTCGGCGGGGTGGGTCGGGTCCAGCGGCAGGTACGCGGCACCGGCACGCCACACTCCCAGCAACGCGACCACGAGGTCGACGCCGCGGTCCAGGTTGACCGCGACCAGCGATTCCGGACCGACGCCCAGCTCGGCCAGGTACCGACCGAGCTGGTTGGCCCGCCGGTCCAGCCCGGCGTAGTCCAGCCGCTCGGTGTCGCCGCTCACCGCGATGGCGGTGGGGGTCAGCGCGGCCTGCCAGGCGATCAGCTCGGACAGGGTGCCCGCCCCCTGGGTGGCGGCTGCGGCTGCGGGCGCCGCTGGCGGAACGATACTCATGGTGCTCCTCCGGGGGACCGGGCGCGGGCGTGGGATCGGATCAGCTGGTCAGGCCGTGGCCTGGGACTCCATGCGCTGGCGCAGGCTCAGCGGCCGCATGTCGATCCAGATCTCGTCGATGCGGGCCAAGCACTCGTCGCGGGTGCCCTCGGTGCCCTCGGCACGCCAGCCGGCGGGCAGATCCCGGTCGGTCCACCAGACCGAGTACTGCTCCTCGTCGTTGAGCACCACTCGGTAGCTGCGGTTGTCCGTCATTGCCACTCCTTCAGGGATCCGGTGGACGCCACGCTGGCGTCCACCACGGGTAGGAAGTCGTCGACGCGTACGCCCAGGCGCCGCCGTTCGGCGGTGGCGCGGACGTGCTCGGCGAGCACGAGGTCCAGCACGCCGAGGCCGAACGGGGACACCACCACCGGTACGTCGTCGACGGGCAGCCGCGCCTGGCCGCCGGCCAGCGCGCCGATGGTGGCGTGGATGAAGTCCCGGCCGCCGGTGAGCTGTTCGGCCAACTGCAGCGAGGTGCCCTCGCGGCAGGCGTGATCGGGGTCGTCGACCACGTTGCGCGCGGTCAGCAGCCCTTCGGGGAGCAGGTCGCGCAGGGACAGGTGCAGCAGCACCGCGCCGGGCCGGCAGGCGGCCAGGTCGAGGTGGGGCTCGGTGGCGGTGGTGGCGATGGAGACCAGCCGGTGCGCGGCCATCGCCTCCTCGGCAGTCCGGGCCAGTGTCGTCGGCATCCCCGGCAGCAGGGTCCGGGCGACCTCGGCGAAGGCCTCAGCCCGGCGGGGGTCGGTGTCGAACAGCGTCAGCGCCGGCGGAGGGGCGATGGTGCCCGCCACGAACCGCAGCACCTGCTGGTTGATCAGCCCGCAGCCGATCAGGGCCAGACCGTCCGGGTGGCGGTGCGCGGTGAGCAGGCCGGCCGAGAGCGCCGCGCTCGCCGCGGTACGCCGGGCCGAGATGACCGAGCCCTCGACCAGGGCCACCGGGTGGCCGGTACGCATCGAGTTCAGCAGGATCGCCGCGCTGGCCCGCTCCAGCCCCGCGGCCAGGTTGCCGGGGAAGGAGGAGATCCACTTGATTCCGCCCACCGGCGGGTCGGCGCCGAGGTAGGCGGGCAGGCCGATGATGCGGTCGCGGGGTTGTTGCGGGAAGCGCAGGAAGACCGAGTGCGGCAGGCTCGTGCGGCCCTGCTCGTGCAGCAGGTACGCGTGCCGGACCAGATCCACCACCCGGGCGTCGTCGCCGTCGAGGATGTCCCGCACCACAGCTCGACCGATGATCAGCACGCAGCGTCCTTCCACAGGTGGGTGATCTCCCCGAAGTGCCCGGAAACCCATTGATCGGAATAAATCGTGTCGAGGTAGCGGTCGCCGTTGTCGGGCAGGATCAGCACGGTGGTGGCGCCCGCCGGGATGTCCGCCATCCGTCGGCGCAGTGCGGCCACGGTGGCGCCGGAGGACCCGCCGGCGAGGATGGCCTCCCGGTGCAGCAGCAACCGGCAACCGACCACGCAGTCCAGGTCGGACACGTGCATGATCTCGTCCGGGGTGGCGTCGGCGGCCAGCGGCGGCACGACCGAGGCGCCGTGCCCGGGGATCAGCCGGGTCGCTGGTTCGTCGCCGAAGATGGCGCTGCCCACCGCGTCCACCGCCACCACCCGCGTGGACAGCCCGTGGTCGCGGAGGTAGCCGACGCAGCCGACCAGCGTCCCGCAGGTGCCGGTGGAACAGAACAGATAGTCGATCCGCCCGTCGAGCGCGGTCACGATCTCGGCCATCGTCTGCCGCTGCGCGGCGGCATTGAGCGGGTTGGCGTACTGGTCCGGGCGGTAGGCGTGCGGGACCTGCTCGCACAGCTCGCGGACGCGGCGCTGCCGGGCCGGCAGGTACTCGCCGGTGACCGGGTCGGGGTGCTCGACCATCTCGATCTCCGCGTGGTACGCGGTCAGGATCGCGAGGTTCTGCCGGGTGGTCTTCGGGTCGACCACGCAGATGAACCGAATCGCGTAGTACGCACAAACCTGAGCGAGGCCGATGGCCAGATTGCCCGAGCTGGACTCGACGACCACCGATCGGCCGGGCACCAGCTCCCCGGATTCGACCTTGGCGCGCAGCATGCTCAGCGCGGTGCGGTCCTTGATGCTGCCGCCGGGATTGAAGCGTTCGAGCTTCACGAATAACCGGGAGGGGAACTCCGGAAACAACCGGACCAGCTGTACCAGCGGTGTGTTCCCGACCGTCGAGAGGATGCCCTCGCGCACCGTTCCTCCCTCCACGAGTGACCTACCAATGCCACGAAGTTGTCAATCAGCGCTATACCGCCCCTATACCGGTGCCTCGGGCGGCCACCGCCGGGCCTGGATCCGGCCGGCGACGGGGGTCGCGCCGTCCGGATCCGGCCCGTGCGGCGGACGCGCCGGCCCGGCGGCACGGGGGGCCGCGGGCCACGCCGCACCGGTCTACCGGGTGCCGAGCGCCAGCAGTTCGCGCAGTTCCGCCTGGTCGACCATCGGCGCCAGGGACACCACCGTCTCCGGCGCCGTGCAGGCCACCCGCAGCATCTGGAGGAAGTGCCCGGCCAGCCGCTGCACGGTCGCCTCGTCGAACAGGTCGGTGTCGTAACCGAACTCCGCCTGGAGCCGGCCGTCCTGGTACTGGGTGAGGGTCGCCGACAGGTCGAACTGGCCCTCGTCGTACGGGATGTCCAGCAGCCGGATCTGGTGCCCGGCGAACGCGTGCCGCTGGGTGGTGTAGTTGTCGCCGTGCTGGTGAGCCAGCAGGGTGACGGTCACCCGCACTGGCGGATCCTGGTTACGACGGCCCGATCGGAGCAGCGGGAACGGGTAGGCGGCATGGGCTACAGCGTCGGTCAGCTGTCGACTCGCCCCGGTGATCGCCATGGCGAACGTCGTGTCCGCGTCGAACGATCCACGCAGCGCGATCGTGTTGATCAACATGCCGACCACCCCGCGCAGCGCCCGTCCCCGACGCAGCGAGGCCGGACAACCGACGGTGAGCTCCCCCAGACCGGTGTAGCGGTACATCGTCGCCTGGAACGCGGCGAGCACGACGCTGTACGGCGTCACCCCGGCCGCCGCCGCGGTCTCCCGCAGCCGGTGGGCGAGGTCGTCCGGGAGCTCCTGACTGAACGCGCCGCCGCGGAACGAGCGCACCGGCGGACGGGGCCGGTCGGTCGGCAGGGTGGCCGCCGTGGCGCCGTCGCAGACCTGATCCCAGTAGGCGCGCAGCCGCTCGCCGCGCTCACCGGAGAGGGCCGCCCGCTCCCGGGCCAGGAAGTCGTCGTAGCCACCGGAGACCGGCGGCAACTCCACCGACCGCCCGGCATGCAACGCCCCGTACGCGCCGTCCAACTCCTGCCAGACGATCCGCTGCGAGTGAAAGTCGGTGGCGATGTGATGGATGACCACCACCAGCACGCAGTCGGTGCGCCGCCGCAGCAACGCCACCCGCATCGGACCGTCCTGCGCCAGCCGTAGCGGCTGGTCGCCGAACTCCTGGCAACGGCGCAACAGCCCGTCGTCGTCCAGGTCGGGAACATCGTGGACCTCGACCTCGCACCCGAGGTCGGGATCGACGACCCGCACCGGCCCCTGATCCGTCTGCACGAACCGGGACCGGAGCAGGTCGTGCCGTGATCGCACCGCTGCCACCGCCCGGCGTACCAGGTCGAGGTCGAGCACCGGTTCGACGTGCAGACCGTGGACCACGTTGCTGGCCGGGCTGTCCGGGGCCAACCGGTGGACCAGCCACAGCGCTCGCTGCCCGACCGACAACTCCCGGACGTCCTCGGTCACACCGGAGACCTGGCGGAGAGAACGAAGTCGCTGAGATCCTGGACCTTGGCGAAGCTGCCGACCAGCTCGTCCGGCACCTCGATGTCGAAGTGGGTCTCCACGGCGGCGAGCAGGTCGACGAGCTTGAGGCTGTCCAGCCCGAGGTCGACGAAGGTGTCGCCGGCGTTGATCTCCCGGTCGACGTCCTCGGTCATCAGCTTGCGGGTGAGCGATACGACGTCGAGGGACACCTGGTTCACGGTCATCGTCATGGTGCTTGTCCTTTCGTAGGAAGGGGTCTTGATCGGAATGGTCAGGGCATCCGGATGATCTGACCGGCGTAGGCGAGTCCCGCCCCGAAGCCCAGCAGCATCACGCGGTCGCCGGGGGTGGTCCGACCGCTCTCGTACAGCCGGCTGAGCGCCAGCGGCACCGACGCGGCCGAGGTGTTGCCGGTGTCGATGATGTCCTTGGCGACCTTCTCGTCCGGGATCTGGAGGATCTCGGCCAACTGGTCGACGATGCGGAGGTTCGCCTGGTGCGGCACGAACCAGTCGATGTCCGAGAGCTCGATGCCGGCGAGGGCGCACACCTTGCGGGCCACCCTCGGCACGTTCTTGGTCGACCAGCGGTAGACCAGGGGGCCGTCCATCTTGGCGAACTCGCGGCCGTTGGCGTCCCACTTGGTGCCGAGGATGTTGGACCGCGAGCCGTCGCTGCCCCACACGGTCGGGCTGATTCCGTCGACCTCCGCGGGGGAGACCACCGCGGCACCCGCACCGTCACCGAAGATGACGTACGTCGCCGGGTCCTCCGGGTCGATGAAACGGCTCAGTTGTTCCGCCCCGACGACCAGCACGTTGCGGGCGCTGCCCGTCCGGATCTCGTTGGCCGCGATCCCGATCGAGTAGGCGAAGCCGGCGCAGGCGGCGTTCAGGTCGAACGCGCCGGTGGCGGTGATGCCGATCCGGCTGGCCACCTCGGGCGCCCCGCCCGGGATGCGGTCCTTCTTCGTCGCCGAGGCCAGGATGACCAGGTCCACCTCGGCCGGGTCGACGTTCGCCATGGCCAACGCCTTTCCGCCGGCCTCGGCGGCCATCATCGTCACGGATTCCTCCGGCCCGGACCGGTAGCGCGACCGGATGCCGGTCCGCTCCTCGATCCACTCCGGAGTCACACCGGCTTCCTCGGCGATCTCCTCGTTGGTGATCAGCCTGCTCGGCCGGTACGCCCCGAGCCCGGTGATTGCCGCACCTGTCATCTGTGCCATCGCCTCCTCCGCACCACGCCTGGTCGGCGTCCTGGTGGCACCGTCCAGAGGCAGTGTTCGGCGGGGCTCTCATAACTTCTCTACATCGCGCCCGGTATGGAAAAGAGATAGCCCGGCCCCGGACCGTACGGCGGAAGTGTGTCGCCGCAGGCGGGCACGCCGATTCCAAGGGAGCGCGCATGGAGGAGTTCCGAGCAAAGGTCGCGGTCGTCACCGGAGCCGGTTCGGGCATCGGCCGGGCGCTGGCGGTCGAGCTGGCCGCCCAGGGCGCCCGGTTGGCCATCTCCGACGCGGCGGAGGAGGGCCTGGCGCAGACCGCGGCGAGCTGCGCCGAGCGGGGAGCCGAGGTCCGCACCTACCGGTTGGACGTCACCGACAGGCTGGCGGTGCAGGCCCACGCCAAGGAGGTACGCGCCGACTTCGGCGGCGCCGACCTGGTGATCAACAACGCCGGGGTGACTCTGCTGGCCTCGATCACCGAGGCCGAGTGGGACGACATGCGGTGGGTGCTGGACGTCGACTTCTGGGGCGTGGTGCACGGCACCCGGGCGTTCCTGCCGCTACTCGTCGCCTCCCAGGGCCACCTGGTGAACATCTCCAGCATGTACGGGTTGACCGCGGCTCCGGCGCAGAGCGCGTACAACGCGGCCAAGTTCGCCGTCCGGGGTTTCACCGAGGCGGTGTTGCAGGAGATGCGGGTCGGCGACGTGCCGGTGAAGGTCAGCTGCGTCTACCCGGGCAAGGTGCGGACCGACATCTTCAGCAACGCCCGGGCCGCGAAAGGGCTCGGCTACGGCGGGATCCGGGAGCGGTTCGCCCGGGAGGCGACGACCTCGGCCGAGCAGGCCGCACGGCTCATCCTGCGCGGGGTCCGACGCAACCGGGTGAAGATCGTCGTCGGGGCGGACGCCCGCCGGGTCGACCTGCTCACCCGGTTGCTCGGCACGGCCTATTCCCGGATCACGGCGCGCCGGGCCCGGACGCAGGCGAGCCAGGTCCGCCTGGAGGCCATGCGGACCCGGCTCGCGGCACAGCGGGTCAGAACGTCAGACCACCGTCAACCGTGACGACCTGCCCGGTCAGGTAGGAGGCCCGCTCCGACAGCAGGAACGTCACCACGGGGGCGATCTCCTCCGCCTGGCCCAGCCGGCCGAGGGCGGTCCGCTGGGCGACGCCCACGGCCAGCCCGGCAGGCAGGTCGTTCAGCATGTCGGTCTCGATGAACCCCGGCGCCACGGCGTTGACCCGGATCCCGTACGAGCCGACCTCCTTCGACAGCGCCTTCGTGAAGCCGATGATGCCGGCCTTCGAGGCCGAGTAGTTGGTCTGGCCCGGGCTGCCGGTGATGCCGGCTACCGAGGACACCGTGACGATGGCGCCACCACGACGCCGCATCATCCGGCGGATCGCCGCCCGGCACACGTTGTAGACACCCCCGAGGTTGACGTCGATCACCGACTGCCAGTCCTCGTCGGCCATCATCGCCACCGGCCGGTCACGGATGATCCCGGCGACGGTCACCAGGGCCGCGATCTCGCCCAGGTCCCGCTCCACCCCGGTGACGAAGTCGCGCACCTGCGCGGAATCGGCGACGTCCACCTGCCGGGCCAGCACCCGGGCACCGGTCTCCAGCACCTCCGCGGCCACCTTCTCGGCGGCCTCCCGGTTGCTCTGATAGCAGAAAGCCACGTCGTACCCGTCCGCGGCGAGCTGCCGGACCACGGCCCGGCCGATCCCTCGGGATCCGCCGCTGACCAGGGCGACCGGTCGTCGAATGTCACTCATGTCGACTCCTTGACGTCGGGGACCCCGGCCAGGACGGCGGGGCGAAGCACAGCCGCCGGGCGCACCGCGCCGACCAGGCGACCGACCTGCATGACCACCTCGGTGCCGACCACGCTCTCGCCCCGGACGAAACCCGTGTCGGCGATCAGCCGGATCAGCTCAACCCGGTGCTCGACCGTCTCACCCGGACGCACCGGCCGTCCGAAGCGGATCCCCTCGAAGGCACCCGCGATCGGCACTCCGTCGGTCAGCACGTCGGGCATCGGCCGGTCGTGCCTGATCAGCACCAGCGCGGCCTGGCCCCACGACTCCAACAGCAGCACGGCAGGCAGCGGTCGGGTCCCGGTCACCGTGTAACTGCCCACCAGCCGGCTCCGGGGTACCAGTTCGCTGACTCGGTCGACCAGGAGCATCGGCGGTCGGTGCGGGATGAGCCGTCGAATGTCGTCGCGGTCGAGCATCAAGGGTTTCCTTCCTGATAACGCAACACCACCTCGGCGGCCGGTACGCCGGACACGGCGACCGTGCCCCGGCGTAGCCCGCCGTCGCGCCGGATGGTGATGACCAGCTCGTCGTCGAGATCGATCGTTCGGAGGAACCGGCAGGACACCAGCTCGGCGAGGATCTCCGACGGCATCGCCGCGAGGACGGCGCGGTGCACGTACTCGACGATGTAGACACCGGGCAGCAGGGGGAAGCCGGGATAGTGCCCGGCGAAGACCGGGTCGTCCCGGTCGGGCCGAACTCGACCGACGATCTCGTCCCCGCTGGCGTGGTCGAGGTCGATCCGCGCGCTGGTCGCGCACTCGGGCGGGATCAGGATGGTCACTCACTGACCGTGCTGGCACCAGCTATATCTTCTCCATACGCCGGGAGCACGGCGGAAACGCCGGGGATCCGCAGGCGCGGCTATGCCGACAACGCCGAACGGGCGGTCACCACGCGGTGGTCCACCGGGTCGGCCTTCTCCCGCGCGAAGACCCGCACCAGGTCGTGGAAGCGGTGTCGCTGCCGCCGCCCGCCGTCCGAGCCCGCGATCTCCAGCAGCCGGGCGTCGACCAGACTCTCGGCCACCTCCTCCCCCACCCGGGGCCTCACGCCGAGCACCCGGGCGGCGGCCCCGATCGGGAAGTCGGCCGTGTTCAGCAGTGCCAGCCGGCGCAGCGCGACCTGACTCTCGACCTCCAGCTCCTGGTAGCTGCCCTCGATGCGGGCCCGCACGTCCAGCGTCCCCAGCCGTAGTTCGTTGAGACGGAACCGTTCGTCGGCCAGCCGCTGCGCGAGGTAGCGCAGTGACCAGTGCGGCCGAGCGATGAGCCGGGCCGCGGCCACCCGGATGCCGATCGAGAGCCGCCCGCACAACTGCACGATCCGGTGTGCGGCACCGGGCTCGGCGGCCACCCGCGGCAAGCCGACGATCGTGGCGAACAGCTCCAACGCCTGTGCCGGATCGAGGATGCCCACCTCGACGCGGGTGACACCGGGCAACTCGGAGAGGCGGCCACGACAGGTCAGGATCACCCGGCAGGACGGATCACCGGGCAACAGCGGGCGGACCTGCGGATAGTTGGCAGAGTTGTCGAGCACCACCAGGACCCGGCGGCCAGCCAACTGGCTGCGGTAGAGGCACTCACGTTCGTCGAGACGCCTCGGAATGGCCTCCTCGGCATTGCCGAGGCTCCGGAGGAACCAGCCCAGCACGTCGCCCGGGTCGGTGGCGTTGCACCGGGTGCCGCCGAGGTCGGCGTAGAGCTGCCCGTCCGGGAACTCGCTGCGGTACAGGTGCGCGGCCCGCAGCGCCAGCGCCGACTTGCCGACGCCGGCCATCCCGGTCAGCAGCGTCCCCTGCGGAGCGGACGGCGACGTCTCGGCGAGCAGCCCGGCCAGCTCCCGCAGCTCCTGCTCCCGGCCGCAGAAGTCCTGCGCCCCGGGCGGCAGCATCGCCGGTCGGACATCGCGCCAGCCCGATCCGGCCCGCGGTGCGACCGCGACGTCGGGCATCCCGGGGCCGGCCAGCACCGTCTGGTACGCCTCGGCCAGGGCCGGGCCCGGATCGGCGCCCAACTCGTCGGCGAGCACCCGCCGACCCTGGTGGTAGACGGCCAGCGCGTCGGCCTGGCGGTCACATCGCAGCAGCGCCGTCATCAGGTGGCTGCGCAGTTGCTCGTGCAGCGGCTGCGCGGCGACCAGATCGCCCAACTCCACCACCAGGTCGGCCTGCCGGCCCAGCATCAGGTCGGCCGTGATGCGATCCTCCAGCACCGCCATCCGCACCTCGGCCATCCGGGGCGACTCCGCCTCGATGAGGTAGTCGGTGACGTTGCTGAGCGTCGCTCCGCTCCACAGCGCCAGCGCCTCGTGCAGGTCCCGCGCGGCCTCCTCGTGCCGGCCGGAGCGCAGTGCGTCCCGACCCAGTCCGGCCAGCCGCTCGAACTCGTCGAGGTCGAGTCGGCTGTCCCCCGTCCGCAGCAGGTACCCGGACCACTGCCGGACGATCTCCACCTCGTCGCCGAGATATTTCCGCAGGCGGGAGACGTAGTTGTAGAGCTGGGCGGCGAATGTCGCCGGCGGGTTTTCGTCCCACAGCAGCTGGCAGAGACGCGTGTCGGAGACTATTCGCCCTCGGGCGAGCAACAGGACGGCCAGGACGGTGCGCTGCTTGGCGCCGTCCAGCGGGACCTCACCGCCGTCGCGCCAGGCGCTCACCGGCCCCAGTACGCGAAACTCCACAGTCGCTCCGATCGGGTCAGCCCATCGAACAGTCGGAGAGTCGACCACCGTCGCGCGTCGACGCATCTGTGCCGGGCACCCAAGTTCCGTCGTCCGCACCCGCGTGATGTCGCCACACCACCGACACCGGCGCCCGGTCCCACCCTCCGGGCGGTCATCACCGACTGTCGTCCGGGCAGCACCGGAAAGTGCGCGAACTGCGGCGACCAGCCAGGTCGACAAGAATTTGGGTGGATCCCACGCATGAGTTACCCGCCGCCGCTTGGCACCCTCAATTCGATGAACACCACGGACGCCGACGGCCCACCCAGCCTCGCTCCGGCCGAGTCGCCCCGACTCCGCCGGAGCTGGTGGGCGCGGGGCCTGGCGCTGCACGAGCGGGTGACCGTCGGCGGCGGCACCGACCCGGTGGACACCGGGCGGCTCGGGCACGCGCGGCGGCGGCTGGATCTGTGGCGGGCCGACCGCGGCCCGGAGCTGGACGTCCGGCTGGGCGAGCTGGGCGTCGACGAGGACCGTTTGCTCACGTTCCTCGCCGAGGAGGACGGGCACCTCGCCGCGCGGGTCGACCCGCCGCCCTGGGCGGTCCTGATCGAGTCCGCGGTGCGCGCCGCCGCACCGCCCCCGTCGGTGCCGGTCCCAGCGGACTGGAGGACGGCGTTCGCCCTGCCGTTGCGCCCGTTGGTCGACCAGGCGAGGGCTCGCTTCCGCCGGGACGCCGGCGCGGTGACCGACGCCCAGGTCGACGTGGGCGCGCTGGATGCCGCGTTGGGGGCCACCCTGGAACGGCAACTGGCCGCGTTGGCCGCCCGTACCTTCGTCGAGGAGCTGCACCGCCGCAGGACCGCCGGCCTCCTCCAGGGTGCCGACAGTCGCGCCCGATTCGTCGAATTCGTCCGCCAGCTTGCCACCCCGGCAGGGCTGGCTGCGCTGTTCACCGATCTTCCGGTCCTGGCCCGGCTGCTCGGGCAGGCCACCGCCCACGCCACCGACGCGATGCTGGAGCTGCTCGCCCGGTACACCGCCGACCGGGACTGCCTGGTCGACAACCTCCTGGGCGGCGTCGACCCCGGCCCACTGGTCGCCGTCGACAACGGGCGGGGTGACCCGCACCGGGCCGGCCGGTCCACCACCGTGGTCCAGTTCGCCGACGGCCGGCGGTTGGTCTACAAGCCCCGGGATCTCACCCACGACGACCGGCTGGCGGCCTTCGTCGGCTGGATGAATCGGATGGCGCCCACCGTCGGCATGCGGACAGCCGCCTGCCTGGTCCGCCCGGAGTACGGCTGGACCGAGTTCGTGATCGCGGCACCGCTGGCCGACCCGGACGGCGCGGACCGCTTCTATCGACGGCAGGGCGCGCTGCTGGCGCTCGCCCACGCGCTCAACACCACCGATCTGCACTACGAGAACGTGATCGCCAGCGGCAATGACCCCGTGGCCATCGACGTCGAGACGTTGTTCAGCCCCAGTTGGCGGCCCGCAACCCACAGCGGCGATCCAGCCGCCGACCTGCTCGCCGCCTCGGTGCACCGAACCGCGTTGCTGCCGCTGATCGTCGTCGGTGAGCAGGGCATCATGGACCTGTCCGGCGCCGGCGGTGACGAGGGCCGGCAGAGCCCGGTCAGTCGGATCGACTGGGCGGAGCCGGGCACTGACCAGATGTGCCTGGTACGTCGCGCGTCCACCTTCGACGGTGCCTCGAACCGGCCCCGGCTCGGCGACCGGGTGATCGATCCGGAGGACCACGAGGCGGCGATGCTGGAGGGTTTCCGGCTCGGCTACGAAGCGATCGAGGCGCACCGCGGGGACTTCGCCCAGCTGGTCAGGGCGTCGTCGGCCATGACGGTGCGACTCGTCGTGCGGCCCACCTGGGCCTACCGGACGCTGCTCGACGAGGCCACCCACCCGAGCCTGCTGCGCGACGGTCTGGACCGGGACCGCTTCCTCGGGCAGCTCTGCGGCCGGACCACACTGCCCGGCGACCCGGTGTTCGCGCGCCACGAGATCGTGGCCCTGTGGCGCGGTGACATACCGTACTTCCACGCCCGGGCCGACAGTCCCCGCCTGGCAGCCGACGGGGAGCCGACCGCGGTGCCGCTGTACCGCAGTGGCGTCGACGCCGCACTGGACCGGATCGCCGGGCTCGGCGAGGCCGACCGGCAGGACCAGGAGTGGGTCATCACGGCCAGCCTGGCCACCCGCCGGCGGGTCGGCGCGCATGGCGACGCGGCGCCGATGCCAGGACCGTCGCACGGCACGGCCGCCCCACCCGAACGGCTGGTCTCGGCAGCCTGTGCGATCGCCGACCAGATCGTCGCCCGTGGCGCACCGGGCCGGGACCGGGTGAACTGGCTCGGCCTGGAACTGGTCGACGACCGGCAGTGGCTGCTGCTCCCGATGGGCGCCGGCCTGGCCAACGGGTACCTCGGCGTGGCGCTCTTCCTCGGCCAGCTCGCTCAGATCAGCGGCGTGGCCCGCTACGGCGACGTGGCCCGTCGGGCGGTCGACGCGACGCCGGGGCTACTGCGCCTGCTCTCGGATCGACCCGAGCTGGTCACGGCGATCGGCTGTGGCGGGCTGCACGGCCTCGGCGGACTGGCCTACGGGCTGGCTCGGCTGGCCGTGCTGCTCGACGACCCGGAGATCGGTCGGTGGGTCGACACGGCGGTCGAACTCGCCGAGGTCGCGGTTGCCGGTCCCGCCACCGACGACTGGGCCACCGGCAAGGCCGGCTGCCTGGCCGCGATGACCTCGATCCACGCCGAGCTGGGTCTCGATCGGGCGGCGGCGCTGGCCCGGACCTGCGCCGACCAGCTGGCCGGTACGACCGCGTTCGATCACCCCGCCAGTCCCGCTGGCTTCGCCGATGGCACGGCCGGCATCGCGTACGCCCTGCACCGATTCGTCAACGTCGGTGGCGGTTCCCCGCAGCACGCGGACGCGGCACGGAAAGCTCTACGGCACGCCCGGCAGACCCCGACCAACTCGTCCGGGTGGTGTGCCGGCACCGCCGGCCTGGCCCTCGCCCTCGCCGGCCAGCACGACGCGGGCACCTCCCCCACCGCGGACCCGGACGCGCCGGCTCACCTCGTCCGGCGCTTGGCCGACCGGCCGCTGTCCCGCGACCTGAGTCTCTGCCACGGCGAGTCCGGCGTCGGCGAGGCGCTGACTGTGCTGGCCGAGGGGCCGGCCGGCCCTGCGGCAGCCGCCGCGCTACGGCAGCGGACCACCCTGCTCCTCAACTCCCTTCAATGGCAGACGCGCTACTGCGGCACACCCGACGGAGTGCTCACACCGGGGCTGCTGACCGGCCTCGCCGGCATCGGCTACGGACTGCTGCGCTCCGCCCTGGCCGCACGGATTCCGTCCGCGTTGCTCCTGGAACCCACCCCGCAGCCAACCGGACCCGGCTGGCTGTCGCTCACCAACCCCTTCACCCCGAGGAGAGAAGAAGAATGATGTCTCACCAGCTCACCGCCGACCTCGTCGACACCGCCCACGTCGACACCGCCCACGTCGAGGACCCGCACCCCGCCGGAGAGCCGAAGGTCAGCCCGATGGTGGCCTTCGGCCTGCGTACGGCGGCCCTGGCCGGTCTGGCCATCCCGGTAGGTCTCCTGGTTGGACACCTGGTCGCTGGCGACGCCGGAGACGTCGTCGCCGCCGCCCCGCTCACCACCTGCTGCCCCACCTTCGCTCTGTGACCCTGGGCGGAGACCGCCCGGTCAGCGCCGCGATCAGGCCGGTCGGACGATAATCTCGTCGGGCTCGGTGCGCCTACCGGCTGACCCTGGTTATCGATGGACCGCCTCGCTAACGTTGCCGCCGTGCAACGATCACGCGTCCTGGTCGGCCGAGATGCGGAATTCGATGCGCTGATCGGCATGATCGAGGCTGCTCGCGTCGGGCGCGGGGGCGCGGTCTTCATCGTCGGAGAGGCAGGCGTCGGCAAGTCGCGGCTCGCCGCGGCGGCCGCCGAGTCCGCCTACACCGCCGAAATGAGTCTGCTGCGGGGGCGGGCCAGCGCACTCGGCACCGGAGTGCCGCTGCGCCCGCTCACCGAGGCGGTGCTCTCCCTGCTCCGTTCGGCCACGGTGGACGTCACGGCGCTCGGCCCGTACGGGCCGATCCTCGGCCGGTTGGTGCCCGACTGGGGCACCCCCCTCGCCGACCAGGAGACCGGATCGGTGGTGATCCTGGCCGAGGCGGTGCTCCGGCTGACCGGTCTCGCCGGCCAGGACCGCGGGTGCCTGATGGTCCTGGACGACCTCCAGGACGCCGACGCCGAGACGCTCATGGTGGTCGAATATCTGATCGACAACCTCGACCAGCAGCCCACCCTGCTGGTCGGCGTCCTCCGGGCGGACGACTCCCCGGCGCTGGAGGTCGCTCGGGCCGCGGCCCGCCGCGGCCGGTGCACCGTGATCGAGTTGGGCGGTCTCGGGCCTGAGGACCTGCGCGCCATGGCCGGGGCTTGCCTCGGCGTGGCGGCGGATGAGCTGCCCACGGCCGCGGCCGAGTTGCTCTGGGGCGGCAGCGGCGGCAACCCGTTCCTCATCGAGGAGATCCTCGCGGCGATGGTGGAGAACGGATTGCTCCGGCACGGTCCACAAGGGTGGCTCGTCAGTCCACAGGCGCCCGCCACGCTGCCCGCCGCCTTCGCCAGAAGCATGGCGCACCGGATCGAGAAGCTGAGCCCGCAGGCCCGCGAGCTGCTGTCCTGCGGCGCCCTGATCGGGCAACGCTTCTCGGTGGCCGTGGTGCAGTCGGCGACAGGGCTCAGCGACCGCGACCTGTTCAACCATCTGCACGGCGACATCGTTGCCCAACTGGTGGCACCGGACGACCAGTTGACCGACTGGTACACCTTCCGGCACCGTGTCACCCGCGAGTCGCTGCTCGCCCTGGTCGAGCCGGCCGACCGGCGGGAGTTGGCCCACACCGTCGCCGACGCCGTCGCGAAGGTCCACCCGGAGTTGCCGGGTGAGTGGTGCCAGATCTCCGCCACTCTGCGCGTCGAGACCGGCGACGCCCTGTTGGCCGGCCGACTCTTTGCCGAAGCCGGCCGGAGGGCCCTCGCGCAGGGTGCCGCCACCTCGGCCGTCGCCCTACTCGACCGGGCCTGGGAGCTCCAGGCCGACGGGCCGGCCGAGGCCCGCGCCGACACCCTGGAGACACTCCTGCAGGCCCTCGGCGAGGCTGGCCTGGTCCGGCGGGCACTGGAGCTGGTCAACAGTCCGGACCAGGTGGCCGGTCTCCCCCCTCGACGGCAGGCCAGGCTGCACACCCGGCTGGCCTGGACCGCGGTGTTGGCCGGGGAGCTGACCGACGCGCTGGCCCAGGTGAAGATCGCCCGTGAGCTGCTCGGCCCGCACCCCGCGGCGGAGGACGAAGCCCCGATCGACGTCGTCGCCGCACACCTGGCCTTGGACACGCCGGGCCGGGACCAGATGGAGGTCGCCGAGGCCCTGGCCCGCCGGGCCGCCACGGTCGGCGCCGCGGTGCCGCTGCCGGTGGTGGCCTGTCAGGCCTGGCAGTTGCTCGGTGCGCTCATCCGGCATCGCGACCCGGCCGAGGCCACCCGCTGCCTGGAGCAGGCCCGGTCCATCGCCGCCGAGCACGGCCTGCCGATCTGGGAGGTCCACGCGCTGATCCGGCTCGGCAACGACGACGCGTTGCTGCACGGCACACTGGACCGGCTGGAACAGGCCCGAGAACGAGCGCTGCGGGCCGGGGCGGTGACTGCCCGCCAGCAGGCCGAGGCGAGCATCGCGCTGCACCTGATCATGCGCGGCGAGTACCCGGCCGCACAGGACCTGATCGACCAGGTCCTCACCGCGGCGACCCGCCTGAAGCTGATGGAGACCACCCAGTACGTGCTGCTGCTCAGCGCGGTGCTCGCCGCCCACCAGGGCCGGCGGGTGGCGATGCAGGACGCGCTCGCCGAGTTCCGGCGCTGGGGCGGTGACGAGAGCCTGCACACGCAGCGGGTCTACGGGCTGGCCGGCACGTTCTGCGCGCTGCTGGAGGAGGACCGCCCGCGGGCGCTGGACGAGCTGTCCCTGGCGGTACGGGCGGAGGAGACGAACCCGACCGTGTTCCACCTGGGTGGACGGCTCGGCCTCCAGTTGCTGTTGCGGGCGATGGCCGGCGAGGTCAGCTTTCCGGCGTACGAAGCGATCGTCGGCACACCGGCGAGCCAGCTACGGTGGGACCGGCAGTTCGCGCTCTTCGCCCGGGCGGTCCTGCTTGGCCGCGAGGGTCAGCACGACGCCGCGACCGCCACCGTGGCCGAGGCCATGAAGGTCGGCGCGCTGTACGCGATGGGGCGGCACCTCGCCCTGCGGCTGGTCGCGGAGTCGGCGCTCGCCGATGGCTGGGGCACCCCTGTGGAGTGGCTGCGTGCCGCCGAGGACTACTTCCACCAGGCGAAGGTCACGCCGGTCGCCGGGGCGTGTCGCACGCTGCTGCGCCAAGCGGGCGCGCGGGTCACCCAACGTCGGCGCGGCGCCGCAGAGATCCCACCTGAGCTGCGGGCAGCGGGCGTGACGGTACGCGAGTGGGAGGTGCTGCGGCTGCTCACCGGCCGGCTGAGCAACCGCGAAATCGCCGAGCGACTACACCTGTCACCGCGCACGGTGGAGCGGCATGTCTCCAGCCTCATCACCAAGACCGGCCAGCCGAACCGGATCGCGTTGAGCGATATCGCGACCGATTTCGACGGTGGCTGACCGGTCCCTGAGCTTCCTGGCGCTGGCCTCGTCGGCCGGTGACCTGGCCTCGGGCGTCCACGAGGACGGACCGCGTCCATCCGACGCCGGCGAGGTTCAACGGCCTTCGAGCACCCACCGAGCGACCGCCCCACCCGTACACGAAAAAGGCTCTGGCCTGGTGGTTACCCACCTGGCCAGAGCCTTGATTGTTGGTGCGCCGCCAGGGACTCGAACCCCGAACCCGCGGATTAAGAGTCCGCTGCTCTGCCAGTTGAGCTAGCGGCGCTCGTTCGGCAACGGGGAGAAGATTAGCACCCCGGGAAGCTGGGCTCCAATCCGGTTGCCCGACTCCCCCCTTCGGTCGAGCTTTGCGGGCAAAAAGCTACAAACCGACCAGCGCGCTGAAGAAGGGGGCATGGGTTGCGGCGGCGATGCGGCACGATGTCCGCCAGGTACGCGAGAACAGAGGTGGGGATGGCACGGTTCACGCGAGCCGGGGCGGTGGTGGGCGCTCTGACCCTGGTGGCGTCGCTGGCACTGACCGGGTGCGGCGACGAGAAGAAGAACCCGGAATTCGTTGGCGGGGCGCCGTCGGACGTGAGCGCCGGGCCCGACTCGCCCGCACCCGCGACACCAAGCCCGCCGAGCGGGCCGGCGCTCACGCTGAGCCCGGCCGACGGCACGAAGAGCAGGCCGGTGAGCACGGAGATCAGCGCGAAGCTCCCGGACGGCGGGAAGGTGTCCGCGGTGACCCTGGCTGCTGACGGCGGGGGCGCGGTAGAGGGCAAGCTACGCACCGACGGCTCCGCCTGGGTGCCGTCGGCTCCACTGAAGTACGGCACCCGCTATACCGCCACGGTGACGGCGAACGCAGCCGACGGCACCAGCAGCCAGGGCACCAGCAGCTTCACCACGATGGCCAAGCCGAAGTCGACGATCGGGTCGGGCCTGTACCTCTTCGACGACAAGAGCTACGGGGTGGCCATGCCGGTGGTCACCGAGTTCCACCCGGGCATCCCGAAGAAGGACCGGGCCGCCGTGCAGAAGCGGATGTTCGTCCGCACCGACCCGCCGCAGCCGGGGGCGTGGCACTGGGTCGACAACGGCACGCAGGCCTACTACCGGGCGCCGGAGTACTGGCAGCCGGGCACGACCATCACCGTGCGGATCGCCCTGGCGGGGATGCCGCTGAGCAACGGCCGTTACGGCGACGTCGACCGCAAGGCCACCGCCAAGATCGGCCGGTCGTTCGTGATGAAGGTCGACAACGCCAACAAGAAGATGACCGTGTACGAGAACGGCGCGCTGGTGCGCACCATCCCGGTGAGCCTCGGCGCGAAGAGCACGCCGTCATCCAGCGGCACGATGGTCGTGATGGAGAAGAAGGAGGCCACGGTCTTCGACACTCGCGACGACCCGAACCCGGCCAACCGCTACGTCACCGACATCGAGTTCGCCCAGCGGCTCACCTGGGGTGGTGAGTACATCCACGCCGCACCCTGGTCGGAGCACGTGCAGGGGCGGCGGAACGTCTCGCACGGCTGCGTGAACGTGTCCACGGCGAACGCCCGGTGGCTGTTCGACAAGACGCGGATCGGTGACCCGATCACGGTGAAGGGCACCGAGCGCAAGCTCGCCGCCGGCAACGGTTGGACGGCGTGGAGCCTGAGCTGGTCGGCGTTCATCAAGGGCAGCGCTCTGCCGGTGCCCAGTGGTGGGGCCGGCCCGTCGCTCTGAGCCTTCGTTCCTCGCGCCGGCCCTACCGATGGTCGGGCCGGCGCGTATCCTTGCACTCCCCGCGATGCGACGACGCCGCGGCGACCCTTCAGTCCCGGTACGGAGACGAGCCAGGCTCACGAAACGCCGGATAGTAGCAAGATTCCGGCATGCTGGTCGGCGTGTTTCGGTTCACCCTCGGCAACCGGGGCTGGCTCTGGCGCGTCAGTAGGAGACGATGGGGCAGCGACCACGACTGTGAGGGAATCATGCGAGCTAGCCAGGACCAGCTGATCCGGCCCGCTGGGCGACGCCGCGTGTTCGCGGCGGGGCTCCTCGCCGTGGCGCTGGCCTTCACTTCCGCCTGCACCGACGGCGACGGCGGCAAGCCGTCCTCGTGGCATGGCGGCGGCGAGAGCCCAGCGCCGAAGGCTGCGGCGACCATCAGCGAGCCGGCGGCCGACGCCAAGGACGTGCCGGCGTCGACCGGCATCACCTTCACCACGAAGGACGCTGTGGAGACCGCCGTCGAGCTCAAGGACGCGGCCGGCAAGGCGGTCGAGGGCACCCTCGCCGCGGATGGCAAGACGTGGCTGCCGGCCGGCGCGCTGGCGTACGGCACGAGCTACACGGCGACCGTGACCGCCACCGGCGACGACGACCGTCCGGCCACCGCGACCAGCACCTTCACCACCATGGCCAAGCCGGGCAATCAGGTACGGGTGACCAGCTTCCTCGGGGACAACCAGGTGGTCGGGGTCGGGATGCCGCTGATCGTGAAGTTCAGCCGGGGCATCCCGGAGGACTACCGCGACGACGTGCAGCGCCGAATGACGGTGACCTCGACACCGGCCCAGGCGGGCATCTGGCACTGGGTCAGCCCCACCGAGATCCGGTACCGGCCGAAGGAGTTCTGGAAGGCCGACAGCAAGGTCTCCTACCGGGTGCAGGCCGGCGGCCTGCCGATGGGCAACGGCTGGTACGGCCGCGCCGACCTCAGCGTGGACATCAAGATCGGTCCATCGGTGATCATGACGGTGGACAACAAGACCAAGCGGATGACCGTGACCCGCAACGGTGCTGTGATCAAGACCATCCCGGTGAGCCTGGGCAAGAAGACCACCCCGTCGTCCAGCGGCACCATGGTGGTGATCGAGAAGCTCCGCAAGACGGTCTTCGACACGATGGAGGAGTTGGGCCCGGAGGAGGGCTACCGCACCAAGATCGACTTTGCCCAGCGGCTCACCTGGGGCGGGGAGTTCATCCACGCGGCGCCCTGGTCCGAGGGACAGCAGGGCAGCGTGAACGTCTCGCACGGCTGCGTGAACGTGTCGATGGCCAACGGTGACTGGCTGTTCAAGAACACTCAGGTCGGCGACCCGATCACGGTCAAGGGCACCGAGCGCAAGCTGCAGAACGGCAACGGCTGGACCGACTGGAACATGAGCTGGGACGACTACGTCAAGGGCAGCGCCCTGCCGTTCGAGCCGCCCGTCAACCCGGACACCTCGCCACCCCCCGACGGCGCCGTCACACCGTCACCCACGCCCACCGCCTGAGCCACTCGACGAAAGCCCCCTCCACGGAGGGGGCTTTCGCGTGCCGCCCCTGACTCGCCTTAAAACGACTCAGGCCCCCTCGTGAGAGGGGGCCTGAGTCTTGAAGCAAACTGGGTGACTGAGGGGAATTGAACCCCCGACAACCGGGACCACAACCCGGTGCTCTGCCAACTGAGCTACAGCCACCATGCCGCCGTCGCCCGGTCTATCGCCCCGGGCGGGGTGCGGACCAATAATAGCCACACTGCGGCGTACCGCGTCCAGCGGGTTGCCTGCTCCCCGGTGACCTACCGGGTCAGAGTTCGGCGGCGATCGCCTTGGCGGTCTCGACGTCCGGGCCGGGCAGCGGGACGAAGACGGTGCGTCGGTAGTACTCCAGTTCCCGGATGCTCTCCCGGATGTCGGCCAGCGCCCGGTGCGCGAGGCCCTTCGGCGGCTGACCGAAGTACACGCGCGGGTACCAGCGACGGCTGAGCTCCTTGATCGACGAGACGTCGATCATCCGGTAGTGCAGGTGCGCGTCGAGGCGGGGCATGTCCCGGGCGATGAAGCCCCGGTCGGTGGCGATCGAGTTGCCGCACAGCGGTGCCGTACGCGGATCCTTGACGAAGGTCCGGACGTACTCCAGGACCAGGTCTTCGGCCTCGGCGAGGGTCACGGCTGAGCGGCGGACCTCTTCGGTGAGGCCGGACTTGGCGTGCATCGTCTGGACGATCTCCGGCATCCCCTCCAGTGCCGCCTCGTCGGCGTGGATCACCACGTCGACCCCGTCACCCAGCACATTGAGGTCGGGATCGGTGACCAGTGCCGCAACCTCGATCAGTTTGTCCCTGCCAAGGTCCAACCCGGTCATTTCACAGTCGATCCAGACAAGGAGATCAGCCACCGGGACAGCCTACGCGCAGCCCACGCCTCGCGGCTGCGTGCTCTCGACTGACCAGACCGCTAGGGTTTCGGGGTGCCAGCAGAACCCGTAGCACCGCCCGCCGTCACGGACGACGATCCCGGCGGCCGTACGGTCCGTCGCCTGGTCGCGGTGGTGGCCCTCCTCGCCGTGCTGCCAGCGCTCTACCTGCCCGGCCTGAACCACAAATTCCTCGACCTCAAGATCTACATGTCCGCGGTGGACTGGTGGCGCGTCGGCCACCCGCTCTACGACTACGTCCAACCTGACCGGGTGCAGGGCGAGCTGTACTTCACGTACCCGCCCTTCAGCGCGCTGTTGCTGTGGCCGTTCGGCCTGCTGAAGCTCAATGCCACCGTGACGATCTTCACGGTGCTCACCGTCCTGGCCGTGGTGCTGACGACCCGGTGGCTCGTGACGCCGGTCATCGCCCGACACCACCTGCCGCGAACGTTCACCCTGACCGCCGCCGTGCTGCTGGTGCTGGCGGTGGAGAGCACCCGCGAGACGATCACCTTCGGCCAGATCAACATGCTGCTGGTCGTGTTGATCCTGGCCGACCTGCTGTTCGCCGTGCCGCAGGCGCGACGCTGGGCCGGGGTGGGTGTGGGGCTGGCGACGGCGCTCAAGCTCTTCCCCGGCATCTTCATCGTGTACCTGCTGGCCACCCGGCGGTGGCGGGCGGCGGCAGTGGCGAGCGCGACCGCGGCGGCGGCGACCCTGCTGGCGGCGGCCATCGCCCCGAGTGACTCGTGGCGGTTCTGGATCCAGGAGTTGTGGGACAACGACCGGGTGGGGCGCACCGACTACGTCGGCAACCAGTCGCTGTTCGGCCTGCTCAGCCGGTTCACCGCACCGGAGAAACCGGACCGACTGATCTGGCTGCTGGTGGTTGCCGTGGTCGCCGTCTACGGGCTGTGGCGGGCTGCCCGCGCGGCTCGGGCCGGTGACGCGCTGACGGGGCTGACGTTGACGGGGTTGGTGGGGTCCCTGGTCAGCCCGATCACCTGGACCCACCACATCTACTGGTTCGTGCCGGCGGTGGTGCTGCTCGCGGACGCGGCGTTGAGTGCCGACCGCCCGGACGAGGTACGCCGACGTCGGTGGTTGGCCGCGCTCGCGCTGGGCACCGCCGCTTTGATCATCTACGGCGTGGTGACGTTCCAGGACTGGGGTACGGAGCCGGTCCGCACCCGTGACCCGGTGGACTTCTTCCTGCAGAACGGCTACGTGCTGCTCAGCCTGCTGCTGCTGGTGGCCCTGCCGGTGCGCTCGCGCCGCCCTGAGGAAAACTCGGGCCACCCTGAGGAAAAATCGCACCAAATGGACAGACCTCCCCAGTAGCCGCCATCGGCGCTAATCTGGCCTCATCTACCTCAAGCGTCGCTCGGGTAGCACCGATCCCCCGGTGAGGGTGGCCCTCCGCGTCGGCAGCGCGGGGGGCCGCTCTACGTCTCGTCCACCGCCACCGGCCGGGCCGTAACCTCCGCACCGGCGGGCGGCCACGCGAGACTCAGCGTCACCTCCGGTGGACGGGGCAACCGGACCGGCTCGTCGAGGTCGGCGAGGGTGGCCGGCCGGGCCGGTTCGGCACCGATCGCCGACCGGGGCCGCTCCCCCGCAGCCGAGCCGACCGCGGTGAGCTGCCGCACAGCCGGTAACGGCGGGGTCGAATCGGGATCCCGGGCACTCAGGCCACTGAGCGAGGTGACCCCGAGCCGGCCGGCGAGCACCGGCACCTGATCCGGCTCGACCACGAAGATCACCTCGCGCGGGCGAAGCGGTCGCAACAGGAACAGCACCGCGCACACCACCAGCAGGACGCCGACGGCCAGCAGACCCCAGGTCGCCGGGCCGGCCCACCCCGCCCGCAGCTCGGCGCGCAGGTCCAGGGCCAGGTCGGGGCCGCCGTCCGGGCGCATCACCACCAGGCTCATGGGCTCGCCGGCCAGGTCGTCCGCACTCCACTCCAGCGAGCCGATCCCCTCGCGTACCCAGAACGGCTGGCCCAGCGGGCTGACCGGCACAGCGACGGCCGGGCTGCCGACGGCCGGATCGGCCGAGGCACCGGCAGCAGGACCGGCCGGGTCCAGCCGGACCGGCAGCGGACCCTGGGCCAGCGCCACCCGGCGGACCGCGGCGTGCGGCACCGGCGCCAGCCAGCGGCGCACCTCTGCGCTGGGCGCCAGCCCGACGAAGGCCGGGCCGTCCGGGGTGCGGGCGTCCAATCGCAGCTGGGTCTGCGCGGTACGCGCGAAGGGCGCCTCCCGCCGCAGCAACCGGTCGAGATCGGTGACCACGACCGCGTGACCGGGCGTGCGGACCGTCTCGAAGCGGGCGGCGAAGCCCCCATCGGGGTCGGCGTGTCGGGTCACCAGCCACAGCGCGCCACCGGCGAACAACGCCGGAATCCCTACGACCAACAGCAGCAGTCCGGCGATCGCCCGCACGAAACGCATTCGCACCGTCCCCCTCCGTAGCCAGATACCCGGCCGACCTTACCGACGTACACCGTCTGATCAGGGGATATCCACGGCACGGTCGATTTCGACTCCGGAAAGCGCGCTGGCCCGCCGGAGAATCCGGCGGGCCAGCGTGTGTGGCGGGGTCAGGACTTGGCGACCGGCTCCCGGCGGGTCCGCGCGAACGCCAGGCCGCCCAGCACCAGGCCGGCCAGACCGGCGACGAGACCGGCCACGCCGAGGCCGACCGCGAGTCCGTTGCCCTCGCCGTCATCGTCGTCATCGTCGTTCGTCGCCACGGCCCCAGCGGTCGGCCCGGCCGAGGCAGACGGTGCCGCCGCTGCGGCGAGGGTGAGCACCGGAGCTGGGTTCTCCGGCTCCTCGGCACCCGGCGCCGGCGGGTCGATCCAGCGCGAGATGTTGCCGTCCGAGTAGGTCTGCAGGGTCTTGAAGACCATCGAGTCGACCTGCGGCAGTGGCCCCATCGAGACGGGGAACTCCTGGAACTCGCCCGGCTTGATCCCCGCGTTGCCGGCGGCCGTCCAGGTCAGCTTGGCCACCGCCTCGGTGATCGGGCTGCCGTGCACCTCGATCGGCGGGTCCACCTTGCGCTTCTCCACGGCCACCGTCCAGCCGGCCACCGGCATGGTCGACACCGAGCCGACCGGCGCGTTCTCCGGCAGCACCACCTCTACCTTGGTGGTCGACGCGCTGTCGCTCTCGTTGGGCACCCGGAACGCCACCCGGGCGTAGCCGCCCTGGGTCGCCTCCTTCGGGTTCACCGTGACGTGGGCGGACGCCGGTCCGGCGAAGCCGAGCACAGCGGTGGCGGCGGCGGTGAACGTCAGGGCGGCAGCGGCGGTTGCGGTACGCCGGAGTCGGGTCATGGGTTTCGCGAGCCTCTCTAACGGATGGGCACGGTGGCGGTCACCGTGGCCTGGTCGATATCGGTCGTTCGGGCGGTGATCTTCAGTTGCCAGTCGCCGGCGGCCGGCAGGCTGATGTCGCCGTAGGCGTGGTTGTCCGTCAGTGGCAGCAACGGGACCTCGATCGGCTCGATCCCGGCCGAGGGCAGCGCGGCGGTCGCCCGCCACTCCACCACCGGAAGCGGCAGGTTGTTGTCCTTGCCGTACGCGTACAGGTGCACCGAGTTGTTGCCCCGCTCGGCCGGGCTCAGCTCGACCCGGAGGGAGTAGAGCGGGCTGGACAGGGTGGTCGAGAAGAGCCCGGCCTCGGTGCCGGCCGGCCCGGCCACCGCGGTCCGGGCAGGCGTGGTCTGCACGAGCGTGGCGGACAGGCCCAGCACCACCACGGTCACGGCAAGCTCCACCCAGACCGCCCGGCGTACCGGCGCCGGGCGCTGCGCCGCGATGCGACGACGTACCAACTGCCGGGAGTACGCGGCCACGGCGATCACGATCGCGAACAGCCCGATCTTGGCCAGCAGCAGTCGCCCGTACGTGGTGTTGAACAGCGCCTGCGGGGTGGCCACCTCGATCAGCGCCTGGACGGTGCCGGCCAACAACAGCGCCGAGACGGCGAGCGCCGCCCAGCGCGACCAGATCGGCAGGATCGCGCCCAACTCCCGCTCGTCGGCCTGGCGCAGCAGGAAGCCGGCGAGCATCAGCAGACCGCCCAGCCAGACCGCCATGCTGCCCAGGTGGACCGCGTCGACCACCACGGAGACCGCCGGCGCCGGGGAGGCCGCCGGGTGCCCGGCCAGCGGCCAGGTCAGCAGGGCAGCGCCGCCGAGCACGGCCAGAATGATCGCGTCGGTGCGGCTGGCCGGCCGGGCCAGCAGCGGCCGGAGCAGGAAGGCGGAGGCCGCCAGCAGGCCGAGCCGGACCAGGTGGGCGGCCCCGAAGGCGCTGCCGAACACGCTGCCGAACCCCTCGCCGGTCACGTCGAAGAGACCACCGCCAGCCGTGTAGGGCACCTGCAACCACAGGTCGGCGAGGGTGGCGACGGCCACCAGGCCGAGGCCGGTCCAGGCCAGCCGGGTCGGCCCCCGCCGGGAGAGCCGTCGTGGCCAGAGCGCGGCGAGCACCAGCGCCGGCCCGACCAACAGCACCAGGCCGGCGTAGCCGAGGAAGCGGGCCACCTTCACGGCCGTACCCACCACCGGGTTGGCGCGGCTGTCCGCGCCGGTGTCGACGGGTGGCGTCGACGGCGCGCCGACCGAGTAGGTGAACGCCCCGGAGACCGGGTGGCTGTCGGCGGAGATCACTCGGAAGCTGACCAGGTAGGTGCCACGCTCACCGCCCGGATCCACCGGAATGGTCACGACACCGCCGTCGAACGACGGCTCGCCCCGGTCGGCCCGGGAGCCGTCCGGCGCGATGACCCTGATCTTGCCCGGGACCTTGCGGACCGACTCGCTGAACGTGAGGACCACCTCGGACGGCCCGGTCGAGACCACCGCGGAAGCGGCCGGGCTGCTGCTCTGAAGCACCGCGTGGGCGCTGGCCGGGGTAGCTGGCGCGATCAACAGGGCGACGACGGTGACCAGAAGGCCGGCGGCGGCAGCCAGCCGGGCGATCCAGCGGCGGGGGGCGACAGTCATGCCGGCCATGGTCGCCGACGAGTGTCACTTTCGGCGACCCGAGGCGGGTGATCGCGGCCGTGGTCGCACGTCATGACCGGGTAGTCGGCTCGGGGCGGGGAAAAGTTCCCGACGTGGCGCAGACCATCCAAGGGCCGAAGGACCCTGACGCTCTGCCTGGTGCCGCGTAACCTCGGTTGTCGTGATCCCCGTCCCGCGTGACACCGGTGCCGCCGGTCCGGCAGAGCCGCCCGGCGATGTCGCCCGGGACCCGGCCACCGAGTGGGCGCTGACCGCGCGCGACGGTGACCCGACCGCCCAGGCGGCGTTCGTCCGGCTGACCCAGGTCGAGGTCTGGCGGTTCGCCGCCGCCCTGGTCGACCCGGACAGCGCCGACGACCTGACCCAGGAGACGTACCTGCGGGCGTTTCGGGCCCTGCCCGCGTTCGAGGGTCGCTCCAGCGCCCGCACCTGGCTGCTCGGCATCGCCCGGCGGGCCTGCGCCGACCACCTGCGCACGGTGATCCGCCGCCGCCGGCTCGACGAGCGCCTGGCAGCGAACGCGTACACCGACCACCCGCACCCGGACCCGGCCGGCCAGCTCGGCGCCACTGATCTGGTCCGCCGGCTCAGCGCCGAGCGACGCGCCGCGTTCGTGCTCACCCAACTGCTCGGCCTGTCGTACGCCGAGGCCGCCGCCGTCGAAGGGGTACCGGTGGGCACCATCCGTTCCCGGGTCGCCCGGGCCCGCGACCAGCTGGTCGAGGCGGTCGGCGACGCCCTGACCGGCTGAACGCGGAACTTCCGGCGGAGACGGGACGACAAATGAGCGTGACTGCACCTTCCACCCGGGCTGGCCGCTGGCCTGTCGTCCGGCCCTGGCTCGGTATCGCGGCCCGACTCGGCCTCGCCGCCGTCTGGCTCGTCGCCGGCGCGTCGAAGGTCGGCGACCTCGCCGCCTCCGGGCGGGCCGTCAACGCGTACCAGGTGATGCCGTACGACGTCGCGACCGTGATCGGCGCAGCCCTGCCCTTCGTCGAGCTGGCGCTGGGCGTGCTGCTGCTGCTCGGGCTGGCCACCCGGCTCAGCGCGGTGGTCTCCGCCGCGCTGCTGGTGGTCTTCATCGTGGGGATCGCCTCGGCCTGGGCGCGCGGGCTGGCCATCGACTGTGGCTGCTTCGGCAGCGGCGGGCAGCTCGCCGAGGGGCAGGCCCCCAGTTACCTCCCGGAGATCCTTCGCGACCTGGGATTCTTGGTACTGGCCGGTTTTCTACTGATCTGGCCGCGTACGCCCGTGTCGGTGGACGGGTGGCTGTCCGCTGAACCCGCTGTGGAGGACGAGGATGAGTAGTCGCAAGGGGCAGCGGGACGCCGCCCGGGTGGTCCGCGAGCAGCTCGCCCGCGAGCGGCGGCGTCGGCGCACGATCTGGGTCTCCGCCGCCGCCGTCGCCGTGCTGGTCATCGCCGGCCTGATCGGCTGGGGTGTCTGGTCCAGCCAGCGCTCGGACGACTTCACCACCCCGCCCGGCGCCAACGCGGACGGCACCGGCATCGTCACCGGCGGCGGGCCGGTCACCGTCGACGTCTACGAGGATTTCCTCTGCCCGGCCTGCAAGCAGTTCGAGCAGACCAGCGGGGCGACTCTGGAGCAGTTGGTGGCCGAGAACAAGGCGAAGGTGGTCTACCACCCGGTGGCGTACCTCAACCGCTTCTCCACCACCGAATACTCCACCCGATCCTCGGCCGCCTCCGGCTGCGCCGCGGCCGGGGGCAAGTTCCGCGAGTACGCCAAGGCGCTCTTCGACAAGCAGCCGCCGGAGGGCAGCGCGGGGCTCACCGACGACGAGCTGATCGACATCGGCGTCGGCGTGGGCCTCGATCAGGGCTCGTTCGGCGGCTGCGTCAGGGACAACACGTACAAGACGTGGACCGGGCACGTCACCGAAGAGGCCAGCCGGAGCAACGTCACCGGCACGCCGACCATCCTGGTCAACGGTCAGCCGGTCGCCAACCCCACCCCGGACGGTCTCACCGCAGCCGTGGCGGCGGCCGGCAAGTGATCCGTACCCTGCTGGCCCGTGCCGGCCTGGTCGCCACCGCGGCCTGCGCGGCCACCCTGCTCACGACGGCACCCGCAGCCGCGCACGGCGCGGACGCACCCGACGGCACCGACTACCGCACCCGGACCACCGGGGTGGCACCGGCGCGGCCAGGGCTGGAGGTACGCGTCGTCGAGGCGGGCGCCCGACTGGAGCTGACCAACCGCACCGGCCGCGCCATCGAGGTGATCGGCTACTCGGGTGAGCCGTACCTGCGCGTCGGCCCGGACGGGGTGTTCGAGAACAGCCACTCCCCCGCCACGTACCTGAACCGCACCATCGCCGGGGACACCGCGCTCCCGGCCGAAGCCGACCCGGCCGCCCCGCCGTCCTGGCGGAAGATCGCCGACGGGACCACCGCGCGCTGGCACGACCAGCGCGCGCTGTGGCAGGAGTCGGCACCACCGGCGGCGGTACGCGCCGCACCCGACCGCGAGCACCGGGTCCGGGACTGGACGGTCCCGCTGCGCGACGGCGCCGACCCGGTGGTGATCGGCGGCACGCTGGACTGGGTGCCGCCGCCGGACGCGTACACCTGGTGGGCGGTGACCATCGTGGGGCTGCTCGCGGTGGGCGCGCTCGGCCTGGTCGCCGCAGCCTCACCGGCCGGCAGCCGCGCGCTGTCCGCGGTCGGTGCGCTGCTGGTCGTCGGCGGCGCGGTCGCCGTGGTGTACCCGGTGGGGCGGGAGCTGGACGCCGGCGCCCAGGGCGTGGGCGGGGTGGTAATCGGACTGCTGTCCGGGCAGATCTGGTCGCTGCTCACCGGCCTCGGCGCGATCGCCGCCGGTTGGTACGCGCTGGCCCGCAGCCCGGCCGCCGACTTCGTGGTAGCGCTGGCCGGGGCCTGCCTGGCGCTCTTCGCCGGTGCGACGAACGCCGCGGTGTTCGCCCGGTCCATCGTCCCGGTGCCCTGGCCCGCCGAGTACGCCCGGATCATGATCGCGCTGGTGCTGATAACGGGCGCCGGCGCAACCACCGCCGGCGTCCTCCGCCTACACGCAGCCTCCCGAACCCCCACCCCCGCCGTACCAACCCCCTGACGGATCGCGCAGGGTGCGGCGCCAGCCCTCGTCGATCATGGAGTCGTGGTGCCCGTTTGGTTGCCTGGCGGTCGCTTTGTCACCCACCACAACTCCTTGATCGACGATGCGGGGGGTGGGCCGGGAGGTGCCAGCCCGCCACCGGCGGGCGCCATACTGCCGGGAGGAGCCATCCCGCTGCCGGGAA
>NZ_JBEXGR010000037.1:0-37193 GCF_040607415.1 Micromonospora sp. NPDC005291
CGTGTTCGGATGTCGGCGGCCCAGCGACGGGAGCAGTTGATCGCCACCGGTCGGCAGCTCTTCGCCGAGCGCGGTTTCGACGCCACCTCCATCGACCAGCCCGGCCTCCAGGCCGCACAGGATGTCGGTGTCCATCCGGTCACCGATCATCGCGGTGCTCTCCGAGTGCGCGTTGATCGTGTTGAGCGCGGAGCGCATCATCATCGGGTTCGGCTTGCCGACGAAGTACGGCTCTACCCCGGTCGCCTTGGAGATCATGGCGGCGACCGAGCCGGCGGCGGGCAGTGCGCCCTCCACGGACGGGCCGGTCACGTCGGGGTTGGTGCAGATGAACCGGGCTCCGTCGTTGATCAGACGGACCGCCTTGGTGATCGCCTCGAAGCTGTAGGTGCGGGTCTCGCCGAGCACCACGTAGTCCGGGGCGAAGTCGGTGAGCACGTAACCGACCGCGTGCAGCGCCGTGGTCAGCCCGGCCTCCCCGATCACGTACGCGGTGCCGCCCGGCCGCTGGTCGGCGAGGAACTGGCCGGTGGCCAGCGCGGACGACCAGATCGACTCCTCCGGCACGTCCAGCCCCATTCGGCTGAGCCGAGCCGTCAGGTCACGCGGGGTGTAGATCGAGTTGTTGGTCAGCACCAGGAAAGGCTTGCCGGAGGACCGCAGCCGGCTGATGAACTCCGGTGCGCCGGGCACCGGCTGGCCCTCGTGCACCAGCACGCCGTCCATGTCGGTCAGCCAACTCTGCACGGGCTTGCGGTCATGCATGATGATCCTCAGAGGTCAGGGGCGGCGGGTCGGCACACAGCAAACGGTGGGGCAGGTGTCCCACATCGGCAGCTCTCCGAGGCGGCGGCGCAGCTGCGCACCGTCCGGGTCGGTCCGCTCGGTGACCAGCTCACGCACCATGGTCACGAAGCGCGGGTCGGTGCCCGGGGTGGCAGCCCGTGCGAAGTCCAGGCCGAGCTGCTTGGCCGTCTCGAGGGCCTCGGTGTCCAGGTCCCACACGACCTCCAGGTGGTCGGAGACGAACCCGATCGGGCTGACCACCACGCTGGTGGTGCCGCCCTGCGCGAGGGTGGCCAGGTGGTCGTTGATGTCCGGTTCCAGCCATGGCATCTGCGGCGGGCCGGAGCGGCTCTGCCAGACCAGGTCGTACACCAGGTCGGGTGCGGCGGCTGCGGCCACCAGGCGGGCGCTCTCGTGCAGCTGCGCCTCGTACCGGCCGCCGTGCGGGCCGGCGTTGGCCGCCATGGAGGTGGGGACGGAGTGGGCGGTGAAGACCAGCCGGGTGGTGTCCCGCTTCGCCGGGTCGAGTTGGCCCAGGGCCGCCCGGACCGCGTCGGTGTGCGGCTCGACGAAGCCGGGGTGGTCCCAGAACTGGCGCAGCTTCTCGATCACCGGGGCGTCCGGGCCGACAGCGGCCCGCGCGGCGGCGATGTCCTCCTGGTACTGCCGGCAGGACGAGTAGCCGCCGTACGCGCTGGTGACGAAGGCCAGCGCACGGGTCACCCCGTCGTCGCGCATCTGGGTCACGGTGTCGGCGAGCATCGGGTCCCAGTTGCGGTTGCCCCAGTAGACGGGCAGGTCGAGACCGTGCGCGGCGAAGTCGGCCCGGACGGCGGCCAGCAGGTCTCGGCACTGCTGGTTGATCGGGGACACCCCACCGAAGTGCTGGTAGTGCTCGGCGACCTCGGCCAGCCGCTCGGGCGGCACGCCCCGGCCCCGGGTCACGTTCTGCAGGAACGGCATCACGTCCTCGGGCCGCTCCGGGCCGCCGAAGGACACCAGCACCACCGCGTCGTACGACATGGGGTCATTCTTGCCGGTCGGCCGGGATCACCCGGCGACGCCCCCTGGACCGGACGCGTGGGTCACGCGTCCGGCGCTCGGGGGCGTCGTCGGAGGAGCGTCAGGAACCGATGGCGTGGTAGCCGCCGTCGACGTGGACGATCTCGCCGGTGGTGGCCGGGAACCAGTCGGAGAGCAGCGCCAGGCAGGCCCGCGCGGCGGGCTCCTGGTCGGTGAGGCTCCAGCCCAGCGGGGCCCGCTCGGCCCAGGCGTCCTCGAACTGGTCGAAGCCGGGGATCGACTTCGCGGCGATGGTGCGCAGCGGCCCGGCGGCGACCAGGTTGCTGCGGATGCCCTGCTTGCCCAGGTGCATCGCCAGGTAGCGGGACGCCGACTCCAGACCGGCCTTGGCCACGCCCATCCAGTCGTAGACCGGCCACGCCTTCGTCGCGTCGAAGGTCAGGCCGACCACCGCGCCGCCGGGCGACATCAGCGGCAGCGCCGCCATGGCCAGCGACTTGTACGAGAAGGTGGAGACGTGCAGGGCGGTCGCCACGTCCTCCCAGGGGGCGTCGAGGAAGCCACCGCCGAGGCAGCTCTGCGGGGCGAAGCCGATCGAGTGCACGACACCGTCGAGCCCGTCGACGTGCTCACGGACCCGGTCGGCGAGGCTGGCCAGGTGCTCGGTGTTGGTCACGTCCACCTCGATCACCGGCGCCGGCTCGGGCAGCCGCCTGGCGATCCGCTCGACCAGGGATAGCCGGCCGAAGCCGGTCAGCACGACCTGTGCGCCGTTCTCCTGAGCGAGCTTCGCCACCGAGAAGGCGATCGAGGCATCGGTGATGACACCACTGACGAGCAGCCGCTTACCGGCGAGCAGTCCGGACATGCAGGGTTTCCTCCGTACTCAAAAAGGGTTAGTGGCCCATGCCGAGGCCGCCGTCGACCGGGATCACGGCGCCGGAGACGTACCCGGCGCTGTCGGAGGCCAGCCAGGTGACCACCCCGGCGACCTCGTCCGGGCTGGCCATCCGGCCGGCCGGGATCGACTTGCGGATCTCCGCCTTGCGGTCCTCGGACAGGCCGGCGGTCATGTCCGTGTCGATGAAGCCGGGCGCCACCACGTTGGCGGTGATGTTGCGGCTGCCCAGCTCCCGGGTGATCGAGCGGGCCACGCCAATCAGACCGGCCTTGCTGGCGGCGTAGTTGACCTGCCCGGCACCGCCGGCGAGGCCGACCACCGAGGAGATGAAGATCATGCGACCCCACTTGGCGCGGAGCATCTTGCCGGAGGCTCGCTTGGCGACCCGGAACGCACCGGTGAGGTTGGTGTCCACCACACCGGTGAACTGCTCCTCGGTCATCCGCAGCAGCAGCGTGTCGGCGGTCATGCCGGCGTTGGCGACCAGCACCTCGACCGGCCCCAGCTCGGCCTCCACCGCCGTGAACGCGGCGTCGATCGAGGCCGCGTCGGTGACGTCGGCGCGTACGCCGAACAGCCCTTCCGGGGCCTCGCCGCTGCGGTGGGTGACCGCCACCCGGTCGCCCTGCTTGGCGAAGGCCTGCGCGATGGCCAGGCCGATTCCCCGGTTGCCACCGGTCACCAGCACGGTACGGGCCACGGTTCCCCCTTGCTCAGCTGATCTCAGTCGCAGGCGAGCCTAGGCGTTACCGACAGGTAAGCGCTAACGGGGACCGCGTCAGACTGGGGTACGACACCAGGATCAACCCCTGGTGGCACGCCCTCGCGAGGGGTCGGCCCGTAGCCTCCCGGTGGTGAACCGGCAACCGATCGTCGTGGCCCTGCGGGCCCTGCGGCAGACCCTGCTGGGCCCGGACGCCCCGCCCGGTCGACCGCTGCTGGCACGCTGGCCCCGGCTGGCCCGATACGCCGCCCCGGTCGGGCTGCTCGCCGCGCTCGGCCTCTTCTGGATCACGGTCGCCGTGGAGAGCGACTGGGGCCTGCCGACGCCGATCGCGGTGCTGTTCGCGGCGATGACCGTGGCGCCGCTGCTGGCGCTGCCCCGACGTCCGCTGCTGGCCTGGCGGCTGACCGTGCTGGCCCTGCTGGTGTGCACGTTCAACGCGCCGGCCGACCTGCCCGGCCCGTGGACCCCGCCGCTGGCGCTCGGGTCGGTCGCGGTGGTCGCGGTGGTCGTCGCGCGGGTCGACCGGCCGGTGCTGGCCTGGCTGGTGGCGATCACCACGGTGCCGGTACTCACCCTGGCTCGCGCCGAGAACCGGGCCGCCGTCCTGGCGCTGCTCGGCGCGCTGGCGATCGTCGGCGACCTGATCCGGCGTAACCGGCTGTCCCGGCATGCGCTGGCCGCGCAGACCGAGCTGAGCGAGCGGGAGCAGGAACGCCGCGCGGTGCTGGAGGAACGCACCCGGATCGCCCGGGAGATGCACGACGTGGTGGCCCACCACATGTCGCTGATCGCGGTGCAGGCGGAGACCGCCCCGTACCGGCTGACCAACGTGCCGGCGTCGACGGCCGCGGAATTCGTCGCCATCGCCGCCTCAGCCCGCGACGCGCTGAACGACATGCGGCGGCTGTTGGGAGTGCTGCGCAGCGAGTCGACCGGGCCGCAGACCGCCCCGCAGCCGAACCTGACCGACCTGGGCGCGATGGTGGACGCGGCGCGCCGAGCCGGCATGCCGGTGACCCTGGACGCCGGGCCGGTGGACGACGGACAGGTGCCCGCGCCGGTCGGGCTGGCCGCGTACCGCATCGTGCAGGAGGGTCTGGCCAACGCGGCCCGGCACGCGGCCGGGGCCGCGGTGCGAGTCACCGTCCACGCCGATCAGTCCACCCTGGGGGTACGCGTGCAGAACGCGCCGCCCGACGACGGGCGCGCCCGGCCGGAGTCCGAGGTGGGCGCCGGGCATGGGGTGACCGGCATGCGGGAGCGGGCCACCTCGTTGGGAGGTACGTTCAGCGCCGGGCCGCTGCCCGACGGGGGTTACACGGTGGCGGCCGAGCTGCCGTACGACGCGGAGGGCGGGAACCGATGATCCGGGTGCTGATCGCCGACGACCAGGCGATGGTCCGGCAGGGCTTCGGCGCGCTGCTCGCCGCCCAACCGGATCTGCTGGTGGTGGGTGACGCCGCCGACGGCGCGCAGGCCGTCGCCGCCGCCCGCCGGCTCGACCCGGACGTGGTGCTGATGGACGTGCGGATGCCGGTGTTGGACGGGCTGGCCGCCACCCGCAAGCTGCTCGGCGACCGTTCGGCGCAGCGACCCCGGGTGCTCATCCTCACCACCTTCGACCTGGACGACTACGTGTACGAGGCGCTGCGCGCCGGGGCCAGCGGCTTCCTGCTCAAGGACGCCCCGGCAGCCGACCTGGTGCAGGCGGTGCGGGTGGTCGCGGCCGGGGACGCGCTGCTCGCCCCGGCGGTCACCCGCCGGCTCATCGCCGAGTTCGCGGCCCGCCCGGACCGCCGCCGGCCGCGCCCCACCGACCTGGCCGGGCTCACTCCACGGGAGACCGAGGTGCTGCGGTTGATCGCTCGGGGCCGCAACAACGCGGAGATCGCGGGTGACCTGGTGGTGGCAGAGCAGACCGTGAAGACGCACGTCGGGCGGATCCTGGCGAAGCTGGGGCTGCGCGACCGGGCCCAGGCCGTGGTGCTGGCCTACGAGACAGGTCTGGTGGCAGCCGGCGAGTAGCACCGTGGAGCCAGCCCACGAACGGCTCCCCGGGACGACGACCGATGGCCCCCCACCCGCGCACTCTGCCTCCGGACGACATTCCGGAGGGAGAACGTGATGCGACGACGAGGTGCCAGCCGTGTGGCGCTGGCCGCGCTGCTCGGCGTGAACCTGGTCCTGCCGACCCGACCCGAGCCGGTCGCGGCGGCGGGGTTCGTCGAGGCGTACCCGGTCATGGCGGCGGCGATGTGCACGGCCGGCCCCCCGTACGCGGACTGGGCGGCCGACGGGCGTCGGTTTCTGCTGTTCGACCCGCGCGGCGACGGCCGCGCCGTCGAGGTGCTCGGCGACCTGGCCGGCGCGGACCGGATCGCGGTGCTGGTGCCCGGGGTGGGCAGCACCCTCGCGGACTTCGACCGGGGGTTGGGCGGGGTGGCCCACCGTGCGCCAGCGGTGCAGGCCGGGCAGCTCTATCGGGAGCTGCGGGCGACCGACCCGACGGCGCGGGTCGCGGTGCTGGCCTGGCTCGGCTACGACCCGCCCGACGGGGTGTTGACCGCCGCCGGTGGTGTCAGTGCCCGGCGCGGCGCGGCCGGGCTGGCCCTGCTGCTGCGGGAACTGGCCGCGCGGAGCCCGGCGGCGACGATCACGCTGGTGGGGCACAGCTACGGGGCGCTGGTGGTGTCGCTGGCGGCGACGGAGGCCCCGGCCCAGGTCCGCGACGTGGTCAGCCTCGGCGGCATCGGGGCCGGGGTGCAGCGCGCCGGTGACCTGCGCGGGCGGCGGTTCTGGGCGGCCGAGGCACCCACCGACTGGATCCGTCGGGTGCCGCCGGTGCGACTGCCCGGCCTCGGCTTCGGCCGTCGTCCGGGCGACCCGGCGTTCGGGGCCCGGCAGTTGCCGGTGGGTGGGGTCGCCGGGCACGACGGCTACCTCGCGCCGGGCAGTTCCACCCTGGCCGCGGTCGCGGCGGTCGTCCTGGACGACGCCGACCGGGTCGGGGACGCCCGGTGAACCGCGACCGTTTCGTCGACGCGCTGCGGGCGTACGCCATCGGCGGGGTGGTGCTGGGGCACTGGCTGGTCACCGGGCTGGTGGTGGCCGGCGACGGTGGGCTGCACCAGGCCAGCCCGTTGACCGCGCTGCCCGGTCTGGCCCCGTTGACCTGGGTGTTGCAGACGCTCGGGTTGTTCTTCTTCGCCGCCGGGTTCGGCTCGGCCCGATCGCTGGCCCGCCACGGGGGCGGCGCGGGCGGTTGGCTGGCTCGTCGGCTGCGCGGGCTGCTACTGCCCACGGTGGCGTTGCTGGGAGTGGGTGCCGCCGTCCTGCTCGCCGCCACCGTCGTCGGCACCCCGGACGACACGCTCACCGTCGCACTGCGGCTCGCGGTCAGCCCGCTGTGGTTCCTGGTGCCGCTGCTCCTCCTGGTCGCGTCGACCGGCCCGCTGCGCGTCGCCGTACGCCGGTGGGGGTTGGGGCGCTGCGTCGTACCGGCGGTGACCGTGGTCGCGCTGGCCGACCTGACCGTGCGCCTGCTGCCGGCCGGCACCCACCTGCCACCGGTCACCGTGGTGGCGGCCTGGTCGGTGCCGTACCTGCTCGGCGTGGCACACGCCGATGGGCTGCTGGCCGGGCGGCGAGCGGCCAGCACGCTGGCCGGTGGTGGGGTGGCCGTCCTGGCGGCACTGCTGGCGCTGGGCTACCCGGTGAGCGCGGTCGGGGTGCCCGGGGCGGGGGTGTCCAACCTGAACCCGCCATCACTGCTGGCGGTGGCCCTGGCAGTCACCCAGGTCGGGCTGGCGCTGCTCGCTCGGCCGGCGCTGGAACGGTTGCTGACCCGGCCGCTGCCGGGCCGGGCGGTGACCGAGGTGAACCGATCCGCGGTCCGGATCTACCTGTGGCATCAGCCGGTGCTGGTGGCGGTGACAGCGCTCACCGCCCGCAGCGGGCTGACCCTGCCGGGGTTGCACACCGTCCCGAACGACCTGGGCTGGGTGCTGACGCGCTTCTGCTGGCTGCCACTGCTCGCCGCGGTGCTGGTCACGGTCGTGCGGGCGGGCCAGCCGGCGGGCCACCCGAGGAGGCGGCGTCAGCCGGGCGGTGGAGGGGTCGCCGGCCGCTCGGCCGACTGCGTCCCATCGACCTCACAGGTGTACGATCATCGACGTTCCGGCCGGCCCGACTTGCAGGAGGTGATCGCTGTGCGAGATAGCGATCCTCCCAGTCGTGGCCGGGCCAATGGTCAGCCCCGCTGAGTCACGACTCAGTCTGGTGAGCTGACCCCGCTCCGCTCCCCCACCGCTTCGGTCCACGCCGAGGTGTGTGTGCCGCGCCGTCCGATCCCGGACGGTCGCCGGGAGCCGCCCGGTCACGACTTCGTGTGCGCGTCCCCACCCCCTGCGGTCCGCCCCCGCACGCGGACCGTCCAGCCGCCACCCGGAGCCATCCATGAGCCGCTACGTCGCCCCGCTGGGCTTCACTCTCGCCGCCGTCTGGGTGGCCATCGTCTTCGTGCTGGCCGGCGGCGGTCACTGACCACCGCCGGCCGGCGGCGGTGGACCACCGCCGGCCCACCGCTCAGAGCATCCGCGACGACCAGAGCAGGCTGAGCGCACCAGCGCAGAGCGCCAGCAGCAATGCCAGCCCCGCGTACCACTGGGTCACCTCACGCGGCTCGGTGCGGAAGCCGATCGAGCTGCCCATGTCCTGATAGACCTGCTTCAACTCGCTCACCGAGGCCGCCTCGTAGAAGTAGCCCTCGGTGGTCTCGGCAAGCTCGGCCAGGGCCAACCGATCCACCGGCACCCGCTGCAACTGCCCACCGATGTCGACCTGGCCGGTGTCGGTGCCGAAGGCGATGGTGGACACCGGGACGTTGGCCGCCTGCGCCGCCGCCGCCGCCTCCTCCACCGCCCGCCCGGAGGTGCGGAACCCGTCGGAGAGCAGCACGATCCGTGCCGGCGGAATGCCCGCCGCGCCGTCGGCCGGCACCGACCGGATCGCCTCCAGGCAGGTGAACACCGCCTCACCGGTCGCGGTCGCCTCGGCCAGCACCAGCCCGTCGATGGCACTGGTCACCGCGTCGCGGTCCTTGCCCGGCGGCACCAGCACGTTGGCCGCCTTGGCGAACGACACCAGCCCCAGGTTGTAGCTCTCCGGCAGCTCACTGACGAACTGTTTGGCCGCCTCCTGTGCCGCCTCCAGTCGGTTCGGTGCCACGTCGTCGGCCTGCATCGACAACGACACGTCGATGGCGAGCATCACGGTGGCCCGCTCCAGCGGCTCCTTGGTGTCCACCGCGGGCCGGGCCAGTGCGGTGGCCAGCACCAGCAGGCAGAGCAGGAACGCGGTCGCCGGAACGTGCCGACGCCAACCGAGCCCCTTCGGCGCCACCGTGCGCAGCAGGTCCACATTGGTGAACCGCATCGCGTACGCCCGACGGTGCAGCTGCCGCCAGATGTAGAACGCGGCAAGTGCGAGCACCGGCAGTACGGCCAGCAGCCACCACGGTTGCATGAAACGGATCATCGTGTCGTCCCCCGGGTACGCGCGTGCCGCTGCGCGGCCACGAATCGCACCATGTCCAGCAGCCAGTCTCGGTCGGTACGCAGACGCAGGTGGGCCGCGCCCGCGCCGCGCAGGGCGGCGGCGATCGTGGCCCGTTGGGCGGCGGCGGCCTCGGCGTAGCGCTGCCGCAGCCGCGGGTCGGCGGTCTGCACCTCGTGCAGCTCGCCGCTCTCCGGGTCGACCACCGGCAACACGCCCACGTCGGGCAGCTCCAGCTCGCGCGGGTCGATCACCTCGATCGCCAGCACGTCGTGACGGACCCGCAGCTTGCGCATCGGCCGGGCCCACTGCTCGGCCGGCGCGAGAAAGTCCGAGATCACCACGGCCACCCCGCGCCGACGGGGCGGACGGTTGAGCATCTCGATCAGGGCACCCAGGTCACCACGGCCGGGCTGGATGGTGGTGCCGGCGACGGCACGCAGCAGGCCCTGCGCCTCCTTACGACCGGAGCGGGCCGGCAGGCGGGTGAGCACACCGGGCCCGACCGGCGGTGGTCCACCTCGCCAGCGTCGTGCCGGCGCGGACGCCCCGCCGCCGGTGCCGATCACCGCGCCGATCCGGTTGCCACCGCGCACGGTCAGGTGCGTGACGGCAGCCGCGGCGGCGACCACCACCTCCCGCTTGAGCCACTGTCCGGTGCCGAAGTCCAGGCTGGCGGAGAGATCCACCGCTAGCCAGGTCTCCAGCTCCCGGTCGGCGACCGTACGCCGCACGTGCGGTGTCGTGGTCCGTGCGGTGACCGGCCAGTCCATCCGGCGGACGTCGTCGCCGGGGCGGTACTCCCGTGACTCTCCCGCCTCGCTGCCCGGTCCGGGCAGCAGGCCGGCGTAGTCGCCCTGAAGCAAACCGTCGAGCTTGCGGGTGACGAGCAGCTGAAGCCGGGACAGCACGGCCTCGCTGCGATCGGCGAGGGGGGCGGGTCGAGGGGTGGGTGAGGTCACGGGCGTTGCCCGGGCCAGCCTGCGCCCGGCGGCGGCGGGGCGGTCGGTGACGGGGAGGCCTGCTGCCGGCTGGCGACCGCCGGGAGCGGGATGGTCGACATCACCCGGTGCACGATGTGGTCGGCGGGCACGTCGTCGGCGAGCGCGTCGTAGCTGAGCACCAACCGGTGCCGCAGGATGTCCGGCGCGATGTCCTGCACGTCCTGCGGCAGGGCGTAGTCCCGCCCACGCAGCAGCGCCAGCGCGCGGGTCGCCCGGACCAGACCCAGCGATGCGCGCGGGCTGGCCCCGTACTGGATCAGCTGGGCGACGTCGGGCATCCCGTGCTCGGCCGGGGCTCGGGTCGCCAGCACCAGCCGGACCGCGTAGTCGACCAGGGCGTTGTGCACGAAGACCTGGTCCGCCTTGCGTTGCAGGGCGATCAGCTCGGGTGTGTCGAAGACCGCGGTCGGCTCGGGCGCGGTCACGCCCATCCGGTAGACGATCTCCCGTTCCTCCGCGTCGGTCGGGTAGCCCACCACGATCTTCATGAGGAACCGGTCGCGCTGCGCCTCCGGCAGCGGGTAGACGCCCTCCTGCTCGATCGGGTTCTGGGTCGCCATCACCAGGAACGGGTCGGGCACCCGGTGGCTCTCACCACCGATGGAGACCTGCCGCTCGCTCATCACCTCGAGCAGCGCGGACTGCACCTTCGCCGGAGCCCGGTTGATCTCGTCGGCGAGCAGGAAGTTGACGAAGACCGGGCCCAACTCGACGTCGAACTTCTCGCTCGACTGCCGGTAGATCCGAGTGCCCATGATGTCGGCCGGCACCAGGTCCGGGGTGAACTGCATCCGGGCGAAGGACCCGCCGACGACCTTGGCGAGGGTCTCCACCGCCAGGGTCTTGGCGACCCCGGGCACCCCTTCGAGCAGGCAGTGACCACGGGCGAGCAACGCGACGAACATCCGCTCCACCATCCGGTCCTGCCCGACGATCACACGTTTGATCTCGAACATCGCCCGCTCCAGCAGCGTGGCGTCCTCCGCGGGGGTGGTCACCGGCGCAGGTGGCTGCGGTGCCGCCCCATTCGGCGTCGGGGTTTCGGGCATGGTCGGCTGGGCCACCGGTCCTCCACAGCGTTGGTCGGTCGTCGCGGCTCGTGCGGTATCAAGACTCGCACGCCTTGCTGAGTGTCGAGGTGGGGAGAAGCCGATTTTCGCCGCGCCGTCCCCGGCAGCCGAATTGCGCATCACGGGTGTTCATCAACTGGCCACCGCGTGTACGATTCACCCCGTCGCCGGGCGACTCCCCCCGTGGTCGCCCGGCGCATAAGCTCTCCGTCCCGCCGCCCTAGACTGGCCGGGATGAGCATCCCCTCCCCCGCCGACGAGGCACTGGTCTGCTCGGCCCGGGGCTGCCGGGCCACCGCGGTGTGGGCCTTGGAATGGAACAATCCTCGCCTGCACGACGCCGATCGGCGCAAGACCTGGCTGGCCTGCGCCGAGCACCGAGGCAGCCTCGGTGACTTCCTGGACGCTCGCGGCTTCCTGCGTGCCGTCACTCCGGTGCCCGGATCGCCTACGCTCGACACGTGAGCGGCGACCCACCGGCTTCCCCCGGCCCCACCTCCCCGTCCTGGCCGCCCACCCCGGCCACCGCACCACCTGGCGTCCCGCCGCCGCCTGGCGCGTTCCCGGCGCCCGGCACGCTCGGCCCGGAGCCTTCCCCGCCTGACGCGTCGTCGCCCGCCCCGCTACCGCCGGGCGCGCTGCCGGCACCGGGCCACCGGCCGGCACCCGGCGCCGACCAGCGCCCACCCGACCTGCCGGCGCCAGGCCTCCTGCCGCCCGACTCCCTGTTGACGCGTGGGCCGGTGGGGCGAGGGCCGCTGGAGCCCTGGCCGGACACGGTCCACTGGCAGCCGATCTCCACCGACCTGATCTGGGTGGAGCTGATCCGGCTGGCGATCGTGGTCGCCATCGGGCTGGCGGTGACGGCGGTCGGCTGGGCGTTGAGCGGCCACTGGCTGTTCGGGCTCGCCCTCGCCTTCGTGCTGGTGCTCGGCGTGTGGCGGGCCATCGCGATCGTCCGCGCGGTCCGGGCCTGGGGGTACGCCGAGCGGGAGAACGACCTGCTGGTCCGGCACGGGCTGCTGGTCCGCCGGCTCTCCATCGTGCCGTATTCGCGGATGCAGTTCGTCGACGTCAGCGCCGGGCCGCTGGAGCGCGTCTTCGACCTGGCCACCGTGCAGTTGCACACGGCGGCGGCCGCGAGCGACGCCCGGGTGCCCGGGCTGCGCCCGGCGGAGGCGTCCCGGCTACGCGACCGGCTCACCGCGCTTGGCGAGGACCGGGCGGAGGGGCTGTGAGCACCCGAGCGGGCGACCGCGGGCCACGCCGGGGGCCGGCCCGATGAGCGACGGCCCCACCGAGCCGAGCACCGTGCCACCCGCCGGCCCGACGCCCCACGGGCCGGTGCCGCCGGGGGCGCCCTATCCGTGGCCCACACCGCCGAGCGGCGTCGAGGGCGAGCCTCGGCAGCGACTGCATCCGCTCAGCCCGGTGCTGCACGGCGCCAAGTCACTGGTCGTGGTGATCGCCGGGCTGTCCTGGTCGACGCTGTCCCGGGTGGGCTTCGGCTGGTTCGCCGCCATGGTGGTGGTGCTGGCGCTCGGCGCGACCGTGCTGTCGGTGATCAGCTGGTACAACACCGGCTACCACGTGGTGGGCCGTGAGCTACGGGTGTACGAAGGGCTGCTCTGGCGGCGTACCCGGGCCATCCCGTTGGAGCGACTGCAGGCCGTGGAGGTGGTCCGGCCCCTGCTCGCCCAGCTCACCGGCCTCGCCGAGCTGCGTCTTGAGGTGGTCGGCGGGGGCAAGACCGAGGCGCCACTGGCGTACCTCGGGGTGGCCGACGCGGCCCTGCTGCGCGAGCGTCTGCTGGTGCTGGCCGGGCGGGTGGCGCAGGCGCCCGCACCGGACCACGCCGTGGCCCCGGGGGCGGCGGTGCCACCGGCGGCCACGCCGGGCCGACCACTGCACGCGGTACGCAACCAGAGCCTGCTGATCAGCCAACTGCTCACCCCGCAGGCGTTCCTGCTCCCGTTCGGTGTGGCCTTCGTCGCGATGCAGTTCCTCACCGCGGGGTCGTGGTCGTTCGTCGCGGTGGCGAGCACGCTGACCGCGATGGCCGGTGTGCTGCTGCAACCGATCCGCCGGGTCCTCGACGACTGGAATTTCCGGCTGGCCCGCGACGGCGGCACGCTGAGGGTGCACAACGGCCTGCTGGAGACGCGGGCGCAGACCGTCCCGCTGGAGCGGGTGCAGACGGTGCGGGCCACCTGGCCGTTGCTGTGGCGGGGAAACGGCTGGCTGCGGCTGCGCCTGGAGGTGGCCGGGTACTCCGTGGCGGAGGCCGACGACCGCAACCGACCCGACCGGCTGCTGCCGGTCGGTGACCTGCCGACGGCCACGATGATCGTCGCCGAGGTGCTGCCGGGTGTACGCCTCGACGCGCTGGCGCTGAGCCCGCCGCCGCGCCGTACGCGTTGGCTGCATCCGCTGGGCCGTGGCGCGTTCGGTGCGGGGCTGTTCGAGCGGGTGTTCGCCACCCGGTCCGGGCGGCTCACCCGGCAGTTGGTGATCGTGCCGTACGCCCGGATTCAGAGTGTGCGGGTGGTGCAGGGGCCGGTCCAGCGCCGCCTGGGGCTGGCCTCCGTGCACGCCGACACCGCAGGTGGATCCGGCGCCACGGCCCAGGACCGGGACCTGGCAGAGGCCTGGGCCCTGGCAGCCGACCTGACCGCCCGCGCACACTCCGCCCGCCTGACCCCACCCCGCTGATCGGGGTCAGCGGTCGACGGGTACCGCTGGTTGGTCGGGGGTGATCGGTCCGCGTGACGCCGGCTGCTCGTCGGCCGGCGGTCCGGCGGTGCCGTCGGGGGCGGTGATCCGCCCTGGTGGTTCCCCGGCGCCCGGGTCGGTTCCGGCCCTCGGGTGGCGGGCCCGCCAGACGGCCCAGCCGCGCTCGGCCAAGCCGACCACCAGGAAGGTCAGCCCCACGTACGCCCAGCCGACCAGCACGTCGATCACGTAGTGCTCACCCGAGTAGACCAGGGTGAAGGTCATCGCCAGCGGGTACGCGAGCAGCAGCGGCCACCAGCGGCGGCGGGTGGCGGTCAGGAAGAACAGCACCACGAACAGCGCCCACGCGGTGTGCAGCGACGGCATGGCGGCGACCGGGTTGGAGGCGATCTGGCCGGCGTTGAGCACGTTGCCGGCACCGTGCATGCCGAACGCCTTCCAGCCCCGGGTGGAGATCCGGGCGACCTCGGTGAGCAGCCCGTTCTGCGCCGCCCACCAGGGCGGGGCGGCCGGGTAGATGAAGTAGGTGACCAGGCCGGCGGCGCAGAGGAAGCCCCAGCGCCGCATGTACGCGGCCCAGCGGTGCCGGTCGCGTATCCAGAGCACCGCGGCGGCGGTCAGCGCCACCACGAAGTGCGAGAAGTACACCCAGCTCGCCGCGACGTCCCACCAGTGCACCTGCGGGTGGTAGAGGTGCTGCTGCAACCAGACGGTGGGCACCTCACCGCCGGTGGCCCAGCCGAACATGAACCGGTCGGCGACGATCAACTCCATCGCGTGCGGCGTGGCCCCGTTGTCGGCGAACCCGCGCGAGAGGTTGTACAGGACGAACAGCAGCACCACCGGCACCCAGTCCCGGGCGAAGCGCAGGTGACTACGCCACGGGCGGTCGCTGTTCCAGGCGATGGTCGCGGCCCAGATCCAGACGAAGGCGTACGTGGGGTCGGTGGGCAGCCCGATGGCCAGCCACGCGGCGACGAAGGCGACCGCCCAGACGGTCATGGCGACGACGCGCCGACGACCCCCGTCGGGGGACGCGGGCGGGTCGGTCCGGGCGGGGGGCTGGGGGTCAGTCACGACGGCCATCGGGGTCAAGGTTAGCGACGGGGCCGGCATCGACCGACGGGGACCACCCGGCGAAGCCGGGCACAGGTGGGAGGCGGTCGGTGCCAGGATCCCCGGGCGCGTGCTCGGTGGGCTCGGGGAGCACCTAGGCTGACGACCATGCAGGAGCAGCCCGAGCCGGCCTTCGCGCCGGGTCTGACCGCGCAGGTCGAGTTGACGGTCACCGACGCGGACACCGCCCAGGCGGTGGGTTCCGGGGACGTACCGGTGCTGGGCACTCCCCGGGTGCTCGCACTGGCCGAAGCGGCCACCGTCGAGGCGACGGCGCCCTGGATGCCGGCCGGGTCGACGACCGTGGGGACCAGGGTCGAGCTGGAGCACCTGGCGCCGACCGTGGTCGGCCGGACGGTCCGGGCGCAGGCCCTGCTGGCGACCGTCGACGGTCGCCAGCTGTCGTTCGAGGTCACGGTCAGCGACGGCGACCAGACGGTGGCGCGGGGCCGCGTGGACCGGATCCTGGTGGACCGGCAACGCTTCGTCGACCGTGCCGGGCGGGCGTCGTGAACGCCGGCTTCGTCGAGGTCGCCGACCGGGTGCACGTGATACGCGAGCCCCTGCTGCGGATCAACGTCACCCTGGTCGTCGGCGACGACGAGGCGCTCCTGGTGGACACGCTCTCGTCGGCCGCTCAGGCCACCGAACTGGCCGCCGCCGTCCGGGCGGTCACCGACCGTCCGTTGACGCTGGTCAACACCCACCACCACTACGACCACTGCTTCGGCAACGCCGTCCTGGCCGGCGACCCACCCCGCCCGGTGTACGCGCACGAGCTGGCCGCCGCAGCCCTGCGTGAGGAGCCGGAGCGGCTGCGCCGGGAGGCGTACGAGGAGGTGCGGACGGAGCACCCGGCGCTCGCCGCCGAGCTGGCCGACACCCCGCTGCTCGCCCCGACGCACACCGTGCACACCGAGACGACTCTCGACCTGGGCGGCCGGCGGGTGCTACTGCGGCACCCGGGGCGGGGGCACACCGAGGCCGACCTGGTGGTGCACGTGCCGGACGCCGACGTGTTGGTCGCCGGAGATCTGGTGGAGCAGAGCGGACCGCCCGCGTTCGAGGACTCGTACCCCCTGCAGTGGCCGGACGCGGTCGCGGACCTGCTGCGACTGACCACCGCGCGCACGGTGGTGGTGCCGGGCCACGGTGACCCGGTGGACGTCGATTTCGTCCGAGCCCAGCACGCCGAGCTGGCGAGGCTGGCGTGGCTGATCCGGGCCGCGCACACCGGTAGCGCGCCGCCGGAACGGGTGGCCGCCGAGGCGCCCTTCGGCGCCCGCGCCGCCCTGATCGCCGCCCGCCGCGGCTACAACGAGCTCGACGGCACGGTCTAGCCCCCGAAGCGGCGCTCCACATCGGCGCGGGTGGGCATGGCGGTGGCGCCGCCTGGTGCCTCGCAGACCAGGCCGGCCACCCGGAGCGCGAATGCCACCCGGTCGACCCAGACCGCCGGGTCGGCCGGTTCGCCGTCCAGGAGCAGATCGGCGATCAACGCGGCCATCACCGAGTCGCCGGCGCCGGTGGCGTCGACCGCGTTCACCTTTGCGGCTGGTACGCGTACCGGATCCGCCCCGGCGGCGGTGAGCACCGCGCCGGCCGCGCCCAGCGTCACCACCACCGTGGTGGCGCCCAGCTCGCGCAGGTACGCGGCCACCCCCTCCACCGGCTCGCCCGGGTAGAGCAGCTGGGCGTCGGCGGTGCTCAGCTTGACCAGATGCGCGCTGGCGGCGAACTCGGCCACCACCTCGCGCAGCCCTTCCAGCGCGGCCGGACCGTCCAGCAGCCAGGGGCGTACGTTCGGGTCGAAGACCCGCAGACCGGTGGCGAGCGACCAGGCGCGCTTGGCGGCGGCCAGCGTGGCGGGCTGGAGCAGCACGACCGACCCGCAGTAGAGCACGTCGGCGCCCTCCACCAGTGCCAGGTCCAGATCGTCGGGGCCCAGCAGGCTGTAGGAGGGCGGCTCGCCGTAGAAGCGGAAGTCGGGTTCCGGGCCGGCGAAGGTGACCACCGCGAGCGTGGTCGACGCGGGCACTGTGACCGCGCCGGCCAGCCCGACGTCGAGCGCGGTCAGGAAGGCGCGGATCCGGCCGGCCAGCACGTCGTCGCCGAGCGACCCCACGAACTGTGCCGCGCCGCCGAGCCGGGTCACCCCGACGGCGACGTTGAGCGGACCGCCGCCGATCGCCTGCCGGTACACCCGCTCACCGTCGCGTTCGGTGTCGAGCAGGTCGACCAGCGCCTCGCCGAGCACCACCGCGTATCCCATGCTGCTCCTTTCGTCGTCGCCAGTGCCCGCCGCACGCGGAGACGAACGGCGTGGCACCAGGCTGGCACAGCGCAACGCCCGGCGGGTGCCGAAGACGGTGCAACGGCGCGCGCTATCCCGGCTGGTGGATCGGCCCGTCGAGCGCCCCCAGCGGACGGCCGGTGCCGCCCCAGCGGGCCGCGACGATCTGCGCGGCCACGCTCACCGCGGTCTCCTCCGGTGTACGCCCACCGAGGTCCAACCCGATCGGGGAGGCGAGCCGGGCGAGCTGCGCCGCGCTGAGCCCCGCCTCGCGCAGCAGCTTGTGCCGCTCGTCGTGGGTGCGCCGCGAACCCATCGCGCCGACGTATGCCAGCGGGTGGCGCAGCGCCAACTCCAGCAACGGCACGTCGAACTTGGGGTCGTGGGTGAGCACGCACACCACCGTCCGCCCGTCGACCCGATCGGCGTCCACCTCCGCGCGCAGGTAGCGGTGGGGCCACTGCACCACCACCTCGTCCGCCTCGGGAAAGCGCCGCGCGGTGGTGAAGACCGGCCGGGCGTCGCAGATGGTGACCCGGTAGCCGAGGAACGCGCCGAGCCGGGCCACTGCGCCGGCGAAGTCGATCGCCCCGAAGACGATCATTCGGGGCGCGGTGGTGTACGCGGCCACGAAGAGACTGAGCCCGCCGCCTCGGCGCTGCCCCTGGTAGCCGTACCGAAGCACCCCGCTGCGCCCGGCCGCGAGCAGCCCGAGGGCATCGGCGCTGGCGGCGTCGTCGAGTCGGTCGTCGCCGAGCGAGCCGATCACCCGCTGGCCGGCCAGCACCAGCCGCCGACCCAGCCGCCGGGCCGGGTCGGTCGACACCGCGCCCGGTGATTCGGCGGCGTCGGCCGCCACGCAGGTGACGACTGCCGCTGGTTGCCCGGCCCGGCGGGCGGCGTCGACCGCGTCCAACTCCGGCAGGTCGCGGGCGTCGACGCGTTCCACGAACACGTCGAGGATGCCGCCGCAGGTCAGGCCCACGGCGTACGCGTCGTCGTCGCTGATTCCGTAGCGAGTCAGCTCTGGTGTGGCGGTTTCGAGCACGTGACGGGCCCGTTCGTAGACGTCCGCCTCCACGCAGCCGCCGGAGACGCTGCCGGTGACCGTGCCGTCGGCCGCGACCAGCATGGTGGCGCCGGGCGGCTGCGGCGCTGAGCGCCAGGTGGCCACGACGGTGGCCAGAGCGACCGGCTCGCCGGAGCGGCAACGGCGGTGCACCTCGTCGAACACGTCCGGCACCGGCTGCGCCTCTCCGTCTTGTCATCCCCGTACGCAGGATATGGCGTCCACCGGCGACCGGTGGGTCATCCCATTCATCGAGGATCGACTATTGCGCTGCGGCCGCGCGGCATGGTGGGATGACGCGTACCGGGCGGTGCGAGGGCTGCCGCGCCGCCGGTTGCCGGGTTCGTTAGACGCGAGGGCACCGGTCCCTGACAGGACCGTTGACGGCGCACGTCCACCGGCCGGTTCCCGCCGGGGCACGTCGCCGTGATCGTCGCACCGCTGACGACAGCGGGGCGATCAGGCCACATCCCACCCGATTGCGGCGGGGCGGCGCGGGCGGCGCGCCTCGCGAGTCAGGAGAACCCGTGAACCGTTCCCGTACGGCCGCGTTGCTCATCGCGGCCGTGACCCTCGCGCTGGGCGCTGTCGCCCTGGCGTCCAGTCCGCAGCCCGCCGCCGCGCATGGCGCCGCGATGACCCCGGGCAGCCGCACCTACCTCTGCTGGCAGGACGGCCTCAGCCAGACAGGTGAGATCAGGCCGAACAACCCCGCGTGCTCCGCGGCCGTGGGGCAGAGCGGTGCGAACTCGCTCTACAACTGGTTCAGTGTGCTGCGCTCCGATGCCGGTGGCCGGACCACTGGCTTCATTCCGGACGGGCAGTTGTGCAGCGGCGGCAACCCCGGCTACCGCGGCTACGACCTGGCCCGCACCGACTGGCCGCTGACCCACCTGACCGCCGGTGCGCGGTTGGACTTCCGGTACAGCAACTGGGCGCACCACCCGGGCACCTTCTACTTCTACGTGACGAAGAACAGCTGGAGCCCGACCCGGGCGCTGGCCTGGGGTGACCTGGAGGAGCAGCCGTTCCTCACGGTGACCAACCCGCCGCAGCGCGGCGCGGTCGGCACCAACGACGGGCACTACTACTTCAGTGGCAACCTGCCGTCGGGCAAGAGCGGCCAGCACATCATCTACTCCCGCTGGGTGCGCGCGGACTCGCAGGAGAACTTCTTCGGCTGCTCCGACGTGACCTTCGACGGCGGCAACGGCCAGGTGACCGGAGTGGGTCCGGGTGGCACCCCGCCGCCGAACCCGACCACCCCGCCGCCGAACCCGACGACCCCGCCGCCGAACCCGACGACTCCACCCCCGAACCCGACCACTCCCCCGCCGAACCCGACCACCCCGCCGCCGAGCAGCGGTGACTGCATGGCGGTCTACAAGGTCGTCAGCGCCTGGCAGGGCGGCTTCCAGGGCGAGGTCATGATCATGAACCACGGCAGTACGCCGTTCGCCGGCTGGACCGCGAGTTGGACCTGGCCCAGCGGGCAGTCGATCAGTCAGATCTGGAGCGCCACACAGACGTCGTCCGGCTCGTCGGTGACGGCGACCAACGTCTCCTACAACGGCACGGTCGCACCAGAAGGCACCACGACCTTCGGCTTCCTGGCCAGCACCACCGGAACCAATGCCCTACCAACGGTGACCTGCGCCCGCCGCTGACCGTCACCCACTAGATGATCAAGAGGTTTGCGTCATCCGGAGGCGTTCCGGTGACGCAAACCTCTTGATCAACAAGGGTGGGTGTGGTCAGCGGACCATGGAGCCGACGACCGGCTTCGTGAGCAGGGCCGACTGGTTGCGCTGGATGCCCGGGTCGAGGGTCTTGGCCACGAAGATGGCGTGCCAGATGCAGAAGATCAGCACCGTCCACACCTTGCGGGAGTGGTCGGCCTCCTCCCGCTTGTGCTCGTCGAGCAGCCGCAGCGCGTACGACAGGTCGAGCAGGTCGCCCGCGCCCGAGGTGCTCAGCACGTGCCGGGCCCACTCGTACATCTCGCCGCGCAGCCAGACCCGGGTGGGGGTCGGGAAGCCCAGCTTCTTGCGGTTGACGATGGCCGGCGGAACGACGCCCTGCAACGCCTGACGCATCGCGTACTTGGTGGCGTCGGAGCGCGGCGGCAGCTTCAGGTCGACCGGGATCTTCGCCGCGACGTCGAAGACCTCACGGTCGAGGAACGGCACCCGCACCTCCAGCGAGTGCGACATCGAGATCCGGTCGGCCTTGACCAGGATGTCGCCTCGCAGCCAGGTGTAGAGGTCGACGTACTGCATCTTGGTGACGTCGTCCAGCTCGGTGCACTCGGCGTAGATCGGGGCGGTGACGTCGGTGTAGCGCACCGAGGGGTCGTAGCGCCGCATCAGGTGCTGCTTCTCCTCCTCGGTGAACATCCGGGCGTTGCCGTAGTAGCGCTCCTCGATCGGGGTGGTGCCGCGTTCCAGGAAGCTCTTGCCCTTGACCCCCTGCGGGATCGCCTTGGAGACCGCCCGCAGACCCTTCTGCACCCCGCCGGGCAGTCCGTTGACGGTGCCCAGCGACAGCGGCTCCCGGTAGATCGTGTAGCCGCCGAAGAACTCGTCCGCGCCCTCACCGGAGAGCACCACGGTGACGTGCTCGGCGGCCTTCTTGGCCACGAAGTAGAGCGGCACCAGCGCCGGGTCCGCCACCGGGTCGTCCAGGTGCCAGACGATCTTCGGCAGCGCGTCGATCATGTCCTGCGGACCGATCTTGGTGGGGATGGTCGTGACGTCCAGGTGCCGGGCCGACTCCTGCGCGACGTCGATCTCCGAATACCCCGGTACGTCGTAACCGACGGTGAAGGTGAGGATGTTCGGGTTGAACTCCCGGGCCAGCGCGACCACGGCGGTCGAGTCGATGCCGCTGGACAGGAACGAGCCGACCGGCACGTCGGAGCGCATGTGCATGCGCACGCTCTCCCGCAGAGTCTCCCGGATCTCGTGGTAGAGCTTCTGCTCATCGTCGACCGGTGCCGGACGGAACACCGGCCGGTACCACCGGCGTACGTCGATCCGCCCGCCCGGGGTCCAGTTCAGGTACTCCCCGGAGCCGATCCGGCTGATGCCCTTGTGCAGAGTGCCGGGCTCGGGGACGTACTGCAGGGTCAGGTAGTGGCTGAGGTTGGCCGTGTCGACGCCCGCGTCGCCCTGGTAGTTGCTGTGCGCGAACGGCAGCAGCGCCTTCTTCTCCGACGCCAGGTAGAGGCCGTCGGCGGTCTCCAGGTAGTGCATGGGCTTGATACCGAAGTAGTCGCGGGCACCGAACGCGCGCCGCTCCTGCCGGTCCCAGATGACGAACGCGAACATGCCCCGCAGCCGGGTGAGCACCTGCTCGCCCCAGAAGTGGTAGCCGGCGACGATCACCTCACCGTCACCGGCGGTGGCGAACTGGGCGCCGAAGTTCCGGACCAGCTCCTCGCGCAGCTCGATGTAGTTGTAGATCTCACCGTTGAAGGTGAGCAGGTAACGGCCGTTCGCGTAGGGCAGCGGCTCGTGGCTCGACGCGACGTCGATGATGGCCAGCCGCTTGTGGGCGAACACGCCGTCCGCGTACCGGCCGGAGGCGTCGCCGACCACCTCGACCCCGGTCTCGTCGGGGCCGCGGTGGTGCAGGCTTTCCAATGCTCCGGCGATGTGGTCGCGGTGCGCGGCGGCATTACCGTTCGCGCTGAAGAAGGCCAGGAGTCCGCACATGGTGGTCATCTTCCCACGCGCGCTTCGGCCCGTCGCAGCCGTCCGTCGATCCGCGCGGCTCCCGGCGGGCGTCACCGCGAACCGGGCGCGCGGTACCGTCGGGACCAGCAACGACGCGGAGGGAGCGGCGCAATGACCGAGGGACGCACCGACGGTACGCCGACGGACGGTACGGAATCGCACGATCCGGACTTTCCGGAGGCCTTCCTGTCCTTCATGCGGCAGGGCTGGCGCGACACCGCGCTCCCGGTGGCACCCCTTCCGGAGGTGCCCAACTACGCCAAGCGCCGGGCGGCGCTCTCGGCAGCCTTCCCCGGCGAGACGCTGGTGATCCCGACCGGCCCCGAGAAGGTCCGGGCCAACGACACCGCCTACCCGTTCCGGCCGGGCAGTGACTTCGCCTACCTGACCGGCGACCACGACGCGGACAGCGTTCTGGTGCTGCGTCCGAACGGCTCGGGGCACGACGCGACGCTGTACATGCGGCCCCGGTCGTCACGCGAGACCGACGAGTTCTTCCGCAGTCGCCACGGCGAGCTGTGGGTGGGCCGGCGGCACACGCTCAGCGAGAAGTCGACCGAGCTGGGCCTGCCCACCGCCGACCTGACCGGCCTGGAGGCGACGCTCGCCGACCTGGCGCCGGGGCGTACCCGGGTGTTGCGCGGCTTCGACGCGCAGGTGGACGCGGCCGTCCGCCCGTACGACGGCGTCCGCGCCCAGGGGCAGCCGGCCCGGGACCGGGAGCTGGCGATCGCCATCTCGGAGCAGAAGCTCGTCAAGGACGAGTGGGAGATCGGCCAGCTCCAGGACGCGATCGACGCCACCGTCCGCGGCTTCGAGGACGTGGCCCGGATCCTGCCGGCGGACCGCGCCGTCTCGGAGCGGCTGCTGGAGGGTGTCTTCGCGCTGCGGGCCCGGCACGACGGCAACGACGTGGGGTACAGCTCGATCGTCGGCGCCGGTGAGCACGCCACGATCCTGCACTGGGTGCACAACCACGGCGCCACCCGTCCGGGTGACCTGCTGCTGATGGACATGGGTGTCGAGGGCCGCAACCTCTACACGGCCGACGTGACCCGGGTGCTGCCGGTCAGCGGGCGGTTCACCGCCCTGCAACGCCAGGTCTACGACATCGTGTACGCCTCACAGCAGGCCGGCATCGAGGCCATCCGGCCCGGGGTGACGTTCAAGGACGTCCACCTGACCTGCATGCGGGTGCTCGCCGAGGGTCTGGGCGAGCTGGGCCTGCTGCCGGTGAGCGTCGACGAGGCGATGGACGAGAAGTCCTCGATCTACCGCCGGTGGACGCTGCACGGTTTCGGTCACATGCTCGGCATCGACGTGCACGACTGCTCGAACGCCCGCAAGGAGACCTACCGCGACGGCACGCTGGGCGAGGGCTACGTGCTCACCGTCGAGCCGGGGCTGTACTTCCAGCCGGAGGACGAGCTGGTCCCCGCCGAGTTGCGCGGCGTCGGCATCCGGATCGAGGACGACGTACTGGTCACCGCGACCGGCGCGGTGAACCTCTCGGCCGGGCTGCCGCGCACCTCCGACGAGGTGGAGACCTGGCTGGCCGAGCAGCGCGAGGCGGGCCCCCGCCTGCCCGGCTGACCGCAGCACCGACCCCGACCCTTGGCGGACCTCGCCGCCGGGCCGCGACGTTTCCAACGTCCGCGCTCCCGGCGACGAGGTCCGTCGGTGTTTGTGCTGCTCACACCCTTCCTGTCGACCAGGACCGCTTGCTCGCCCATGGGCGAACGTGCGCCGAATGTGGGCTTATCTCGGATACGTCCGCATCGCGAAGATGGTTCTCATACGGTGGGGATCAGAGGCTGCAACCGATTTGTAGCTGGTCGTGGCGCCTCGGGCGGTGCGACCCCGTCTGATAGCAGGAAAGGGCGGAAGGCTCTGATGTCCAACGACGTAACGAGTACCGACGGCGGGGCATCGACAGCTCCGCCGACACGACGACGGCGGGCGCTCTGGGTCGCCGGCGTGGCCGGGCTGACCGGTGTGGTCGGCCTGGCGGCCCTCGGCGGCCTGGCCGCCCGGGACGACAAACCCACCTCCGACCGGGTGTCCGACGCGCAGTCGTCACCCGAACGGCAGAACGTCAGCGACGCCGGCGGCGCGGACGACAACGGCGCCAAGGAAGACGGCGCCAACGGGGCCGGCGGTCCGGACGACGAGTGGAGCGGCGACGGCTGGAGCGGCTTCGACGACCAGTCCGGCAAGGACGACAAGCGCGACGAGAAGGACCGCACCAAACAGGTCCCGTGCGACACCGACAAGCTGATCCAGGCGATCACGTTCGCCAACAACAAGGACGGCGCCGTGCTGGAGCTGGCCAAGGGCTGCACCTACACCCTGACCCGCAACCAGGACGGCAACGGCCTGCCGGTGATCACCCAGCCCATCACCCTCAAGGGCGAGCACACCACCATCGGCCGCGACGCCACCGCCGACTACTTCCGCATCCTCAACGTCGGCCCGGGCGGGCACCTCACCCTCAAGGGCCTGAGCATCAAGGGCGGCCAGACCCTCCGGCGGGCGATGACCATGGACGCGGCGACGGCCTGGGCGCCGTACTCGACGTCGGTCCGGACCACGGCGGCCAAGCCGGCCGTCCCGGCAGTCGCACCGGGCACGGCGGTCAAGCCGGCCGCAGCCGAGCCGGAGGCGACGGCCGCAAAGCCCGCGGCCAAGGCCGGTGCGACGACAGCCGCCAAGGCCGGTGCGACGACCGCGGCCAAGGCCGGTGCGACGACCGCGGCCAAGGCCGGTGCGACGACAGCCGCCAAGGCCGGTGCGGCAGCGACGACTGCCGGGCCCGCAGCCAAGACCGCGGCGCCGACGACGGCCAAGCCGGCGGCGGCCGGGCCAGCGGTGGTGCCGCTGGTGGAGCAGCCCGCGTTCACCGACGGCGCCGGGGTGCTCGTGCAGCCCGGTGGTCGTGCGGAGATCCTGGACAGCGAGTTGCTCTACAACCAGTCCGGCGGCAACGGCGGCGGGTTGGCCAACTTCGGCAGCACCAGGCTCAGTAAGACGACGGTGGCGCACAACACCGCCTTCTTCTTCGGCGGCGGCATCTTCAATGCCGGGGTGCTCCAGGTCGATGAGTCGAAGATCAAGGACAACACCGGGATCATCGGCGGCGGCGGCATCTCCAACGGCGCGGCGCGGATCTTCACCGACGACGTCGATGGCGGATCGGTCTGGGTCTACAAGAGCGAGGTCACCGACAACGAGACGCTCGGCTTCGGCGGCGGCGTCCTGGACGTCGGGGGCACCACGACGTTGCACTACACGACGGTCAGCGACAACACCGCCGTCCTCGCCGGTGGCGGCGTCGCCGTGGCCGACGGCCAGCTCACCCTCGAGTACGCCACGGTGGCCAAGAACAGCACCGCTGGCGTGGGTGGCGGCGTGGCGGTGGCCTTCGACAGCACCGCGACCGTGCAGAACAGCGCGATCAAGGACAACACCGCCGGATTCTTCGGTGCCGGCCTCTTCAACGAGGACAGCGTCACCACGCTGCGCGACAGCGAGGTGGTGGGCAACCGGGCCATCGGTCCGTTCGCCCGCGGAGGCGGCATCTACAACACCGACGGGGGCGAGGTCAGCCTCCACCGGACGACGGTGGCGCACAACTTCGCCACCCTCCCGCCCGGCGGCATCTTCAACCAGCTCGGCAGCACGGTGACCCTGGACGACAAGTCCGCGGTGACCGCCAACCGACCGACCAACTGCTTCAACGTTCCGGACTGCTTCGCCTGATCGGTGGGGCTGAACCACATAGAGGGTGCGCCCCTCCGAGCCGAACACCGGCCGGAGGGGCGTACCCGTTTGGGCGGTGGACAGAGGCGCACGCCCGGGTTGGGCGGTGGCGTGCCCGGCCGGGGCGTCCGGGCCCTGAGAGGCCGGACATGAACCGAATGTGGGCTTCTTTCGGATAAGCCCGCCAGGCGAGGAACATTCTCATACGGTGTTTTTGGGAGCTACAACCGATTTGTAGCAGGGGACACCCGCCTGAGGGCGGCGACCCTGTCTGGTACGAGGAGAGGGCAGAGAGCTCCGATGTCCAACTACCTAACGAACAACGAAGCCTCCGGGCGGGCGGCGGCCAAGCGCCGCCGCAAGCTCTGGCTCGCCAGTGGCGTAGCCGGATTGACGGGCGTGGTCAGCCTCGCCGCGGTAGCCGTCGCGGGCAGCGCCGGAGCTGTCGGCGTGGCCGGCCTGAAGTGGAACACCGCGCAGGTCAGCAGGGACGGCGACCAGCGGGCCGACGAGGGTCGCGACCGTGAGTGGGACAAGGACAAGGACAAGGACAAGGACAAGGGCCGGGACGACAAGGACAAGGACAAGGACAAGGACCACGAGCGCGGGAAGGAGGTGCCCTGCGACACCGACAAGCTGATCCAGGCGATCGTCTTCGCCAACGGCAAGCACGGCGGTGTGCTGGAACTGGCCAAGGGCTGCACCTACAACCTGACCCGTAACGACTACGAGGGCAACGGCCTGCCGGTCATCACCGAGCGGATCACGCTGAAGGGCGAGCACACCACGATCGTCCGGGACGCGACGGCCGACTACTTCCGCATCCTCAACGTCGGCCCGGGTGGGCACCTCACGATCAAGGGCCTGACCATCAAGGGCGGCCAGACCCTCGAGCGGTACATGTCCGTCGAGCCGGCGGCGGTCTGGGGCACCTACTCGGACTCCGAGGCGATCGCGGCGCAGGTGAAGTCCGGTGTCCCGCTGAACCAGGCGCTCACCACGCGGCAGGCCAACCCGAAGGCGGGGCTGAAGGCGGCTCCGAAGGCCACGCCCAAGGCCGCACCGACTGCTCAGGAGGGCGTCGTCACGCCCCTCGTCGAGGAGCCGGGCGACAGCGACGGCGCCGGCATCCTGGTCCAGCCGGGCGGCACCGCCGAGATCCTCGAGTCCGAGGTCGTCCTCAACCAGTCGGGCGGCAACGGCGGCGGCGTGGCCAACTTCGGCACCACGAAGATCTGGCACAGCACCGTCACCCGTAACACCGCCTTCTTCTTCGGTGGCGGCGTCTTCAACGCCGGCCTGCTCAAGGTCGAGGAGTCGAAGATCAAGGACAACACCGCCGTCATCGGTGGTGGCGGTATCTCGAACGGCGCCGCGCGGATCTTCACCGACGATGTCGACGGCGGGACCGTCGAGATCAAGAAGGGTGAGATCAGCGACAACGAGACGCTGGGCTTCGGCGGTGGCCTCCTCGACATCGGGGGCAACACCACCGCGTACGAGACCAAGTTCGTCTCGAACACCGCGGTTCTCGCCGGTGGCGGTCTGGCGGCGGCGGACAGCCAGCTGAACCTCCACAACGTCTCGATCGAGAGGAACAGCACCGCCGGAGTTGGTGGCGGTGTGGCCATCGCCTTCGACAGCGCGGTCACGTTCGAGAAGAGCAGCATCAAGGACAACACCGCTGGCTTCTTCGGCGGCGGGTTGTTCAACGCCGACAGCGTCACCACGCTGCGCGACAGCGAGGTCGTCGGGAACCGGGCCATCGGCCCGATCGGGGTCGGCGGTGGCATCTTCAACATCTTCGGCGAGGTCAACCTGTCGAAGACGAAGGTCGCCCACAACTTCTCCACCTTCGCTCCGGGCGGTGTCTTCAGCTTCTTCGGGGAGGTGAACGTGGACGACAAGTCCGCGATCACCGCGAACCGCCCGACGAACTGCCTGGCCATCCCGGGCGGCACCATCGAGAACTGCTTCGCCTGACGGTGATGTGCGGCCGGTGACGGCGGCACGATGACCGAAAACCGGGCCGGCCCCCTTCCGCGAGACGCGGAAGGGGGCCGGTTCACGTTCACTTCTGAACGAAGACCGCCACGCTGCGCGCCGGCACCGTGAACGTGCCGGCCGCCCGGTCGAACGAGGCCGTACGCAGCACCGGGTCGGCCGAGTTGACCAGCACCGGATGCAGTGCCACGTTCGCCCCGCGCAGACCGGTCAGGGTCTGCTTCGCCGTCTCCGGGGTGCCGTTGAAGACAACGGTCACCGATTTCCACGTCCCACCCAACCCGCGGGCGTCCAGCGTCATGGTCAGCACGCCCGGCGTCTCCGTCTCGCCGGAGAGCGGGAACGCCACCCGCTGCTGCACCTGCTCGGCGGTGGCCAGCCCGAACACCGGCGACGACGCCCGGACACGCAGCAACTCGGCGTACCGGGCGTCAGTGGTGTTGATCGCCGCGCAGTCCGGCACCAGCGCCGGATCCGCCAGCAGGGGCTTCGCGTACGACCACTTGTCCTCGTTGTCCTGCGCGGGCGGCAGACCGGCGCCGAACCCGTTGCCCCGTTCACAGCCCCAGCGGATCTGGTTGAACCAGTCACCGGAGTTGTACGAGTTTCGGTCCAGCGACTTCGACCGCAACCGTTCGGTGCCGGCGGTGACGAACCCGGTGCCCTGTCCCAGCACCACCGTGCCGAGCGCCAGCACCTGCATCCGGGCGCGGTCCGCCGCCGTGGTGGCCTGCGGAAGCTTGTACGCCAGCGCGTCGTACAGGATCTCGTTGTCGTGCGCGTCGGCGTAGGTGACGGCCTCCCCCGGCGCGGCGGTGTAGCCGGCCGGGGAGCCGTTGTAGTCCACCTGCGCCCCGGTGACCTGCCGTCCGGCGGTGTCGGTGAACCGGTACCCGCGCAGGTTGCCGGTCAGCCCCACCTTGATCAGGTCGTGGGCGTGCAGCAGCCGGTCCTTCTGCTCGGCCGCTGACCCGTTGATCGCGTCGCCGTTCGGGTCGGTGTAGAGCCCGGAGGCGAAGCCCTGCACCCGCGGGTTGGTGTCGAACGGCCCACCGCCGCGCACCGCGTCGCGCAGCCGGTCGTTGAAGGTGCCGATGCCGGTGCCCGCCATGTTGGCCTGGGTGGCCTGCACGAACCGGGCGTCGTTGGCGACCTCGCCGAAGTTCCAGCCCTCGCCGTAGAGCATGATCGCCTTGCCGTCCACACCGTCGCGGGCGACGGTCAGCCGGTCCAGGGCCTTGCGTACGGCGATGATGTTCGCCTTGGGGTGGTGGCCCATCAGGTCGAACCGGAAACCGTCCACCTTGTACTGCCGGGCCCAGGTGACCAGCGAGTCGACGACCAGCTTGCCCATCATCGCGTGTTCGGGGGCGGTGTTGGCGCAGCAGGTGGAGTTGGCTACCGTGCCGTCCTCCAGCAGCCGCTGGTAGTAGCCGGGCACGATCTGGTCGAGCACCGACTTGTCGTCGGTGCCGGCGGCCGACGTGTGGTTGTAGACCACGTCCATGACGACCCGCAGCCCGGCGTCGTTCACCCCGGCGACCATCCGCCGGAACTCGGTGGTCCGCGCCGCACCGGCCGGGTCGACGGCGTAGCCGCCCTCGGGCACGGTGTAGTGCAACGGGTCGTACCCCCAGTTGTAACCGTCGGTTTCGGCGACCGCCGTCACGCACTTCTGCTGCTCGGCGGAATCCGGCGGGAGCGCCGCCAGGTCGCAGGCGGGCTGACGCTGGTCGGCCCGCTTCTCCGGGATCGTCGCGAAGTCGAACGCCGGCAGCAGGTGCAGGTGGGTGACACCGGCGTCGCCGAGCGCCTTCAGGTGGGTCATGCCGGCGGTCTTCGGGTCGGTGAAGGCGAGGAACGTCCCCCGCCGCTGGGCCGGCACGGTGTCGTCGGCGATGGAGAAGTCCCGCACCGACAGCTCGGAGACCTGCGCCTTCGCCGGGGGCACCGACGCCGGTTTGCGCAGCGTGCGCCAGCCCGCCGGTGCCAGTGCCGGGTCGTTCAGGTCGACCAGCAGGCTGTGCGTGGAATCCGCCGCCAGGGCCACCGAGTACGGGTCGGTCACCGACGCGGTGACCATCCGCTGCGCCGCCGGCTGCCACGCCTGCACCTCGTACCGGTAGTACTTCCCGGTCCAGGTGTGGTCGCCGCGCGCCGACCAGACGCCGGTGCGGTCGTCGCGACGCATCGCCACCGTCCTCGGCGCGGCGGTGGGCGAGTCGAACAGGTGCAGCGCCACCGTCCGGGCGGTCGGCGCCCACAGCGCGAGGCTCGGCGTGCGGCCCGCGAACGTCGGCCCGAGGGTCGCGTCGGTGGCCCGCGCGTACACGTCGTCGAGCACACCGGGGATCTGCACGCCGGTCGCGGCGAGCAGGGCACCCTCGGCATCGCGCTCGGTGACCAGCAGCTGCCCCCGCAGCGCCGCCGGGACCTTGGCCAGGTCCGCCCGGTCAAGGGCGAATCCGCGGTACGACCACAGGTGCGGGAACGCCGTGCGCTGAGCCTCGGTGAGCCCGTTGCGCTGCGCCCGCAACGGCAGCGTGGTGTACGTCCCGGTCAGCTTCCCGTCGACCACGCTGACCCCGCCGGCGGGTGCGGCGACCAGCGCGTACGTCTTGCCGTCGGTCGGCGGAGTCTGCCACGCCACGGTGGACCGGTCGATCCAGTGCGCCTTCTGCTTGCTGATGTCGGTGTCCCCGCTGGCGCTGGTCGCCGTCGACGGCAGCAACCGGCCCGGCGTTGCGGCGAGCAGCCACACCTCGCGGCCCACGCTGGCGACGTCGAGCCGCTGGTCGTCGGGCAGGTCCTTGGTGTCGCCCTGGTGGATGATGTAGTTCAGCCCGGTGGCACCGGCCGCCAGCGGCACCCGGAACACCGCCCCGAACGCGTCGGTGCTGGCGGGCTTGAGCGGCGTGGACCACTCGGTCGGATTGGCCGCGCCGTCCCACAGGTGCAGGCCCCAGCCGTCGTAGTTGCCGTCGGCCCGCCGGTAGTGGATCACGGCGGTGCCCTCCTCGACCGGCGGCGCCGGCTCACCGGTGGCCGCCTGCCTGCTCGGGTAGATCGCCGGGTCACCCTGCTTGAGCCAGATCTCACCGGTCTGGGTGACGTCGATGCTGCGGTCCTGGGCGACATCCTTGTTGCCGTCGGAGTCGACCACCAGGAAGCTCACCGACTTCGCGCCCGGCTTGAGCTTCACCCAGGCGAACCGGCCGTAGGAGTCCTCCCCGGCGAACGGCTGCCCCTTGGGCCACTCGGTGACGTACGCCGGGTCGATGTCCCCCCAGGCGTACAACCCCCAGTCGTCGTACCCACCGGCCGGGCGCTGGTAGTGCACCACCGCCCACTCCCGGGACTCGCCCTGCGCCGGCGTGCCCACGATGGCGGTGGACCGGGCCGTCGCGGTACGTCCTCGGCCGTCGCGGACCACCGCCTTGTACTCGACCCGGGTGCCACCGGCCAGGCCGGTCAGGTCGTGCTGCACGGTGTACGGCGCGTGGTCGGCGCTGCCCAGCAACGTCCACCGACCGCCCGCGACCCGGGCGGCGACGGTGACGGTGGCCAGCGGGTCACCGGTCACCTGGGCGGTGACCGCGGCCCGGGTGGCGACGGGCGCGTCCGGGGTGGTGATGGTGATGCGCGGCGCGGCGGCCGGGCGCGCGATGGGGGTGCCGGCCCGGTGCACCACCGCCGACAACGGCGGCACGGTCAGGGTCAGCTTGCCGTCGGCACCCGCGCTGGCCGCACCGGGCGAGCCGTAGATGCCGGTGAAGGTGGCGCCGGCCGACCAGGTGTCCACGGTGACAGTCTGCGCGGTGTCGGCGTTGTTCACCGCCACCACGTACTCGGTGCGATCGGCGGGGGTGATCCGGGAGGCGGCGAAGACGCCGGGTCCGTCGGCGGCGTACCGGGTGACCTGTACGCCGTCGCGCAGCGCCGGGTGCGCCTGGCGCAGCCGGCCCATCTCGGCGATGGTCCGGTACAGCGGGTGGCCGGTGTCGAACTGGTCGTCGGCGTGGGTGCGGTCGGTGCCGAGCAGGTCGTCGTCGAGGTAGTCGGCGACCGACGAGGCGAACATGTCCTGCCGGGCGTCCTTGTCCCCGCCGGGGCCGGTGAAGCCCTGCTCGTCGCCGGAGTAGATCACCGGCTGGCCGCGAGTGAGGAACATCAGCTGGTGCGCGAGCTGGTCGCGGCGCAGATGGCTGGTCGGGTCGGTGCCACCGCCGGCGATGAACGAGCCGATCCGGCCCATGTCGTGGTTACCGAGGAAGGTGGTCAGCCGGCCGGCGTCGGTGTCCCGGGCGGAGTAGAGGTCGTCGCGGGCGTACACGTCGGCCAGCGCCTTCGCCGAGCCGGCGCCGGCGGTGAACCCGCGCGCGGCTTCCTGGAAGGCGAAGTCGAGGGTCGCCGGCAGGCCACCCTGCCGGACGTAGCTGGAGCTGATCTCCGGATCGGCGCTGTACACCTCGCCGAACATGAAGAAGTCCTTCTTGCCGGCCTTCTCGGCCGCCCGCTCGATGCCCTGGCTGAACTGCGGCCAGAAGTCCATGTTGACGTGCTTGACGGTGTCCAACCGGAACCCGTCGACGCCGGTCGCGCCGATCCAGTCCCCGTACGCCTTGGTCAGCCCCTGGACCACCTCGGGGCGCTCGGTCCACAGGTCGTCGAGGCCGAAGAAGTCGCCGTACTCGCTGTTCTCACCGGCGAAGGTGGAGTCACCCCGGTTGTGGTACATGGTGGCGTCGTTGAGCCACGCGGGGACCTTGACGGTCGCGTCCTTCGGATCGGCGAACGTCGGGGTGTACGGGAAAGACCCCTGGTTGACCGGCGGGAACGCGCGGCTGCCGTCGGCGTAGTTGCGGTCCTCGAACGCCCGCCCCTGCGCGTCGGTGTACGGCGAGGTCGCCTTGTCCACGTACGCGTACGTGTTCTCGGCGTACTTGATGACGTCGGCGGTGTGGTTGACGATCACATCGAGGTAGATCTTGATGCCGCGTTGGTGGGCGAGCTTGACCAGCCGCTTCATCTCCTCGTTGGTGCCGAAGTGCGGGTCCACCTGCGTGAAGTCGGTGATCCAGTAGCCGTGGTAACCGGCCGAGATGTCGTTGCCGGCGCCCTGCACCGGCCGGTTCTTGAAGATCGGGGCGAGCCAGATGGCCGTGGTGCCCATTCCCTGGATGTAGTCCAACTTGTCGATGACACCCTTGAGGTCACCGCCGTGGTAGAAGCCCTTGTCGGTCGGGTCGAGCCCGGTGCGCAGCCGGTCACCGGCGAGGCCACCTCGGTCGTTGCGGGGGTCACCGTTGGCGAACCTGTCCGGCAGGACGAAGTAGAACTGCTCGGCCCGCGCGGAGTTGCCGCCCGCCTTCAGCAGCGCGTCGGCGGTGGGTTCATCACGCCACTGGGCGGCGCCACCGACGGCGAGGGGAGCACTGCCGGACGGCCGGGAGGCAGCGGCGGCGGCTGGGTGCACGGCGACCGGGGTGCCGACGAGCGTGAGGGTGAGCAGGGAGACGAGGGCCAGCAGGGCGGTGCGCGGTTTCGGCGGGGGTTTCATCGACGCCTTCCTCTGGTCGCTGATTGGCCGCACGCTAACCCTCGCCGAAACATTCTGCAATACCTTGCAAACATGGTCGCAACAAAGCAGCCTCCTTGCGGAAGCGCCGTGTCCATCCGGGTCAGAACCCGCTGCAGCGCACCCCGTCGACCGTGCACTCCCGCGGCGTGCTGGAGGCCCGCTCCAGGTGGAACCGCAACGACACCGAACCACCGGGCCGCACGTCCACCCCGCTGACGTACGTAAAGCCGCCGTCGGTCTGCCGAACCGTCCCCTGTGGTACGCCCTCCACCCAGGTGGTCACCAACCGCCCACCGGAGAACTCGAACCCCACTGTCCAACCACGGCTCTCGGCAGACGCGTTGACCATCAACACCTCGCCGATGAAACCCCCGTCAAAGCTCTGCACCACCCGGTACCGCCCACTCACCGCCGGCTGTCCCTGTGGAGCCCGGCTCGGTGACCGCGTCGCCGTTCGCGCAGGTGTCGGGCCGACAGGCAGACTGGCGGACGGTGAACGCGACCCAGCCGCGGCGCCCGGCGGCAGCCCGCTCGCACGCCCGGACAACCCCGGCCGTGCCGACGCCGGAGACGACACCCGCACGGGTGCGCTCGGCGCAGCCGCCGCCGACGGCAACGGCAACGCCGGCGGCACCGACGCGGCGCCCGGCGCAGGACTACGCCCCCGGTACGCGCCCAGGGCCACGAAGAGCAGGACCACCATCACGACGACACCAGCACCCACCATGATCCAGGGCGATGACACGATCGCGGCCGGACCACGCGACAGTCGCGGGACGCGACGCATGCCGGACATGTACCTCCCTCAGCGGACCATCCGGGCAGCGTAACGATCAGCGCGCTGGCCCGGAAGCGCCGACGGCGCACCCTCTGCCGCGCCACCGGCCCGGCTCCAGCTCAGCCGAACCGACAGTCGACCCCGTTGATCGTGCACCGGAGCGGCCGCTCCGCCGACTCACCCCGGCCCAGGCGCAGCCGCAGCGTCCGAGAGTCACCCGGGTCCAGCGAACGGGTGCCGCGCAACACGAACTCGCCGTTGCCGCGCCCCCGTACCGAGATCCCCGAGTCGTCAGCGACTCGCAGAGCCCACATGTCGTCGTCGAACGCCAACTCCACCAGCCAATCCACCGACCGACTCGACTCGTTGGCGATCGACAGCAGCGCCGCGTCCCCGTCCCAGCCGTCCGTACCGACCTGGTACCGGGCGCTCACCGTGTCGTTCGCCGGCACCGCCAGCATCGGCGGCGCACTCGTCCGCCCCGGAGTCGGTGAGCCGGTCACCGTGGCCCGCGGCGACGGCGCCCGACTGCTGCGCGACGGCCTCGGCGACACCGTGCGTCGCTCCACGCCGGCCGGCGTCGGCCCACCCGTGGCCGACGCGGCCGCCGGCATGGTCGGCAGAAACACCGGAGGCGCGGCCTGCGGCGGTGCATCCCGCTCCCTGGTCCGGAACGACAGCAACGCGATCACCAGCAGCACCACCAGCGCACCCACACCGAGCAGCACCACGATCCACGGCATCGATACCAACACCCGGGCCGCCCGCGACCCCGCCGCACCATCCGGCCGCACCGCCATCAGGTCTCCCCTCGTCCCCACCGACGCGACAGCGTAGCCAGCACCGGGCAGACCGGGAACCCGGCAGGTAAGGATCGGGCCGACCGGCCGGCCCATCACGGAAAACGGCTCGACCGGCGGACGGTCCCGGTCGGTCAGCCCGTCCGGATGACCGTGCAGATGGCCGGCCCCTCATCCGAGGTGCGCAACAGGTAGCGGTACCGCTCCCCCGGCACCGCCTGCCCTCGGCTGTCCAGGAACTCCCACTCCACCGCCACCATCGTCAGCCGCGCGGACACCGGCTGTACGTCCTCGATCCGGGCATGCGCCGCGACCAACTCCCGTTCCTGGTAGTCGGGTGCGGCGCCCACGAAGGACAACGCCACCGCCGCTGGCGACGTGAACGAGAAGCTGTAGGTGTCGGCCACCACCAACCCCGGCAGGGCGTAACAACCGGCGATGGCCGGCACGTCGCCGGAGGTCAACGCCACGCCGTACCGGTCGAAGAAGTCGGCCAACGTGTCGAGATCCGTGGAGGCATTCACGGCGACAGCAATTGCCGGTCACCGCCCAGGTCAAACCTCAGCGCGGCGGCACCCGCACCTCGATCTCCGAACCCAGGCGGGCGTCGGCGGCCAGACCCAGGTCGTCCCCGCTCCAGAACCGCCCCGGGTCGTACCAGTTTGGACGCCGGCCCGCCGGCAGCAACCCCATCGCCTCATAGGTCACCGCGACCACCTCGGCGCAGTACGCCGTCTCCAACGCCCGGTCCCGCTCCACCGGGGAGGCGGCCGACCTGGCCGGGGTCGACCGAGGTGCCGGCCGACCGAGACGCGGTAGCAGCGGCCGACCGAGGTGCGGCAGCGCCGGCACCCGGCCACGCACCCACCGCCACGCCAACTGGGCCGTCGACGGGAACGGCGTGCCGTCCAGCCGCGCGATCGTACGCAGCACCGCCCGCTCCATCTCCCCGTCGGCCGGCGGATCGAGCTGCCGCAGCCAGGCCCGTTGGCCGTAGCGGTTGGCCCAGACGCTGACCGCGTCCCGCAGGTCGTGCAGTTGGACACCGCGCTGGTGACTGCCCGACCACAGATCCGGCAAGGACCTGCCCAGCTCCGCGTGCCACATCAGCGGCGGCATGTCGTCCAGCACCACCGCCATCCCGACGTGGTTCACCGGGCTGTTGGTGGTGAACTGGATCGCCCGGTCCGGCACGCTACTGCCCCGGAACACCCACACGTCGCCGGTGCGGGTCAACTCGACGGCCTCGTCCAGGCTGATGCTCATGGGGGTCTAGCCTAGGCCGATGCGGCAACGAATGCGGTGGTGGAAGGTCCTCGGGCTGGCCGGCCTCGCCGGCGTCGCGGCCTCCGGCGTGGTCATCGCGCGGGCCGAACGACGCCGACGTGCGTACACCCCGGAGGAGATTCGGCAACGGCTGCTGGAGCGGCACGCCCAGGCCGGCGACGGCGCGAAGCCCTCCGACAGCGCCTGAATCTCCGCGATGGACGGTCGACGGGGCAGAGAGTCCTTTGATCGACATCACCGGGTCATGACGACGCCCGTCGCGCAACGGCCCTTCGTCCTGACGGGGCTGGTGCCGCGGGGGCGTGAGGGTGGAACCCTGGATCGAGTTCGGTCAGGGATGGGCAATATGGGAGCTTCGTCCGATTCATGCCCCCGGGCTTAGAAGCGGGGCAACTCTCCGAGGTCCGCTCGAGGTCCCGCCCGAGGTCGCCAACGGATGACTCGACGTGATCGACTCGGTATCGCCGACCTGGGGGCATCCCACCCCCCGGACACCGCAACATCGCCGAACCGGAGTGGATCACCGCTCATTGCCCACTGCTCGGGATCGACCTGTGCGCGATTTGTTCCGTCTGGGGTTTTCATCCCGTGGTCGGGGCCACTCTGGCGGTGGAATCGGGGGCCGGCCCGGGTCGTTATACCTGGCATGCGACCGTGGCCCCCGGCCCGGTGCACGGCAGCCGCCGGGAACACCCGACCGGCCGCCCCGGTTACACCCTCGTAGCCGCTGGCCGGGCAGACCCGCCAGACGCCGGCAGGCCCCCGGGAACATCCGGTAGGCCGCCCCGGTTACATCCCCCCGGAACGCCGAGCAGGTCCCCCTGGATCGCCGGGACGTTCCCGTGAACCTTTCCCCCCGCACGGCAGCACCACCCGTTGAGTGCTGTGTGGGTTCCCCCAAGGCAGAGGAGCACGCCATCATGCGTACCGATCTGATCCGTAAGACCGCACTGACCGCCGCTGGGCTCGCCT
>NZ_JBEXGR010000038.1:0-35155 GCF_040607415.1 Micromonospora sp. NPDC005291
AAGGTCAGCACCTCATCGCCCGAGGACAACCACTCCAGGGTGCCGCGACCCAGCCCGTGGGCGCGCCCCGTTGCGCGGGGGGCGGGACGGCCCGGTCACTGCCTCGCACTATTCCGGATCCGCGACCGCGACCAGCGCAGGGCGCAGGAGCCGCTCACCGAGCTGGTAGCCGCGCCGCATGACCTGCACGCAGGTCGGCTCGCTGACCTCGGCCGAGGTCTGGTGCGCGACCGCCTCGTGCCGGGTCGGGTCGAACGGGTCGCCCTGCTCGCCGAAGGCGTTGAGGCCGAACTTGCCCAACGCGGTGGTGAGCTGTTCCGCCACCGTGCCGAACGGCCCGACCAGGTCGCCATGTTCCCGAGCCCGGTCCAGGTCGTCCAGGATCGGCAGCAGCGCGGCCAGCACCGAGCCGGTCGCCTGCTCCTGCACCAGGCTGCGGTCCCGGTCGACCCGCTTGCGGTAGTTGGCGTACTCCGCCGACACCCGCTGCAGATCCCTGGTGCGCTCGTCCAACTCGGCCCGGAGCGCCTCCAGCTCGGCGCCGAGCGAGGTGCCCGTGCCACCGCCGTCGACCGGCTGCGCCGGGGCGTCCACCACCGGCGGGCCGGACGGCTCCGGGCCGTCGGTGGAGTTGACCTCGACCTCGATCTCGTCGACCACGACCTCGGCGTCCTCGACGAGGCCCTCGGCCGGGACGTCGTTGCCCGCGTCGGCGGCGGCGCCCGCCGGCTCCGATGTGTCGATGAGCTTGCGGTTGTTGCGGATGACGACCCGCTCCCCGTCGCCGGTTGTCGGCTCCGTGGGCGCGGAGCCACCCGGCGTCGACCCGGCGTCGCGCGGGTCGGCGGCTCGTGGCTTCTGCGTCATGCGGCTACCTCATCCCCTTCGCCGTGGATACGTGCCGGAGGCCGACGGTCACTTCTTGCCGTCCTCGTCCACGATCTCCGCGTCGACCACGTCGTCGGCACCGCCCGCAGCACCACCGGCGGCGCCGGCCTGCGGACCGGTCGCACCGGGCGCACCCGGGCCGGCCTCGCCACCCGGCTGCTCGGCCTGCTGCGAGTAGAGCAACGAACCGGCCTGCTGGGAGACCTGCGCCAGCCGCTCGTGCGCGGACTTGATCTTCTCAATGTCCTGACCGCCGAGGGCACCGCGCAGCTCGCCGAGTGCCTCGTTGAGCTGCTCACGGTTCTCGCTGGGCAGCTTGTCGCCACTCTCGGCGAGGAACTTCTCGGTCTGCCACTGGAGCGCCTCGGCCACGTTGCGGGTCTCGGCGTCGTCGCGGCGGCGCTTGTCCTCCTCCGCGTGCTCCTCGGCGTCCCGGCGCATCCGCTCGATGTCGTCCTTCGGCAGCGAGGAGCCACCGGTGATCGTCATCTTCTGTTCCTTGCCGGTGCCCAGGTCCTTGGCGTGCACGTTGACGATGCCGTTGGCGTCGATGTCGAAGGCGACCTCGATCTGCGGCACGCCGCGCGGCGCCGGCGGGAGGCCGGTCAGCTCGAAGGTGCCGAGCTTCTTGTTGTAGGCCGCGATCTCCCGCTCACCCTGGAAGACCTGGATCAGCACCGACGGCTGGTTGTCGTCCGCCGTGGTGAAGACCTCGGAGCGCTTGGTCGGGATGGTGGTGTTGCGCTCGATCAGCTTGGTGAAGATGCCGCCCTTGGTCTCGATGCCCAGGCTCAGCGGGGTCACGTCGAGCAGCAGGACGTCCTTGACCTCACCCTTGAGCACACCGGCCTGAAGGGCGGCGCCGACGGCGACGACCTCGTCCGGGTTGACGCCCTTGTTCGGGTCGCGACCGGTGAGCTGCTTGACCAGATCGGTCACGGCGGGCATCCGGGTCGAACCGCCGACCAGGATCACGTGCTCGACGTCGGAGATCTTGATCCCGGCGTCCTTCACGGCCTGCTCGAACGGGCCCTTGCAACGGTCCAGCAGGTCCTGCGTCATCCGCTGGAACTCGGCGCGGCTGAGCGTCACGTCGAGGTGCAGCGGGCCGGCGGCGCCAGCGGTGATGTACGGCAGGTTGATGTTGGTGGTGGTGGCGGCAGACAGCTCGATCTTGGCCTTCTCGGCCGCCTCGCGGAGCCGCTGGAGGGCCATCTTGTCCTGAGCCAGGTCGATGCCGTGCTCGCCCCGGAAGGTCTTGACCAGGTGGTCGATGATCCGCTGGTCCCAGTCGTCGCCACCGAGCTGGTTGTCACCGCTGGTGGACTTGACCTCGACGACGCCCTCGGCCAGCTCCAGCAGCGACACGTCGAAGGTGCCGCCGCCGAGGTCGAAGACCAGGACGGTCTGCTCCTTGGAGCCCTTGTCCAGCCCGTACGCCAGGGCGGCCGCGGTCGGCTCGTTGACGATCCGCAGCACGTTGAAGCCGGCGATCTCACCGGCCTCCTTGGTGGCCTGGCGCTGGCTGTCGTTGAAGTAGGCCGGGACAGTGATCACCGCGTCGGTGATCTGCTCGCCCAGGTACGCCTCGGCGTCCCGCTTGAGCTTCATCAGCGTCCGGGCCGAGATTTCCTGCGGGGTGTACTTCTTGCCGTCGATGTCGACGGACCAGTTCGTGCCGACCTCGCGCTTGACCGACCGGATCGTCCGGTCCGGGTTGGTCACCGCCTGGCGCTTGGCGACCTCACCGACGAGCACCTCGCCGTTGCGGGCGAACGCGACGATCGACGGGGTCGTCCGCGACCCCTCAGCGTTGGCGATGACGGTGGGCTCACCGCCCTCGAGAACGCTGACGCAGGAGTTCGTCGTGCCGAGGTCGATACCGACCGCACGTGCCATGTTCGCTTCCTCGCTTCATAAGGTTGTGCAGGTGACGGGCATTGCCCGCGGGCTGCCTGGCGAGCGCCGCCCGCAGCGGGCCCCACCACAAGTTGAGTGAACTTGACTCAATAGTGCCACGCCCTGGCGAATCGTCAAGTTGAGTTGAGTCAACCCGACGCAACCCACCCGTTATTACTGTCCGGTTGTCTTCCCTTGCATCGGTCGGGCACGCTTTAGCGGTGACGACGCACGGCGATCCCGCCACCCGTTCCGGCGCGCCCGCCGTCGCAGCCCGCACCGGCCCGCCGGACGCCGCGGGGGAGTTGCCCGCCACCACCGGGGACGACAGCCTCCCCGGTGCGCTGTCGGGCCTCCGGGAGGCGATCGGCGCGACCCGGTATCCCCTCGCACTGCCCTCTGCCAGCCCCGCCCGGCACACCGCCGCCGCCCTCACCGACCAACTCGACGACTATCTGCTGCCCCGGCTCGCACGGCTGGACGCCCCGCTGCTCGTGGTGGTGGGCGGCTCCACCGGCGCGGGCAAGTCGACGTTGGTCAACAGCCTGGTCAAGGCCCGGGTCAGCGCCGCTGGCGTGCTCCGGCCGACCACCCGCTCCCCGGTGCTGGTCTGCAACCCGTCCGACGCGGCCTGGTTCCGGCAGGGTGACCTGCTGCCCGGGCTGACCCGCACCACCGAGCCGAGCGAAGATCCGCGCGCTCTGCACCTCGTCACCGCCCCGGCACTGCCCGCCGGGCTGGCGTTCCTCGACGCGCCCGACATCGACTCGGTGGTCGATGCCAACCGGGCGCTCGCCACCCAGCTGCTGGCCGCCGCCGATCTCTGGCTCTTCGTCACCACCGCCGCCCGGTACGCCGACGCGGTTCCCTGGGAGCTGCTGCGCAGCGCCCGGACGCGAGGCGCGGTGATCGCCATGGTGCTGGACCGGGTGCCTGCCGAGGCCACCGACGAGATCGCCGCGCACCTGACCGAGATGCTCGCCGAACAGGACCTCGGCCGGGCGCCGCTGTTCGTGCTGCCGGAGACCTGGGTCGACGGTCAGGGGCTGCTGCCCGAAGGGGTGACCGCGCCGCTGGCCGACTGGTTCGCCCGCCTGGCCGGCGACGCGGACGCTCGGGCGGCAGTGGTCCGCCAGACGCTGGACGGGGCGCTGGCCGCGCTGCACCCCGCCGTCGAGGACTTGGCCGATGCCGCCGACGAGCAGGTCGTCGCCGCCGACGGGCTGGACGAACGGGTCGTTGCCGCGTACCGGGGTGCCGAACGCACCGTCGAGCAGGGCCTGCGGGACGGCCGACTGCTCCGCGGCGAGGTGCTCGCCCGCTGGCAGGAGTTCGTCGGCACCGGGGAGCTGTTCCGCACACTGGAGGCGCGGATCGGGCGTCTACGGGACCGGGTCGTGGCCGCTGTCACCGGCCGGCCGGCACCCGCCGCCGAGCTGCGCGACGCGATCGAATCACAACTGGTCACGCTGCTGCGCGGGGTGGCCTCGGAGGCCGCCGAATCCGCGTACACGGGGTGGAAGGCACACCCGGCAGGGTCCGGGCTGCTCGATCCGGCGCTCGCCCACCCGAGCGACGACCTACCCGAACGCGCCGAACGAATGGTCCGGGACTGGCAGCGCGGCGTGCTGGAGCTGGTCCGGGTCGAGGGCGGCGACAAGCGGTTCGTGGCCCGCACCGCCGCGTACGCGGTCAACGCCACCGGGTTGGCCGTGATGATCGCCGTTTTCGCCTCCACCGCTTTCATCCCGACCGGGCTGGAGCTGGCTACGGGGGCCGGCACCACGGTCGCCGCGCAGGCCGTCCTCCAGGCAATCTTCGGCGACCAGGCGGTGCGTACCCTCGCCGCCAAGGCCCGCGCCGATCTGCTGGACCGGGTGCGCACGCTGCTCGACGCGGAGGCCGACCGCTTCCTGGGCCGCACCGCCGACGCCCGCACCGCCGCGGACGCCGGCGACGGGCTGCGCCGGGCCGCCGGCCGGGTCGAGCTGGCCCGGCACCGCAGCGGCCTGTCCGGCCGCGGCGACATCCCGCCGGCCGCCGACGAGGAGGGTTCCCGGTGACCAACATCACCGGCCGGGTACGCGAGGCGTTCCGCGGTGACCAGCGGATCGACCCCGACGCGCTGATCTCCCGACTGGAGGCGGTACGCCGGTTCCTGAGCGCGGTGGACGGCCTGCTGCCGGACGCCGACCTGGTGCCCGCGCACACGCTGGTCGAGCGGGCCGGCACCCGGCTCGCGCTGTCCCGGGACCACACCGTGGTCGCCCTGGCCGGCGCCACCGGTAGCGGCAAGTCCAGCCTGTTCAACGCATTGGCCCAGCTGCAGCTCTCACCGGTCGGGGTCCGCCGACCGACCACCGGCGTCACCCACGCCTGCGTGTGGGGGCCGCTGGAGGGCGCGAACCGTCTGCTCGACTGGATCGGCGTACTGCCCCGACACCGCTTCGTCCGGGAGAGCGCCCTCGACGCGGACGACGAGACGGCGCTGCACGGGTTGATCCTGCTCGACCTGCCTGACTTCGACTCGGTGCAGCGGTCCCACCGACTGGAGGTGGACCGGCTGCTCGGCCTGGTCGACCAGGTGGTCTGGGTGGTCGACCCACAGAAGTACGCCGACCGGGTCATCCACGACAGCTACCTGCGCGAGTTCCACCGACACCGCGACGTCACCCTGGTCGTCCTCAACCAGGCCGACCGGCTGCCCCCGGCTGAGCTGCCCAGGGTCCTGGACGACCTGCGCCGGCTACTCGACACGGACGGGCTGACCGGCGTGCCCCTGCTGTCCACCACCGCCATCGACCCGGCCGGGATGGTCGGGTTGCGCAGCGCGCTGGAACGTACGGTCGCCGAGCGGCAGGCCGCGCTGCGCCGGCTCGCTGGTGACGTCGACGCGGTCGTCGCCGGGATGGACGAGCTGGTCGGCTCGGCCCGGCCGGCGGGTCGGCCGGACGACTCGGCCGTCAACGGGCTGAACCGGGCGTTGGCCGGGGCGGCCGGGGTGCCCGCGGTGACCGAGGCGGTGGAGCTGGCGTACCGGCATCGGGCGGGCGCGGCCACCGGCTGGCCCGTGGTCCGGGGCTGGCGACGGTTGCGGCCCGACCCGCTGCGTCGCCTGCACCTGCCCGGCCCCACCGGCGACCAGGTCGACCCGGCGGAGAGCCTGGTCGCGGCCACCTCGGTGCCGGACCCGACGGCCGCCCAGCGTTCGGCGCTCGGCCTGGCGATCCGCGCGGTGGCCGACCGGGCCGCCGTCGACCTGCCCGCCGCCTGGCCCGACGCGGTGACCTCTGCCGCCCGGTCCCGCCTCGGCGACCTGCCGGACGCACTGGACCGCACGATCGCCGGCACCGACCTCGGTCTCGGCCGTCGACCGCTGTGGTGGCGGGCCGTCGGCGGTGTGCAGTGGTTGGTCACCCTGGCGGCCGTTGTCGGGCTGGGCTGGCTGGTGCTCGGTTACGCGCTGCGAGCGCTCGGCCTGCCCGAGCTGGACAACCCGATGGTCGGTCAGGTGCCACTGCCCACCCTGCTGCTGCTCGGCGGGCTGCTGGCCGGGCTGCTGGTGGCGGCGCTGACCCGGCCGGTGGTGCGCTGGGCCGCCCGGCGCGCCCGGACCCGCGCCGAGCAGCGGTTGACGGCGAAGGTCGCCCTGGTGGGCGAGGAGTACGTGCTGGCACCGGTGCGGATCGTGCTCGGCTCGTACGCACAGGCGCGAGACGCGCTGCGGGACGCCGCCCGCCGCTGACGCCCCACGCGGCTCGCTACCGCTCTCCGTACGCCCTGGGCGGCGTAGGGTCGGAGCATGGCCACGCCTCAGACCCCCTACGACGCGGTGCTGCACGCCGCACGCGACGTGACCAAGCTGGAGTCCGCCCTCGACGCCGAAATGCTCGGCAGCGCGCTGCTGGGCAGTGTCTACGCGATCGCGGAGACCGACCGCGACACCGCCGTACGGGAGTTCGTCACCGGGTTTCTCGCCGCCACCGCCCGCCGCCGGGTCGCGGCGGCGACCACCATTCGGCAGGTCTTCGCCACGCTCGTCCCGAACGCCGAGGGCACCGAGCGGGTGCGTCCGGGCAGCCAGGCCCCCACCTGGTCCGGGCAGTTGGGCCGGGTCCACCTCACCGGCAGTTGGGCGTACGGCGACGTGTACGGCGACCAGACCTCCTACCTCGCCACCTTCGCCTACGACGACGCGTCCGGCGGCTCGGAGCACGCGCTGGTGGCCCTGGTGGACCACAACATCGGGATCACCAAGGACATCTTCGTGGGCGGGCCGGCGGAACGGATCCTGGACCAGGTCCGGCAGATGTGCGCGGACGACGAGTTGACCTGGTTCCGTACCGAGGATCCGGCCCGGCTCCGTGGCGAGGTGGCCCGCCACCTCGCCGTGACCGACGACCTGAGCGAGTTGCCCGACGAGGGCTCTCTCGCCACCGACCGGGCGCTGGTCGGCGCCCGGCTGGCGATGCTGCCCACCGCGGTCGACCCGACCGGCCCGGCGGAGGTCGAGCCGCTCTCCGCCGCCGAGCGCACCGACCTGGTTCGGCGGTTCCTCGCCGCGCCGGAAGCCGCCCGCTTCGGGCTGGACGCCGTCGACGGCCCGGAGTTGGCCTCGCTGCACTTCTGCCTGAGCCTGCTGCTGGACCACTCGGCGACCTTCCCGGACGCCGACCCGATGCGCTGGAGCCCCGCGGTGTCGGGGCTCTTCCTGCTCGACTGGGTGCACCGCCGGGCCGTGCTGGACATGGACGACGCGGCGATGCTGCCCCGGGTGCTGCGCGCCTGGGCCCGGTACGCGTCGCGCCAGCGCGGGCTGCCCGAGGCGGCGACGACGCGCACCGATGAGGCGATCGAGGAGATGGTGCCGGAGTTCGCCCGCCTCTACTCGACGGGTGAACGGCGCAGCCCGGCCACCGCAGCGGTGGCACAGCTGATGGCCGACGGCGTGGACCCGGACGACCCGGCCGCGCTGGACGCCTGGATCGAGGCGAACCGGCACCGGCTCGCCGACGACGGCGCCTGACGGCGTCCGGGGCCGGGTGGCACCACGCCGCCCGCCCCGGGCCCGCCCAGGGCCCGCGTCCTAGCGCAACGGACCGAACACCAGGGCGGCGATCAGCGCGCCGAGCACACCACCGGCCAGCACCTGCGGCACCGTGTGGTCCCTCAGCCGCACCCTGGACCAGCCGACCAACGCCAGCAGCGGCGCGGCGACCACCAGCCGGGCCCCGAAGGTCAGCACCAGGATCACCAGCGTGCCGGCGGCCACCGCCGAGTGGATCGAAATCTTCCACCAGTGGCTCACCGACACGGCGACCACGAGGCCGACGAGGCCGGCCACCGCCAGCGCCAGCACCGGGCGAGGCGCCCCGAGCACGGCGAGGAGGGCCAGCCCTCCCGCGACCGAGCCGAGGCCGACCAGCAGCGGCGCCCGGCGCTGCTCGCGCAGGCCGACGTGGTGGTCGGTGAGCCGGCCACGGCGTACCCCGCCGACGATGTAGGCGAACGGAATGCCGGTGACGAAGAGCGTGGCGAGCAGACCCCAGATGAGGCCCAGACCTGGGCGACGTGCGCTGTGCCAGCTCACGGTGATGATCAGCAGCGACACGAGCACGGCCGGTGCGGTCACCTCGGTGACCAGCCGAGCTATCCGCAGCCCTGGGCCGGACCGTGTGGTGACCGGGCGGAGTTCCCCACCGCCGCCCACGCCACCCCCTCCGGTACGCGCCTACTGCCGAACACCGCCGGCACCGGATGGGCCGCTCCTGATCGTCACGTTACCGCCGAGGACACCGTGACGTGCGTCGGTCCGGCCAGCGGCGACAGGCTGACTGTGGACGTCGAAGGAACCGCCGGGGGCGAGGGAACTGCCGGGCTGGGCCGGCTGGTCGGTGTAGCCGGGGTGACGGGCGGCGCGGGTGTGGTGGCTGGCAGGGACATCGTGTTGGTCGGCACGGCGGTCGCGGTCGAGGCGTCCGTCGGCGTGGGCGTCGGATCCAGCGTGGGCGTCGGATCCAGCGTGGGCGTCGGGTCCAGCGTGGGCGTCGGGTCCAGCGTCAAGGTCGGGGTCGGATCGGGGTCGGTCGGATCGGGGTCCGGCGGGTCCGTCGGGTCGGGGTCCGGCGGGTTGGTCTTCGAACCCGTCGGCGACGGCACGGGCGGGGGGACGGGCGGCGCGGTGCCCCGGGTGGGTTTCGGCGCCAGCGGCGGGGAGCTCGCCCGCCGGGCGGGCCCCGCGTCGGCCGCGGTCGGCCCGTCCGGGGTACGCCGGGGAGCGGCGGGCAGCCAGCCGCTGGTCGGGCCGACGCTGGGTGTGCCGGGTGGTGAGGGCGCCAGCGGGCTGGTCACCGGCAGTGGGATCACCACCGGCCCGACCGACGGGGTCGGGATGAACGGGGTGCTGCTGTCTGGCAGTGCGGTGCTGCCCGGGGTGGCCGAGCCCGCGCTGATCGCGGCGAGGATGGGCATCGACGCGGTCCCGGCCAGCAGTGCGACGGTGAGCAGGTAGCCCCGGGAGGGGCTGCCGGCGCCTGGGGCACGGTGGACGCCGACCACCCGGCTGTAGCCGCCGGCCGACCGGTGCCGGCCGAGCGCCGGTGTGCCTGGACCGTCACCTGGCTCGTGCACCGCACACCCCTTGTACGTCGGCCGCCGGAGGACTGGGAAGGACGCCGCCAGCCAGAAAGCCGGCAAATAACCCGATAGGCGCGATCCTGCGGTAATCACCCTGGCGTAGTCACCCTGCGTCAGCCAACATCCACCGCGTGTCGACACGCGGTGCTGGCCGAACGGTGACGAATCATCGCCTGAACGCCCTGCTGACGCAGGCCGGCATGATGACGACAAACGACGTCAAAGCGTGGGCGGCCGGAATGCGGGGCAGGCGTACTGTGGGCGCGCTCACCTGCTCTGCGAATATGGAGCACGACGGCAACGCAGCCGTGACCTCCGCGCACCCTCGCGGCAGGCGCGGTTGAACGCCGGCGCTCCCGATCCGGGTTCGGCCAGAACCCGGCTCACGCCGCGCGGCAACCCCCACCGGGGCTAGACGCGGCCGCCAGGAACCGGCCCGGCAGCAGCCGGGCAGGCGCACGAGTTGCGCGGCCGGGTGACCCCCCGGTGCCGACGCAGACACGACAGGGAGACACCGATGGCAAAGGGCGACCCCGGGGGCACCACCCGCAGCAGGCGGGCCGCACCCCGCTCCAAGAAGGGCGCGGCCGGCGACCCCTCGCTGGTGCAGCTGCTCACCCCCGAAGGCGAACGGATCGACAGCGCCGCCGGGCCGGATGGCACCGAGTACCGCGTCGACTTCACCGACGAGGAGTACCGCGGGCTCTACCGCGATCTGGTGCTGGTCCGCAAGCTGGACGCCGAGGCGACCGCTCTCCAGCGCCAGGGCGAGCTGGGCCTCTGGGCCAGCCTGCTCGGCCAGGAGGCCGCGCAGGTCGGCTCCGGACGGGCGCTGCGTACCCAGGACATGGCCTTCCCGACCTACCGGGAACACGGCGTCCTCTACTGCCGGGGCATCGACCCGATCATGCCGCTCGGCCTGTTCCGCGGCGTCGACCAGGGCGGCTGGGACCCGAATGAGTTCAAGTTCAACATGTACACGATCGTGATCGGGGCGCAGACCCTGCACGCGACCGGCTACGCCATGGGGATCACCATGGACGGCAAGACCGGCACCGACGACGGCGAGGCGGCGATCGCCTACTTCGGCGACGGGGCCACCAGCCAGGGCGACGTGAACGAGGCGTTCGTCTGGGCCAGTGTGTTCAACGCGCCGCTGGTCTTCTTCTGTCAGAACAACCAGTACGCGATCTCCGAGCCGCTGGAGCGGCAGACCCGCGTCCCGCTCTACCAGCGAGCCGCTGGCTTCGGCTTCCCCGGCGTACGGGTGGACGGCAACGACGTGCTGGCGACGTATGCGGTCACCCGCACGGCGCTGGACAACGCCAGGCTCGGGCAGGGCCCCAGCCTGATCGAGGCGTACACCTACCGGATGGGCGCGCACACCACCTCCGACGACCCGACCCGCTACCGGATCGCCAGCGAGGTCGAGTCGTGGCAGGCCAAGGACCCGATCGCCCGGGTGAAGGCCTTCCTGGAGAAGCAGCAGATCGCCGACGCGGCCTTCTTCGCCGAGGTCGACGAGCAGGCCCGCCGCGAGTCGGTGCACCTGCGCGAGCGGGTGCTCAACATGCCCAACCCGGAGCCGGTGACGATGTTCGACCACGTCTACCCGAACGGGTCGCCGCTGCTCGACGAGCAGCGCGCGCAGTTCAGCCGCTACATGGAGTCGTTCGAGGGGAGCGCGCACTGATGGCCACGGAGACGCTCACCCTTGGAAAGGCCCTCAACACCGGCCTACGCCGCGCCCTGGAGAACGACCCCAAGGTCATCATCATGGGCGAGGACGTCGGCAAGCTCGGCGGCGTCTTCCGGATCACCGACGGGCTCCAGAAGGACTTCGGCGACGATCGGGTCATCGACACCCCGTTGGCCGAGTCCGGCATCATCGGCACCGCGGTCGGTCTGGCCATCCGCGGCTACCGGCCGGTCTGTGAAATCCAGTTCGACGGCTTCGTCTACCCCGCGTACGACCAGATCGTGTCGCAGGTGGCGAAGATGCACTACCGCTCGGGCGGCAGGCTCAGCATCCCCATGGTGATCCGGATTCCGTTCGGCGGCGGCATCGGCGCCGTCGAGCACCACTCCGAGTCGCCGGAGGCGTACTTCGCGCACACCGCCGGCCTGAAGGTCGTGACCTGCGCCAACCCGCAGGACGCGTACGTGATGATCCAGCAGGCCATCACCTCGGACGATCCGATCGTCTTCCTGGAGCCCAAGCGGCGCTACTGGGAGAAGGGTCAGGTCGACCTGGACGCGCCGCTGTCCGGGGCGTACCCGCTGCACTCGGCCCGGGTGGTGCGGCCCGGCACCGACGTCACGGTGCTGGCCTACGGGCCGATGGTGCGGACCTGCCTGGAGGCGGCGACCGCCGCCGCCGAGGACGGCCGGGAGCTGGAGGTCATCGACCTGCGCTCGCTCTCCCCGCTGGACCTGACCGCGGCGTACGAGTCGGTGAAGCGCACCGGCCGCGCGATCGTGGTGCACGAGGCGCCGTCCAACATCGGCCTCGGTGCCGAGCTGGCGGCCCGGATCACCGAGGAGTGCTTCTACTCCCTGGAGTCGCCCGTGCTGCGGGTGACCGGCTTCGACATCCCCTACCCGGCCGCCCGGGTGGAAGAGGAGTACCTACCCGACCTGGACCGGGTGCTCGACGCCGTCGACCGCACCTTCGGCTGGTGAGCGGCATGTCCCGGATCAAGACGTTCAACCTGCCCGACCTGGGCGAGGGGCTGACCGAGGGCGAGATCCTGGCCTGGCTGGTCAAAGTCGGCGACACCATCGAGCTGAACCAGCCGATCGTCGAGGTGGAGACGGCCAAGGCGGCGGTGGAGATCCCGGCGAAGTGGGCCGGGCAGGTGCAGGCGATCTTCCACCCGGACGGCACCACGGTCGAGGTCGGTACGCCGATCATCGCGATCGACACCGACCCGGGCGCCGGCCCGTTGGAGACGCCGTCGACCACAGCCACGCCCAGTGACGACCTTCCCACCCCGTCGGCGGCTTCGCTGGCGGCGGTGGAGCTGGCGCCAGCGGAGGGCATGGTGGAGCCGGGCCTGATCGGTGGTCCCGCCCCGGGTGGGCGGACGGCGGTGCTGGTCGGCTACGGCCCGCGTACCACCTCCGCGAAGCGCCGCCCCCGCAAAACCGACACCCCAACCCCAACCCCCGCTCGGGCCGATCTTGGAGTTGTGGTGGCTGACAAACCGGCTGCTACCTCAACGATTCCGGCACCACAGGTCCATGATCGACGAAACGGGTCGAGCAGCGGCGGGTTGGTGCTGGCCAAGCCACCGGTTCGCAAGCTCGCCAAGGACCTCGGGGTCGACCTCGGCACGTTGACCGGGTCCGGGCCGCTGGGCTCGATCACCCGGGAGGACGTGCAGCAGGCGGCGAGCGGTGCCGTCGCGGCGGCGGAGCCGATCGCGGCGACGTCGGTGGCGACGACGACGACCGCCCCCAGCTTCGGTGCGGACCGGGAGCAGCGCATCCCGGTCAAGGGGGTCCGCAAGCTCACCGCCGAGAACATGTCCCGCTCGGCGTTCACCGCTCCGCACGTGACGGAGTTCCTGACCGTCGACGTGACCCGGGCGATGAAGGCACTGGACCGACTGCGCGGCCGGCGGGAGTGGCGCGACGTACGGGTCTCGCCGCTGCTGCTGGTGGCGAAGGCGGTGCTGCTGGCGGTGCAGCGTCACCCGATGGTCAACTCGACCTGGGCCGGCGACGAGATCGTGGTCAAGGAGTACGTCAACCTCGGCATCGCGGCGGCCACTGAGCGCGGCCTGATCGTGCCGAACGTCAAGGACGCCGGCCGACTCTCGCTGCGGGAGTTGGCGGACGCGCTGACCGCGCTGGTGCAGACGGCGAAGTCCGGGCGTACCTCGCCGGCGGACATGTCCGGCGGCACCCTGACCATCACCAACGTCGGCGTGTTCGGGGTGGACACCGGTACGCCGATCCTCCCGCCGGGTGAGTCGGCGATCCTGGCCTTCGGCGCGGTGCGGGAGATGCCCTGGGTGCACAAGGGCAAGGTCAAGGTACGTCAGGTCACCACGCTGGGGCTGAGCTTCGACCACCGGATCATCGACGGTGAGCTGGGCTCGAAGTTCCTGCGCGACATCGGCGACTTCCTCGCGGATCCGGAGGCGGCGCTGCTCGCCTGGACCTGATCGTTCGAAACGCCAGCCACGGCCGGTGTGCCACGGGTTAACGCCCGGCACACCGGCCGTGTCCTTTGAGCGACGGAACCATGGGTCGGAGGGCCTGTTGACCTTTGATTGTTAGGCGGGTGTCTCAGCTCACCTAATAATCGATGGAAGTTACCCGGGTTCTGCGGTTGAATAGACGCATCAGGGGATGACAACCGAATAGCTAGGGGGACCCACCAATGAGCATGATCGAGCGAATCCGCAACCACCGCGACGCCAACCGCCGCGCCCGTGCCATCGAGCACGCGCTGCGCTCGGCGAACTCGCCGGCAGTTCGCGAGGAACTCCTCGTCATCGCCCAGCGTCACATGAGCTGACGCTCCACGACACTCCTCACCTCCTTCAGATCGATGGCCCGCCCGGCCCACCGGGTGGGCCGTTGCCGTTTCCGCGCACCCGCCACCGGGATTCCGCCCTGCCGCAGCGCCCGGTACGGTGGGCTTCGGTCGCCGCCCGCCGACCCGGCACAGGCCGAGCCGATAGAAGCTGCTCGACACCGACCGGCCACGGGGAGTGACGACCGGTGCTCCTTGGACGCGCTGTGCCACCACCCGATACCGTGCGGGGAGCCGGCACAGCGGTACGCCGGTGACGCCGGCAGCCATGCCGAGGAGACCGATCGGCACCGGCGAGCCGACATGTGATGGAGGAGGCGCACCCATGACGTCCGAGGGCCCGCACCGCACCGGCCAGGAGCCGGACGAGGTGTCACCGGGCGCTGGCGGACCGGCGCCGTACGGCGACCGCCCGGCGCAGCCGGACAACGGCCACAACGCCGCCGGCCCCGACCTGGGCTGGGCGCCCCCGCCGCCGACGCGGTCGAACCCGTCGACGCCGGCATGGGCGACCCAGTCCGAGCAGCCACCCACCCCCGCCTGGGGTGCCGCCGCCCCGCAGCCCGGCAATCCAGCGCAGCCCGCCTGGGGTGCCGCTGCCCCGCAGCCCAGCGACCCGGCGCAGCCCGCCTGGGCCGCCGGCGGTGGCGCGAGCGAGCCGCCGCAACAGCAGCAGCCCGGCACATGGCCCGGCAACGATGGCGCGCCGGCCCAGGCGCAGCCTGATCCCTGGGCCGCACAGCAGCAGAGCTGGACGCCGGCCGAGCAGAATGCACCCGCACCCACCTGGACTCCGAACGCCGCTGAGCAGCCCGACTGGGTGCAGGCCCAGCCGGCCGTCCGGGGCGCCGCGCAGGTGCCTCCGGCCACCGCCGCCTGGCCCGCTCAGGAAGACCCGTCCCGCACCGGAGGCTGGGGCGGCACGGCACAGGCCAACCCGCCCGCCGGTGACTGGCGCGGGGCCGAGTCGCAGCAGCCCGAGCCGCCGCAGGCCGCCGGCTGGTCCGGCGGCGCTCAGCAGGACGCCGCGTCCGGCAACGGCGGCTGGCCCGCCGCTACCCCCGCACGCGACGACCAGCCGGTGTGGACACCGGCAGAGCAGTCGCCGCCGACCTGGGGCCAGGCCGCCGAGCCGACCGAGCAGCCCGCCCCCGGGTGGGGGCAGACCGCCCAGCCGGCTGCGGCCCGTGGCGCGGCCCAGGTGCCGGCACCGACGACGAACTGGCCCGCGCAGGACGACTCGTCCCGCTCCGGCGGGTGGGCCGCACAGCAGCAGGCGCAGCCCGCAGGATGGAGCGACGGCGGCGACGTGCGGCAGGACCAGGCCGCCCAGCCGGCCGCCTGGGGCGGTGCCGAGGCCCGTCCGCAGCAGCCGGACTGGGTGCTCTCGCCGCAGGACCAGCCGACCGAGCAGCCGGAGCCGGCGGGTTGGACCCCGGCGGAGCAGAGCGGCCCTCCCGCCCGTGCCAGCGCCAGCGTGCCCGGCAACGACGGTGTGCCCGGCTGGGCTGCCAACCCGGACAACTCGGCGCAGGGCAACTCCAGCGTGCCAGAGGTCCAGCCGTGGGCACCCGGCGAGGTGTGGGGTCGCGCCGAAGCGGAAGCTTCCGCCCAGTCCCGCGGTGGCTGGGAGGCGGACCGGAGCGACGACGCACCGGCCTACCAGCCCGCACCCGCGCCGGGCATCTCGCCGGCGAACGCGGTGCCGCTGCCTCCGCAGGAGCAGCGTGTGCCAGGTGCCAGCCTGGCCGCCGCCCCGCCGGCCGACTACACGCCCCATGCCCAGTTCGCCCCGATCCCCGAGCAGCCCGCGTACGCCGAGCGGGAGACCCCGGACGCCGCCGCACAGTACGAGGCGGAGCCGGCCGGTTGGGGCCACGCCGAGGGCGCTCCCGCGAGTGGCGCGGTGGTGCCTACCCCGCGTACCTCTCCGGAGTCCGGGGCGGGCCGCGCGGTCGTGCCGCTGTCGGAGGCCGAGTCGGCTGCCCGGGCCACGGCGAGCGCTTCGGTGCCGTTGGCCAGCCGGGTGATGCCCCCGACCGACCAGGCCATCCGACCGACTGGCACGCCCACGCCACAACCCCGGGTGTACGGCCGTCCGGCTCGACCCGAGCCGGAGAACGAGCCGGAGCCGGAGGCGTTCCAGGTCGACCCGGTTGCCGAGCGCCAGGGCGCACCGGAGTGGCAGAACGACTCGCAGCGCCAGGTCGCACCCGACTGGCAGAACGACTCGCAGCGCCAGGTTGGCCCCGGCTGGGGCGGCGAGTCCGCTGCCGAGCCGCGCTTCGACGACCGGCAGCCCGCACCGAACGCGTTCAACGAGGCCCCGCCGGCGTTCCCGCCCGGTGTGCCGTCCTTCGTCGACACCCCGGGCAACAACCGGCCGGTGAACGGCGTTCGGCCGCACGCCGGTGCCGAGCGGCCGGCCGACCAGTTCGGCGGCCCCGGGTCGCCGGCTGCCGGCACCGCCGCGGTGAACGGGACGTCAGCCTTCGGCGGCCCGAGTTTCGGCGGACCGGGCTTCGGCGCCGGGCCGGCAACCGAGTCGGTGCCGGGCGGCAGTTTCCCGCCGGCCTTCCCGCCACCGCAGCAGCCCGCGCCGGCCTGGGGCCAGGAGACCAGCCAGTCGGACCCTGGCCGGTTCGACGCGTTCAAGCCGGACGCCGAGGAGCCGAAGGCCGAGCCACCGACGCCGAAGGTACGCAACGGTCGGGTGCTGGCCGCGGTGCTGATCGCCGCGGTGCTCATCCTGGCGGTGCCGCTCGGCCTGCTGTTGCTGCTCGGCAAGGTCGGCGGCGGGAACGACACACCGGCCTTCGACCCGGCGGTCGGCACCTGTGTGAAGCAGTCCGGCGAGGGTGGCGCCTCGGCGGCGAACTGCGGCGAGGCGGGTGCGTTCACGATCGTCTCGAAGGTGGACGCCAAGGAGAAGTGCACCGACACGACGCAGCCCCACGTGGTGCTGCCGGGTGACGGCACCAACCGGGTGCTCTGCCTCAAGCCGGCCACGAAGTAGACCCACCGACGGCGGGGTCACGGGCAACCGTGACCCCGCCGTCGTCGTGCCGGGGTCCTTACGAGTCTCAGGATCTCGGGCACAATCCGGTTGTGGAACGCGAGCTGGCGGCGGCGCTGGAGCCGCTCTTGTCCGATCTCGGAAAGCCTGGCGGGGTGCAGCCCGACCTTCGGGATGAACCATGGCGGGACGACCCACAGACCGCCAGCGCCTTTCTCTACGCTTCCGACGGTTCCGGCCAGGGCATCTCCATCGACCTTGGCCAACCATCCGTCACCCAGGTCGTCGCGCTCGCCGACCAGGTCCAGGACTGGGCGGTGGAGGCGCTGTGGTCACTGGGCCGCCCCACCAACTGGCCGCCCTGCCCCCACCATCCATCAAGTCACCCCCTGGCAGCGGTGGTGCGCTCCGGCAGAGCGGTTTGGGCCTGTCCCACCATCCCACCCTTGAAACCGAGGTCAGCGAGATAGGTGCGCTAGCCCGTTGATCGTTGGCAGCTGAGCAACCCGACACGCCGAGCACCGCACCGCTGAGCTGCCACTGATCGCCGCGACGCACCGCACAGGCCAGAGCCCTTCGATCGTCTGTGGTCCAGGTCGCGGCGATCGGGCCTACGGGGCGTGGCAGGCTGACAGGCATGGGAACGACAGCACGTGTGCGTGCACCTGAGCTTCGGGGCCGGCAGTGGCTCAATACCGGCGGCCGGAACCTGAGCTTGCAGGACCTACGCGGCAAGATCGTCCTGGCGGATTTCTGGACGTTCTGCTGCATCAACTGCCTGCACGTGCTCGATGAGCTGCGACCGCTGGAGGAGAAGTACGGCGACGTGCTCGTCGTGATCGGTGTGCACTCGCCGAAGTTCGAGCACGAGAAGGACGCCGACGCGCTCGCCGCCGCCGTCGAGCGGTACGGGGTGCACCACCCCGTACTCGACGATCCCGAGATGGACATGTGGCAGCAGTACGCGGCCCGGGCCTGGCCGACCCTGTCGGTGATCGACCCCGAGGGTTACGTGGTGGCCACCATGGCCGGCGAGGGGCACGCCGAAGGGCTGGCCCGGCTGATAGACGAGCTGATCGCCACCCACGAGGCCAAGGGCACCCTGCACCGGGGTGACGGCCCGTACGTCCCGCCGCCGGCACCGGAGACCGCGCTGCGCTTCCCGGGTAAGGCGGCGCTGCTGCCGAACGGCAACCTCCTGGTCTCGGACTCGGCCCGGCACTCCCTGGTCGAGGTCGCCCCGGACGGTGAGACGCCGGTGCGCCGGATCGGCTCCGGCGAGCGGGGTCGGGCCGACGGGCCGGGCGCCGCGGCGACGTTCTCCGAGCCGCAGGGGGTGTGCCTGCTGCCCACGCACGTCGCCGAGGTCGCCGGTTACGACCTGGTGGTGGCCGACACGGTCAACCACCTGCTGCGCGGTGTACGGCTGGAGTCCGGCGAGGTGGTCACCGTGGCCGGCAGTGGGCGGCAGTGGCGAGCCACGGTTGACGACCACGCCCATGACGCGCTCGCCGTGGACCTCTCCTCCCCGTGGGACCTGGCCTGGTACGACGACAAGCTGATCATCGCGATGGCCGGCATCCACCAGCTCTGGTGGTTCGATCCGATCAAGCGGACCGCCGGCATGTACGCCGGCACCACGGTCGAGGCGCTGCGCGACGGCCCGCTGACCGAGGCGTGGATGGCGCAGCCGTCGGGGCTCTCCGTCTCCGCCGACGGCACCCGGCTCTGGGTCGCCGACAGCGAGACCAGCTCCGTCCGGTACGTCGAGAACGGTGTGCTGGGCACCGCCGTCGGGCAGGGCCTGTTCGACTTCGGGCACGTGGACGGTCCGGCGGAGTCGGCTCTGCTGCAGCACCCGCTGGGCGTGTGTGCGCTGCCGGACGGCTCGGTGCTGATCGCGGACACGTACAACGGAGCCGTGCGGCGCTTCGACCCGGTCAGCAACCAGGTCTCCACCGTCGCCGACGGGTTGGCGGAGCCCAGCGACCTGGTGCTCACCCCGGCCGGTGAGGTGCTGGTGGTGGAGTCCGCCGCGCACCGGTTGACCCGACTCGCCCCGGGCGCCCTGTCGGCGGCAGGTGCCAGCACGGTGGATGGCCCCCGGCACCGCACCGAACGCAAACCGACCGACGTCGCGGCCGGTGAGGTCACCCTGGACATCATCTTCTCCCCGGCGCCGGGGCAGAAGCTGGACGAGACGTACGGGCCGTCGACCCGGTTGGTGGTCTCCGCGTCCCCGCCGGAGCTGCTGGTGGATGGTGCCGGCACGGGCACCGAGCTGTCCCGCCGGCTGGTGCTCAACGGCGAGGTCACCGCTGGGGTGCTCCAGGTGACCGCCCAGGCGGCGACCTGCGACGCGGACGTCGAGCACGCGGCGTGCCACCTGACCCGGCAGGACTGGGGGGTACCGGTCCGGGTGGTCGACGGCGCCGTGACCCGGCTCCCGCTGGTGCTACGCGGCCTGGACGCCTGACGGCCCGGTGGGGCCCCGCACGACAGGGGCCCCGCCGGTCAGGCGAACGGGGCCAGAGGGATGTCGGCGTCGATCAGGGTGGCGCGGACGAGTTCGGCGGCGGACACCGCGCCGGGGGTATCGCCGTGCAGGCAGATCGAGTCGACCGAACAGGGGATGACGGTGCCGTCCACCGCCACCACGCTCCGTTCGGTGGCCATCCGCACCGCCCGTTCGGCGACCTCTTCCGGATCGGTGATCACCGCGCCGGGCGTGCCTCGGGGCACCAGCGCCCCGTTGGGCAGGTAGGCGCGGTCGGCGAAGGCCTCGGCGACGACCGGCAGGCCCGCGCCGACGGCCAGTTGAGCGAGCGTCGAGCCGGGCAGACAGAGTATGGGCAGCTCGGGGTCCCAGCCGGTGACCGCGGCGACCACCGCCGCCGCCTGGGATTCGTCGGTGCTCGCCGCGTGGTAGAGCGCGCCGTGCGGCTTGAGGTAGCGGACCCGGGTGCCGAACAGCCGGCAGAACGCGTTCAGCGCCCCCAACTGGTAGGTCACCTCGTCGCGTAGCTCGGCGAAGTCGTACGCGATGCGCCGCCGACCGAAGCCGGCCAGGTCCCGGTAGCCGACCTGCGCGCCCACCGCGACCCCGCGCTGCGCCGCGCCCTCACAGACCCGCCGCATGGTGGACGGGTCGCCGCCGTGGAAGCCGCAGGCGACGTTGGCGGAGGTGACGAGGCTGAGCAACGCCTCGTCGTCGCCGAGTCGCCAGATGCCGAATCCCTCGCCCAGGTCAGCGTTGAGGTCCATGGAATCTGACGGTAGTCCCTGGCCGGGCCTGCGCGAGCGGGGTCACGTCGGTGACCACCCCGATGACGGGGTATCCGCCGGTGGTCGGATGGTCCGCGAGGAAGATCAGGGGTTGTCCGTCCGCCGGCACCTGCACCGCGCCGAGCACGATGCCCTCGCTGGGCAGCTCGCCAGCGACCGCGCGGGGCAGCGCCGCGCCGGCAAGGCGCGCGCCGACCCGGTTGCTCACCGGGCTGACGGTGTACGCGGTCCCGAACAGCCGGTCGAGTGCGGCCGGGGTGAACCAGTCGTCGCGAGGGCCGGGGCGCAGCATCAGGTGAACCTCCGGCGGGGGTGCGGAGCAGACGGTCAGGTCCACTGGCGCTGGTGCGCCGAGCGGCTCACCGAGCGGCAGCCGGTCGCCGTCGCGCAACGGAGGCTGGCCGAGCCCGGAGAGCGTGTCGGTGGCGCGACTGCCGAGCACCGGTGACACGTCGATGCCACCCGCCACGGCCAGCCAACTCCGTACGCCCCGTCGGGCGGGGCCGATCCGCAGCACCGTCCCGGCCGGCACGGTGAGCGGGCGCCCGGTGTCGCCGGGCCGATCGCCGGCGTGGACGGTCACCTCGGCGCCGGTGACCGCCACCGTGGTGGCCCGGGTCAGCCGCAGGGTGCAGCCGGTCAGTGTGATCTCCAGGCCGGCGGCGTGCTCCGGGTTGCCGACCAGCCGGTTGGCCAGCCGCAGAGCCGCCGGGTCGAGGGCACCGGACCGGGGTACGCCCAGGTGCGCCCAGCCGGGGCGGCCCAGGTCCTGCACGGTGGTGAGCGCGCCGGCGCGGAGCACCTCGATCGTGGCCGGGTGGATCACGCTGCCGCCATCCGGACCAAGGTCCCCGGGCCGAGGCGGGCCGGCGGGTGGGCGTGCACGTCGAAGAGAACCAGGTGGGTCCGGCCGACCAGCAGCCAGCCGCCGGGGGACGCGCTCGGGTAGATGCCGGCGTACGGGCCGGCCAGGGCGACCGAGCCGGCCGGAACCCGGGGGCGGGGCGTGGCCAGCCGGGGCAGCGCCAGCTCGGCGGGCAGCCCGGTCAGGTAGGGGAACCCGGGGGCGAAGCCGCAGAACGCGACCCGGAACCGGGTGTCGGTCAGCCGCCGCAGCACGGCTGACAGATCCACGCCCCAGTGCTCGGCCACCGCCGGCAGGTCCGGTCCGTCGAAGTCGACCGGGACGACCACCTCCGTACCGACCGCCCGGTCCACGCCGCCGTGATCGTCGCCACCGTGATCGCCACCGCAGTCGTCACTGCCATCACAGGGACGGGCGCTGGCCCTGGCAGCCGTCGAGACCGTTGGTGCCCAGCGTCGGAGAAGGGTGGCCGTGGCGGTCGGGTCGGGCAGGCCGTCGAGCAGGACGGTGCTGGCCGCCGGCACGATCTCGACGGCGAGCAGCTCGCCCTGCTCGCGGCGCCGCCACAGCTCGGCCCGCCACGCCTCGACCAGGGCGGCGTCGGGGACGTCGGTGGCGGCGCAGTCGAGCAGCAGGGCGTGCGCCCCGACGGGTCGGATCCGCATTCGCTCATCCTCGCCGATGTCGTGTCGATGCGGTGTTCACGGCGACGGTGCCTGGCGTCACCAGTACGACTACTTGCAAGTAACCTACGGTGCCGTAACCTAATGACGTGACCACCTCCGCCCCGCTTCGACTGAAGCCGGTCGACATCGGCAAGCCCCGGATGCGCGGCTGGCTGCACACGTACGCCTTCTTCGTCGCCTTGGTCAGCGGCATCGTGCTCTGCTCGATCGCCGCCACCCGACCGGGGTGGGCGCCGTTGGTGAGCTGCGTCATCTACAGCCTGACCGTCTGCGGACTCTTCGGCACCAGCGCGTTGTACCACCGTCGGGTGTGGTCCGAGCGCGGCTACCAGATCATGCGCCGGATGGACCACTCGATGATCTTCGTGTTCATCGCCGGCACGTACACGCCGTTGTGCGTCATGCTGCTCGAACCGCGACCGGCCACCGTGATGCTGGCCCTGGTCTGGGGTGGCGCGCTGGCCGGCGTGGCGCTCAAGCTGGTCTGGCCGCACGCGCCACGCTGGGTTTCCGCGCCGCTCTACCTGGCGCTCGGCTGGGTGGCGGTGGCGATGCTGCCGGACATCCTGCACGGCGGCGGCGTCACGGCGCTGGTGCTACTGATCGTCGGCGGCGCGATCTACAGCGTCGGCGCGATCTTCTACGCGCTACGTCGCCCCAACCCGTGGCCGACCGTCTTCGGCCACCACGAGTTCTTCCACGCCTGCACTCTGCTGGCCGCGCTCTGCCACCACATCGCGATCTACCTCGCACTGTTCGCCTGAGCCAGCGGGCGGGGCACGAGCGCAAGGGGACACACGCGAGCCGGGGCCCCGCGACGCTGCGGGACCCCGGAGTATGCGAGCGAGGATCAGACCTGCCGGCCCGGCCGACGCACCTCGCGGTACTCCTGGACGACCCGGTCGTCCTGGACCGGCACCACCCGGTCCGCCACCACGCGCTCCTCGCGTACCGGAGCGGCGACCACCGTGCGGCGGCGGCTGTTCCAGAAGTAGAGGGTGGTGATCAGGCCGGCGACGCCGGCCAGCATCAGCACCCAGCCGACGACGGCCAGGTTCAGCCAGCCCAGGTCGGCCTCCACGGCGAATGCGAGGATCGCGCCCAGCGCGATCAAGAAGATGCTGCCACCAATGCCCATGTCTCGCTCCTCGGCTCTAACCTGGCGTACGGCGCGCCGCGGCCATAGGTAGGGGTGCGGCACCCATCGACTTACCCCGGCACGGAGATCGCCAATCGGGCAAGCTGAGGGCATGACGGACGCCGCCCCTGAGACACGGACACTGGTGTTGCTACGGCACGCGAAGGCCGAGCAGGGCAGCGACGCGGCGGACGATGCCGACCGGCCGCTCAGTGCGCGCGGGGACGCTGACGCCGCAGCGGCCGGGGCCTGGCTGGCGCACCAGGGGTTGCTGCCCGAGGTGGTGATCTGCTCGACGGCCAGACGTGCCCGGCAGACCTGGCACGGGGTCGCGATGGGGATGACCGGTTCGCCACCGGAGGGTGGCCCGACCGGTCCCCGCCCGACCGTCCGCTACGAGCCCGGCGCGTACGACGCCCACCCCGAGGAGTTGTTGGCGCTGGTCCGTACGGTCGACCCGGCGGCCCGCACGGCGCTACTGATTGCCCACAATCCGGGCATATCCCTGCTCTCTGCGTTCCTCGATCCGGAGGGGGCGGACGAGGAGGGTTTGCGTACCGCCGAACTGGCGGTGCACCGTGGCCCACTCGGCTGGGCAGAGCTGGGTCGTGCGGGAGCGCCGATCACGGCACGGCACACCGCACGCGACTGAGCCACCCGCCGATCCAACGACGGGTGGCTCAGGGGTACGCGCCCACGTCGTGCGCGGCTCAGGACGGCGGCGCGGTTGGCGGCGGCGGGTCTGGCGGCGGCGGCATCATCGCCGTCGGATGAGACAGCCGGTTCTCCTCCACGATGAGGGTCCGGGCCCGCTTGCGCCGGTCCTGCCAGAACCAGAGCGTGGTCAGCAGTACGGCCAGCCCGGCCAGGATGAACACCCAGCCGACCGCTCGCACGTCGATCCACCAGACGTTGGCTCTCAACGCGAAGGTCAGGATCGCGCCGATCGCGATGAGAAAAATGCCGCTTCCTACACCCATGTGCGCTGCACTCCCCCGTGCGGTGGCTCTGGGCGTTCCCTTTCGAGGTCACGCGACGGTTACCCGCCACGCCGCCGGCATACCCGACAGGGCTCGCCCAATACGTGCTCACCCCCACAGCCCGACGCGGACGCTGGCACTGCGGCCGGCGGACGCGCGCGGTACCGATTCGGGCATCCGCCCGGAGACGGCGGCGGCCGGCGGGGCACGTAGCCCCGCCGGCCGCCGGTGTCGATGCCGGGTGGTGCGACCCGGCACCTTCACACGTGCCGTGGCACGGTCAGAAGGCCTCCTCCGGGAGGTCCATGATGTCGAGGTCGGTGCCCTCGATGATCCGCCGGTCGGCGCCGATGCGGGGCAGAACCTCGCGGGCGAAGAACCGTGCGGCGGCCACCTTGCCGGTGTAGAACGCCTTGTCGGCGGCGGAGACCTCGCCGGTCAGCGCCTTGAGCGCGACGTCGGCCTGCTTCTGGAGCAGCCAGCCGACCACCAGGTCGCCGATCGCCAACAGGAAGCGCCGGCTGCTGAGCCCGACCTTGTAGAGCGAGCGGGTCTCGCCACCCTGCGCCTCGCCCAGCCAGCCGGTCATGACACCGAGGATGTTCTGGACCTCGGCGAGTGCCTTGCCGAGCGCCTGTCGCTCCTCCTTGAGCTGGCCGTTGCCCGCTTCAGAGGAGATGAACTCCTGGATCTCGCTGGCGACGGCCATCAGCGCCTTGCCATTGTCCCGAACGATCTTGCGGAAGATCAGGTCCAGGCTCTGGATGGCGGTGGTGCCCTCGTACAGGGTGTCGATCTTGGCGTCGCGAACGTACTGCTCCAGCGGGTAGTCCTGGAGGAACCCGGAGCCGCCGAAGGTCTGCAGGGCCTCGTGCCCGAGCATCTCGTACGCGCGCTCCGAGCCGACGCCCTTGACCAGCGGCAGCAGCAGATCGTTGACCCGCTTGGCGAGCTTGGTGGCCTTCTCGTCACCGGCAGCCTCGGCGATGGCGACCTTGTCCTGCCAGGTGGCGGTGTAGAGAACCAGGGCGCGAAGACCCTCGGCGTACGACTTCTGCAGCAGCAGCGAGCGGCGCACGTCCGGGTGGTGGGTGATGGTGACCCGCGGCGCGGTCTTGTCCGTCTGCTGGACCAGGTCGGCGCCCTGCACCCGGTTCTTCGCGTACTCCAGGGCGTTGAGGTAGCCGGTGGAGAGGGTGGCGATCGCCTTGGTGCCGACCAGCATCCGGGCGTACTCGATGATCATGAACATCTGCCGGATGCCGTCGTGCTTCTCGCCCAGCAGCCAACCCGTGGCCGGTACGCCGTGCTCGCCGAAGGTCAGCTCGCAGGTGTTGGAGACCTTCAGGCCCATCTTGTGCTCGACGTTGGTGGTGTAGACGCCGTTGCGCTCACCCAGCTCGCCGGTGGTCTCGTCGAAGTGGAACTTCGGCACCACGAAGAGCGACAGGCCCTTGGTGCCGGGGCCGCCGACGCCCTCCACGCCCACCGGGCGCGCCAGCACGTAGTGCACGATGTTGTCGCTGAGGTCGTGCTCACCGGAGGTGATGAAGCGCTTCACGCCCTCGATGTGCCACGAGCCGTCCGGCTGCTGGATGGCGCGGGCGCGGCCGGCGCCGACGTCCGAGCCGGCGTCCGGCTCGGTGAGCACCATCGTGGAGCCCCACTGCTTGTCGATGAAGAGCTTGGCCCACCGCTTCTGCCGCTCGGTGCCCTCGACCTCCAGCACGTGCGCGAAGGACGGGCCGGAGGCGTACATCCAGATCGGGGCGTTCGAGCCGAGCACCAGCTCGGCGAGGGCCCACCAGAGGGCACGCGGTGCGGTGGTGCCGCCCAGGTGCGGCGGCAGGTCCAGGCGCCAGAACTCAGAGTCCATGAATGCCTGGTAGGACTTCTTGAACGACGCCGGCAGCGGCGCGGTGTGCGTGGCCGGGTCGAACACCGGCGGGTTACGGTCACTGTCCGTGTAGCTGGCGGCCAGGTCCTCGCGAGCGAGGCGGTCGAGCTCGGCGAGGAAGCTGCGGGCCGTGTCGACGTCGAGTTCCGAGTACGGTTCCTGGCCGAACGCCTGGTCCGCCCCGAAGACCTCGAACAGGTTGAACTCAAGGTCCCGCAGGTTGCTCTTGTAGTGGGTCATGCTCGCTGGCCCCGCTTCCGGACAGGTGTTACCGATCAGTAACCCCAACCCTATTACTCGCGGGTAGGTACCGACAAGCGGATCGCCCAAGTGACAGCGATTACACACCTGCGTGCTGCGGGGCCAGGATCAGCTCTCGGCCGCGCCGACCTCCCAGCTCGGGACGGCCGCCGCCGCGCCGGTACGGGCGCCGACGTACTCCATCAGGACCAGGGCGATGTCGTCGTCGAGCCGGCCATGCACCCACTCGACCAGGGCCGTCTCCAGCGAGGCCAGCCCGTCGGCGACCGTACCGTGGCCGAGCAGCCGCCAGGCCCGGTCGGCGGTGGGGAAGAACTCGCCGTCCCGCCGGGCCTCGCCGAGGCCGTCGGTGAACAGCAGCAGCCGGTCGCCCGGCTCCAGACGTTCGACGCGAGGGCGAACCACCGGCATGAACCCGAGTGGGGGCGCCGGTGCCGGCGGCTCCAACGGGATCACCGCACCTCGGCGCAGCAGCAGCGGCGGCGGATGCCCGCAGTTGACGATCGTGAGCGTCCCACCGCGCTCCTCCACCAGAGCCGCGGTCACGAAATCCTCGTCGCCGACATTGCGGGCCACCGCACGGTCCAGATCGGCGACGACGGCGCGCAGGTCGGCCCGCTCGTACGCCACATGCCGGTAGGAGCCGAGGACGATGCTGGCCAGCCGGACCGCGTCCAGACCCTTGCCACGCACGTCACCGATGATCATGCGTACGCCGTAGGGCGTGTCGATCGCCTCGTACAGGTCACCGCCGATCTCAGCCGTCGCCGTGGAGGAGATGTAGCGACCCGCGACCGCGAGCGTCCCGACCTGCGGCCCGAGCGGACGCAGCACGGCCTGCTGGGCCACCGAGGCGAGCTTGGTCAGCTCGACGATCCGCTCCGCCTGCCGCTGCCGGACCCACGTCACCGCGACCGCCAACCCGGTGGCGAGCGCGACCGCGACCACGTTGACCGAGGTGACCAGCGACATCTTCGGCTCGACCAGGGCGAAGCCGGCGCCGATCAGGGTCGCCGCGACGCCCACCCCGAGCACCACCGGCCAGGACGCCAGAGCGGCGGCCAGGAACGGTACGGCCGCCAGGAGCGCGATGTAGTGCGCCGGGCGGCCGTCCGCAGCCTCGACCCCCGACACGATCGCGAGCAGAACGAGGGCCGCGCCGAGGCCGGCGCGGGATCCGGGGCTCAGCGGGCGACGGCCCGGCTGGAGGAGTCGCGTGGATACGAGGGACAGTTTGCCTGATCCGCGTGAACCGGTGAATGAACCTGACCCGTCGTCCGAGGAGGTTCTGTCCGGCCGGCCCGGTTGATCGGCCGAATCGGCGTCATCCGCCCCGGTCAGCCGAGGACCTCGTACCGGACGGTGAGCGCGCCCACGTCGACCGAGGCGATGGTGGCGAACGCGGCCCGGGACAGGTCCAGGCAGCGGCCGTCGATGAACGGGCCGCGGTCGTTGATCCGCACCACGACCGACTTGCCGTTGGCCGGGTTGGTCACCAGGACCTTCGTGTTGAACGGAAGCGTCTTGTGCGCGGCGGTCAGCTCGCTCGGGTTGAACGACTCGCCATTGGCGGTGAGCTGCCCCTCGGAGTAGAACGAGGCGCCGCACGAGCCGCTGTCCAGCACCTTCGGTGCCGCCGTGGTCTTCTTCGCGGTCGGGCTCGGCTTCGGCGACGCCGTGCGGGCCTTGGCCCGGGAGGCGGCCTGCTGCGACCGGCTGGCCGACGGGCTGGCCGTCACGCTCGGCGAGGCGCTGGCACTCGGGGAGGCGGCCGGGGAGCTGGGGGCGAGGCTGCTGGCGGCGGTGGTCGGGGTGAGTTCGAGAGTCGCCTGCCCCGACTCGGCGGAGCCGGAGGTCAGCTGCACGGCACCGAACGTGCCCCCGACGGCGAGGGCGACGCCGACCGCCGCAGTGGCCGCGATGCCCGCCGGGGAGGAGAAGATGCGGGTACGGGAGTGCTTACCAACCACCAGCTCGGTCCTATCGTCGACTGAACAAACCGGGTCGGACCGTAACGAGAGAAGCACTTCCGAAGTCAACGTGATCATTGTGTTATGCCCGCATTTACACTGGTACGTGTAGCCGATCATCCGATCCCGGGTGGGCCAGCCGGCCCAGGTGCCGACACGTCGACCGCGGGTGCCGCAGGATGGGCGGATGCCCGCTGAGCTGACCGACCGCCTGGCCGCCCTGTTCCAGTGGATCGACCCCGGCCCGGGTACCAGTCACCTGGTCAGCGACATCTCCGGTTGGTGGCGGGACCCGACCGTGCTGGCCGAGCTGGGGCCGGCCCTGGTGGCGCCGTACCGGGCTGGCCGACCGACGGTGGTGCTCGCCCCGGCGGTCACCGGGCTGCTGCTCGGGCCGCTGGCCGCCACCGCCCTCGGGGTCGGCTTCGTGGCAGCCCACAAACCCGGCGACGGGCGGCTGCCAGCCGGGCCGCTCACCTGGGCACAGAGCCCGCCGGACTACCGGGGCCGGCAGGTCGACCTGGCCGTACGGGACCGGCACCTCGGCCCCGGCGACCGGGTGCTCGTGGTGGACGACTGGGTGCGCACCGGTGCGCAACTCCACGCCCTCTACGACATCTGCGCCGCACGTGGTGCCGAGGTGCTGGGCACCGCCGTGGTAGCCGTCGACTGCCCGCCCGAGGTCGCGGCCGAGCTACGGATCACCGGCCTGATCAACGCCAGGGACCTGCCGGCTTGACCTGAACCGAGGTTCACCTCCGACGATCAGTGTATGAGTGACGATATTCTCGACGAGGCGTACGAGCGACTGCACCGCACCGGCCCCGAATACGAGGGTTGGCTCTCCAACCACGGGCCGATGACCGTCGAGGCGCTGGCCCGACACGGGCACCAGCAGCGGGTGCATCGCTGGCTCGACGACTACCTCGGCCGACTCGACGAGCTGCCCCGAGGGCTACACCCGATCGACGACTGGCGGGGTGCGCTCGGCGATCCGAAGCGGGCCGGTGACTGGCTGACGTACTTCGACCGGCACCTGCGCGACCGCCCATGGCGCGACGTGCTCGGGACCTGGTGGCCCCGGCTGCTGCCCGGCATCGCCGCCGGCGCCACCCACGGCGTGATCCGGGTCGGGCACGCCGTACGCGCGCTCGGCTCGAACGAGGTGAACCCGCAGCGGCTCACCGAGTTGGGCCAGGCCCTCGGCTACTGGGCGGCCCGCTGGCAGCCGGTCCCCGGCGCCGCCCGGTTGCTCGACAACGTCGACGTCGGCGAGTCGGACGGGCCGAACACGGACGGGACCGACGTTGACGTCGCGCTGGCCGGGTTGCCCCGGATCGACGACCAGACCGGGGGCGTTCGGGATCGGCTGGGCCAACTGCCGGGCGTACCCCGATGGGAGCCGGCGCTCGCGGCGCTGCGCCCCGCGCGCAGCCCGGCCGAGGCGAAACGCGGGCTCACCACGTTGGTGCACCGGGCCGGGCTGGACTACCTGCGCTTCGGGCACGCGGCGCCGGTCATGCTGGTGCACGCGGTGACCGCACCGACTGCGGTGCTGCGTACCCTGCCGGCACTGGACCGTGGGCTGTGGGCGCCGAGCCTCGCCGCGGCCTGGTCCGCGACGGCGGCCATGACCTCGGTGTACGCCCCAGCCGACGGCATCGCGCCACCGATCGTGACCGCCGCGACCCCGGCGGAGGTCTTCGCCCGCGCGGCCCGGCACGGCGACGAGCATGTGGTCAAGCTCGCCGACGCGGTGCTCGACGCGCACGCGACAAGTGGCGACGACCGGTTACTCGCCGCCGCCGGGTATGCCGGCCAGTTGATCTGAGCGGAGCCCGGCGAATTGCGGCAGCGGTGTGGGCCGCGCTGGCCTAGCCTCGGCAGGATGTGGCCTCGGATCGGTGACCTGCGCGCCCTCGCCCTCGGCACCCCCGGCGAGCTACGGGCGACCCTCAACACCCTGGTGCTGGCCGGAGTGAAGACCGCGACGGCCGGCCGGCTCGCCGAGTACGCGGACGAGGGCGAGGAGTTGGAGCACGTCGGCGAACGACTCGCCCTGGTCGACGACGACGACGCGCTGGCCGGCGTCGTGGAGATCACCGCAGTCGAGGTGGTCCGCTTCGCCGACGTGCCGTGGGACTTCGCCCGCGCCGAAGGTGAGGGTGACCGCTCGATCGAGGAGTGGCGGGCGGGGCACTCGGCCTACTGGGCGCGGCTCGGCACCCCGGTCGACGACGACACCCCGATCGTCTGCCTCCGCCTGCGACTGGTCTCCGGCGGCGAGGGCGGCGTGGCCAGCGGCGACCTCGGCACCTGATCCGGTTGCCGGGGCTTCCCGACGGTGGCCGCCCGCCGTTGGCGCTGCCGCCTCAGCCGCGCAGGTCCGGCAGCAGCCGGGTCGCCACGTCCACCAGGATGGCCTCGTCGCCGGCATACCAACTGCTGGCGCGCGGCCAGTGCGTCACCACGTCGGTGAAACCGAGGTCGGCGGCCCGGCCAACCTGGTCGGCGAAGAACTGCGCGCTGCTGAGCGAGAAGACCGGTGCCGCGTCCAGCGAGAGATAACGGTCCAGGGTGGACGGATCACGACCGGCCTCGTCCAGGGTCCGGTCCATCCGCGCGGACAGCGTCGACACGCTGTCCCACCAGCCCTGCACGTCGTCGGCGTCAGTGCCGGTGGTCACCCAGCCCTGACCGAAGCGGGCCACCAGTCGCATCGATCGTGGCCCGTTGGCGGCCACCACGAACGGAACCCGGGGCTGCTGCACGCAGCCGGGGTTGTTGCGGGCGTCCACCGCGGCGAACCAGTCGCCGCGCCAGGTGGTGCCGTCCTCCCGCAGGATCAGATCGAGCAGTTCGGTGAACTCGGCGAACCGGTCGACCCGCTGGCGCGGCGGCAGCGTCTCGCCGCCCAGCACCGCCGAGTCGAAGCCGATGCCGCCCGCGCCCAGGCCGAGCAGCAGTCGACCATCGGAGACGTCGTCCACCGTGGTGATCTGCCGGGCGAACGCGGCCGGGTGCCGGAAGTTCGGCGACGCCACCAGCGTGCCCAGCCTGATCCTGGAGGTCACCGTGGCGGCGGCGGTCAGCGTGGCCATCGAGTCGAACCACGGGCCGTCGACCAGGTCCCGCCAGCCCAGGTGGTCGTACGTCCAGGCGTGGTCGAAGCCCCACTCGTCGACCTGCCGCCAGCGGCGCTGCGACTCCGCCCAACGCTGGTCCGGCAGGATCACGATGCCAATTCGCATGATCGCCAGCCTAGCCGGGCGCACCACCAGCGCCGAGTCTTCGCTACCGTTCCGTCATGGACCTACGGTCGCAGCAGGGCGGCAGCGACACCGTACGAGCATTCGGCACCGTGTCGCTGGTGGCCGGCTTCATGACCTCGCTGCTCACCATGTCGTCCGGCTATAACGGGCTCAAGCCGCACATCCTTGCCGCCTTCCTCATCCTGACCGGCCTCGGTCTGCGGATCGAGGCGGCGATCGTCGACCGTAAGTCGTAGATCCACCGTGCCTGCCGGCCCGTACTCTGCGGGAATGTCGGCCGGTCCAACCACTCCCCGCGTACCCCTGGATCGTCGGATGCGGACGCTCCTCGCGGCGGCGATGGTGCTCGCGGTGGTCGTTCCCTCCTTCATCCTCCGCGAGTTGATCGAGTCCCGATTCGGCCACGGGCCGATGGCCGACTTCAGCGCGATCGCGGTGCCGGTGGCGGCGACCGCGTGGCTCGCGCCGTACGCCTCCTACCGACGACGCGATGCCCTGCTCTGGCTGGTCGGCCCGGGCATCTACGTCTTCGCGGTGATCGCCTGGCGGCTGACCATCGCGCCCTACCGGGACTGGAGGCCCCGTCCGGAGGAGGTGCCCCGCATGCGCTGGCTGCGCGATCCCGAGCGCGCCGGGACGTGGTACCTGGCCGAGCCGGAAGGTGACACGCGTCACACGCCCTCCCGGTAGGGGGTTCTCGTTCGGCTCCGACCCATCGGTGAGCGGCACCCAGGCGGGGTGTCGCCCGATGAGAGGACCGGGGCGAGATGACGAAGGTGACTGCACAACTGTCGGTGTCGATGGACGGGTTCTACGCCGGCCCCCAGTTCAGCGGCGACGGCAACTGGAGGGACTCGGCCGAGAGCGCCGGATTCTTCCGGGTCACCCGCTGGGCGACCGAAGCAATGGCATGGCGCGAACGGCTGGGCTTCTCCGGTGGGAGGCAGGACACCAACTCCGAGGTGGTCGCCGAGTCCTTCGGCGCTGCCGGCGCGTACGTGATGGGCCGGCGGATGGCCGACGGCGGTGAAATCCCCTGGGGCGAGGTGCCGCCGTTCCGCGCGCCGGTCTTCGTCGTCACGAACCGCCCGCGCCAGCCCCTGCTCCGCGGAGGTGGCACCAGCTTCACCTACGTCACCGATGGTGTGGCCAGCGCCGTCGAGCAGGCACGCGCCGCAGCTGGCGGCAAGAACGTCGCCGTGGCCGGGGGCGGCAGCCTGGTGCGGCAGGTGCTCAAGGCCGGCCTGCTGGACGAGTTGGAGCTGCACGTCGTACCGGTCGTGCTCGGCACCGGTCTCCGGCTGTTCGACGCGGACCTCGACCTGGGCGAGAAGGAGGCGATTGAGCTGACGCCGACCCGCGTCCTCCACACGCCGCAGGTCACCCACATCCGGTACGTGGTGAGCGGTCGCGCCCCGCTCGTGCTCGACGATCGTGGCAGCGGTGGCGGCCCGACGGTGACGGAGTGAACGCCGGAGGCAGCCGCGGCTACAGCCGTGACAGCACCAGCAGCCGATTGCCATCGGGGTCCGTGACCCGGGCGGACCGCTCACCCCACGGCTGGTCGACCGGCCTCTCGGTGACCGTCGCACCGCCCACGCGTAGTGCGTCCACGGCCGCGTCGCAGTCGTCGGCGTAGACGCACAGCTCCCAACGGCGTGCGAGGGCAGGGTCGCCGGCATCCGGGTCGGCGGCCAGGCCGAGCTCGCTGTTGCCCAGTCGGAGTGCGACGAACTCCGGGTCGCCGTCCTCCGGGAACCGGTAGGTCAGTTCGAAGCCGACCGCGTCCCGATAGAACGTGATCAGTCGTGGCAGGTCGGGTGTCGTCACGATCGGAAACGCTTCGGTGAACACGGACCACCTCCGAGCCGGACAGTAGCCGGTGCCGAGGCTCAGGAGGAACAACCACGGTCGATCCAGTCGGGTGTCATCGTCTCGCTGAAACTCTTGCGCAGAATGGTTTGCGATGCAAACCTATTGGTAGTGCAGCAAGAGTCGAGGCAGCCTGGAGGTCACCGTGTCGGAGCAACCGAACGCCGCGCCGTACCGCAAGGACACACCGGGCGAACTCCTCGCATCGGTGGCCGCCCTCCGACGGCGCACCCGGGCCGTCCGCCACGCCTACTGGTTACCGCTCCTGGTGTTCGGTCTCCTCATGGCGATGGCCGCACCCCTGTACGTCGAGTCGGTCGAATCGCCAACCTTGCGTGCCACGGAGGACAATCCCGCACTGACCGGCCTCGGCGGGGATTTCCTTGAACGCTCGGCAGCCCTTGGCTGGTACTGGCTGGTGGCACTCATCGGCGGCTACCTGCTCAGCCTCTGGTGGTATCGGTGGCATGGTGTGCGGGTGGGTGTGCAGACTTCGACCCGGGCGTACGTCGTTGCGGGCATCGTGGGCACCCTGGTCGGGCTCGTGCTGCCGATCGTCCTGCGATTCCTGCTGCTCAACACGGCGACGGCGATTTCGACCGGAACCAGTTGGGCGACCACACCCCTGTTGGGCATGTCCAATCGCGGCATGCTCCCGCATCTGGTCATCGCGGTCGGTCTGGTGGTCCTGGCCCGACTGGAACGCAGTCGCGGCCTGACGGCGGTGGTCGCCTGCTTCATCGCCGCGGTCGTCCTGGTGAACATCTACTTCCACACCACGGACTTTGAGCCGGGCGACTTGAACCGCTTCAGCTTCCTGCTGGCGGCCCTGCTGCCAGCACCGATCCTGCTCGTCGGTGGCACCGTCGCCCTCCTCACCACGGGCAAGAGGTCGGCGTGAGCGGTGAGAATGGCACCAGCTCCTCGGCCGCCGGCCCTGGCAACGGTGGGCACCCGACGAACGGCCTCAGCGACACCGTCCACCAGCGCAACCGGCTCGGCATCCTCACCATCGCGGCGGAGGCCGAGCGGGTAGAGGTCGCCTATCTCCGCGACGCACTCGAACTCACCGCCGGCAATCTCTCCCGACACCTCGCCGTGCTGGAGGAGGCGGACCTGATCCAGATCGAGAGGGGTTACCACGGCCGCAGACCCAAGACCTGGATAAGGATCACCGAGCAAGGGCAGGCGGCACTGGCCGCCGAGATCAGCGCACTGCGGGAACTCCTCCGACGCCACCAACAGGTTGATAACGCTTCTCGGCGAATGCCCGGTAGAGACGCCTGACGTTTCGCTGTTAGCGTCGCGGCCATGCCTCAGGAACGAGCAGGACGGCGTCGTTCGAGTGCCATCTTCAACAGTCGCGCAGCGGTCCTGGTCATGATCACAATTGAGGCTCTGTTCATCGGCTACCTCGTGATCCAGGCCTTCCGGTCCGATGGCTGGCGCCCGCTCATGTACGCACTGGGCGCCCTCGGTCTGGCCATGGTCGTTGGTGCCGTCGGGTGGAGTCGCCCCGCAGTCGGCCATGACGTGACAGCGCGCTCCCGCCCCACGTGTGCAGCGCCCCGGAGTTGATCGCCCACACCGCCCCGCCTGGCCTCGACCATTCCGGCGCCGGGTGACGTTCTAGCCGGTGAGGGATTGGGGATGACCGAGACGTTCCACGAGTTCGTGGTGCACCGCCCGTATGACCCGCCGGTCGCCGAGCCAGAGCGCCAGTGAGCAGGCGTCGACCGGCTGGGTGATGGCTGAGGGTCATCCGACAATGTCAAAGGCCCCGGCTCGGATTCGCATCCTGACCAGGGCCTTCGCGGTGGAGCGGGTGACGGGAATCGAACCCGCACTGTCAGCTTGGGAATCGGATTGATCTCCGGTCAGAGCTGCCAAGCCAGCTGGTGAATGAGCGGGGAGCGTCAGGGTTTGCGGTGTCGATGTGCCGGC